>JACVXU010000307.1 GCA_015661185.1 Bacteroidota bacterium
TCGGGTTGGCCACAGCCTATCGACTTCTGCAACGTCGTCCATCCTGGAAAGTGCTTGTCCTTGAGAAGGAGGATGCCGTCGCGTCCCACCAGACAGGGAACAACAGCGGCGTTATTCACTCGGGGGCGTACTACAAACCAGGCAGCCTGAAGGCAAGCTTGTGCGTAGAAGGGGCAAGGGATCTGATCGCGTTTTGTCGCGCGCACGAGTTACCACACAAAATTTGTGGAAAGATCATCCTTGCAACGGACCCTTCGGAGTTCGCCGGGTTGGACGAGATCCGTCGGCGAGGAACGCTGAATGGCATCCAGGGCCTGAAAATCCTGGAGGGCGCAGAGATCACGGCGGTGGAACCGCACGCACGTGGATTGCGCGCACTGCATGTCCCCGCGACCGGCATCGTCGATTTTGCGGGCGTTGCGCGGGCGTTGGCGGCAGAGATCGCCCGGTTGGGGGGCGAAGTGGGGGAATTTGTGGCTGAACGAGTGGTCACGTGCGCCGGGCTGCATTCCGACCGGGTCGCGCGCATGACAGACCCGGACCTGGCTGTGCGCATCCTCCCGTTTCGGGGTGAATACTACATGGTGCGTCCGGAGCGGGCGGAGATCGTTCGCGGACTGATCTATCCGGTGCCGGACCCTCAGTTTCCATTCCTCGGGGTTCACTTCACGCGCACGATCGAAGGCGGTTTGGAAGCGGGGCCGAATGCCGTGTTGGCATGGAAGCGTGAAGGGTATCGGAAACTCGACATGAACATGCGCGACCTGTGGGAATCAGTGACGTGGCCTGGCTTCCACCAGGTTGTCAAGAAATATTGGCGGACGGCGATGGGCGAGTACTATCGTTCATTCAGCAAGAGCGCTTTCACGCGAGCGCTTCAGCGGATGGTTCCTGACATCCGTGAAGAGGATCTGACATCGGGAGGGTCAGGCGTGCGAGCGCAGGCATCGGAACGATCGGGTGCGTTGATCGACGATTTCTTGTTCGTCGAACACGGACGCGTGTTGCATGTCTGCAATGCTCCATCTCCGGCCGCGACGGCGTCGCTCGCGATCGGTCGCGTCATCGCCGGACGCGTGACCGGCGAGAGTTGATTCTCAAGCCACTTCTTGGTAATTTCGTTTGGCCATTCGGCGATTTGGAGTCTTGGTTGGATATTTGGAGAGTTTGGAAATTTGGTAGTTTGCCTCACCATGGGCGCTTAGCTCAGCTGGTTCAGAGCGTACGCCTCACACGCGTAAGGTCACTGGTTCGATCCCAGTAGCGCCCACGACCTAATTGAGAATTGTCAATTGACAACTATCAATTGATAATTATTCTGTTTCTGGACAAATCGACGGCATCACGAGTGTTGGTGATCGCAGATGCCGCATCCCCGAAGGGCGCGTGGAAAGGAACAAAGACCAGGCGTCCTCACCAACACAATCAGTCCGACGAGCCAAACTCCAAGCACCGATAGAAGCGATTCGTATCTTCAAAAAGGGGTAGTTCACGTACTTCGTGAGGGATAGCAATGGCTTTCTTCGGCAAATTGAGGAACTTTATAGCTTCTCCGCGCTTCGGGGACGATGAGCAGGATCGTATCGCCGATGTTTTGCATACATCGAACGGTGCCGTTCTTATCGGATTGTTTGTCATTCTGCTGCATCGGCTCTTCAAGTCGGATTTCGACCTGGTCCCCTCCATTGCTTCCCTGTCACTTGCTCTCATTGTTGCACTCAGGCTTATCCAGCGGGGAAAGCTGGCTTGGGCTCGGGCGCTCAGCTTAAGCTCTCTGTTGCTTTTCCTACTTTACCAATGCTTTAAGGATGACGGGGTTCACGATATCTCGCTCTTTGCGTTCCCGGGTGTTCTTGTTATGGCGGCTCTCGTCCTCAACAGAGGATACTTCCTGGCATACACGGGGGCCATCGTTGTCTCGATAGGCGTGCTCGGATATCTCGAGACGGTCGGTGTGATCCGGAATCCGTACAGCGAAGCAACTGACTCGGTCCGTGTGTTTGATTTACTGGCCATCTTTGCAATCACTGCTGTACCGATACGGCTGTTGGCGGACAGCTTTAGGAAAAACCTGCTGCGCGTTAGACACAGTGAACAGGAGATCAGCAAGCGCGCGGATCAGCTGAGAGAATCCGAAGAACGGTACAGGACACTTTTTGAGGGTGCCAATGATGCCATCTTCCTCATGAGCGGGGATCGGTTTGTCGAATGCAATGAAATGACATTGAAGATGTTCGGCTGTGAAGAGCGTTCCGAGATCGTCAATCATCATCCATGGGAATTTAGCCCGGCTCGTCAACCGGACGGAAGCGATTCCAGGGAAAAAGCACGTGAGGTTATCCAGTCTGCGTTGCGGGGGACACCCCAGCGCTTCTACTGGAAACATACCCGCAAAAATGGCGTGATGTTCGATGCAGAAGTATCGCTCAACCGCCTTGAATCGGGCCCCGAATTCATGATGCAGGCGCTGGTCAGGGATATTACCGAACGTGTGCGCGCTGAGGAAGCGCTTCGTGAAAGCGAGGAGCGGTTCAGGACTCTGTTCGAAAATCAGGGGGAAGGTACAGGCATCGTCGATCAGCAAGAATGCTTCATCCTCTGTAATCCTGCTGCTGAGGCCATCCTGGGGGTTCCGCCGGGAGGTCTGGTGGGGCGGAGTCTTCGAGAATTTGTCACCACCGAACAATGGGCTTTGGTTCAATCGCAGACGTCGCAACGCAAAGAGGGGAAAAAGAGTACGTACGAGATGGAAGTGCTTCGGCCGGATGGCAAAAGGCGCAGCCTGACGGTCACGGCGACTCCCCGATTTCAGAATGGTTCGTACGTCGGAGCGTTTGGCATTTTCCGCGACATCACAGAACAGAAAGAACTTCAGCTCGAGTTGATGCAATCGCAGAAAATTCAGAGCCTTGGGACTCTGGCTGGAGGCATCGCGCATGACTTCAACAACATCCTTGGCATTATCCTGGGATACGCTTCGAAGATGGAGAAAGGAAAGCCGGAGTCGCCGGAGTTGAATGAAGGGCTTGGAGCGATCAAACACGCGGTAGGAAGAGGTGCAGCGCTCGTTCAGCAGATCCTCACGTTTGCACGTCGGACGGATGTAGCCTCCAAACCAATGAGTGTCCCTGATCTCGTGAGGGAACTGGTCTCCATGCTCCAACGGACGTTTCCCAACGTGATCTCCTTGCGGGTGCTGATCGAGGAGGATGTTCCCATCATCAACGCCGACCAGACGCAGATTCACCAGGCGCTCCTGAATCTTTGTGTGAATGCCCGGGATGCCATGCCTGGGGGCGGCGATATCGTGATCAGCGTCGCAACAGTGCCCCGAAGCGAGCTTGAGACCAAATTCCCGGGAGCGGAAAACGATCGCTTTATCCGCGTCAGCGTCACGGATTCAGGAATAGGGATGGACAAAGAGACATTAGCAAGGGCGTTTGATCCGTTTTTCACGACGAAAGAAAAAGGCAAAGGGACGGGGCTTGGGCTGTCGGTCGTCTACGGGATCGTACAAAATCATCACGGTTTTGTCGATGTGGAAAGTGTGGTCGACCAGGGTTCCACCTTCAGCCTGTTCCTGCCGGGATCGACTCACGCCGGGATTCTCGAGGGGGCAGGGGGGAGGCACGAAGCGATTCGGAGAGGCTCTGAGACTATTCTCGTCGTCGAGGATGAACAACTGCTGCAGGACCTGATGTGCTCGCGTCTCGAGGCGGCGGGATACAGGGTGCTCGTCGCAAACGACGGGCAGCGCGCCGTTGAACTTTATTCCGATCACAAGAAAGAAATCGCGCTGGTTTTCTCCGACATGGGACTTCCGAAAATGGGTGGGTATGATGAGTTCAAGAAACTCAAAGAGATCAACCCAGACGTCCGGGTTATCCTTGCCGGGGGATTCCTGGAGCCGGAACTCAGAGCCGAAATGCTGAAGCAGGGAGCGAGAGCGTTCGTGCAGAAGCCCTACGATCCGGAAGACATTCTTGTGATTCTGCGCGAAGTGCTTGATGCCGGCTGATGCCAGCAACACTTCCGATTGATTTTACCAGCCTGATTCGGTATGTTATCCTCCGCAGCTGCTAGAAGCGCGGTCGAAAACATCGGCTTTGTTCCGCTTTCTGAATCTCCCGCTTTTTGGATTCCGCTTGTTGGCGGGATTCTGGAAAGCGGCCGACCTGTCCGCCGGAGTGGGCACGCAGGCGGAAGTGCCTCGGCACGCAGGCAGGGACACGAAGAATACATCGTTGAGTTAGATCTATTCAGGAACAATTCGTGGCATTGTGCTCCCGTGGTACTCTGCTTCGACCCTATCTCATGAAACCTGCTATGCCTGAAATCGAAAATCCCAACGATGTTCCGGAAACAAAGTCATATCTGAAGACAGGTCTTCTCACCCCCCGATTTTTGAAATTCGGCGTTGTTGGAGCGAGCGGTGTGGTCGTCAACATGGGCGGCCTGTACCTGTTCAAGGAATTCGCAGGGATCCCCTACTTCATCGCCAGCCTGTTTGCCATCGAACTGTCGATTCTTTCGAACTTCACGGTCAACTTGCTCTGGACGTGGAGAGACAGAGCAGGTGAAGGGACTTTGTGGACAAAAATCCTGCGCTACCACATTGGAGCAGGGGCCACTGCGTTCCTCGGCAATTACCTGGTCTTGATTGCCCTGACTGAACTCCTCGGATTGCACTACATGGTCTCCAACCTCATCGGCATAGCTGTCGGGACATTATCAAACTACATCATCAACGACTTGTGGACCTTCAGGAAGCACTCCTGAAGATCCGCCGCGTTCCTAGGAGCGCAGTCGAAAACATCAACTTTGCCACGAAGTCGCGAACCTGCCTGCCGAAGTGCCTCGGCACGCAGGCAGGGACACTAAGGAGATCTTTTGATTTTCCTCCACTTTAATAACCTTTGGGACTTCGTGTCTTTGTGGCACCACTTTTCGACTGAATCTCTAGGTTCGTGTGTTGCATGTTCCTTAAATAAATCGTGCGGTTGGACTGTTCGCATTACACACTTGATCACACAGATCACAATATCCGAGTTCTCTTGAAATCCAAGTAAAAGAGCAAAACACACACCCCTTCCATCCCCTCTCCCCGACACCCCGGCCATCGCACAGAGGGGACTGTTAACGCTTAGTGCGTCGCGACCTGCAAAATCGTGAACCAAACGTCCCCTCTCGAGCG
>JACVXU010000308.1 GCA_015661185.1 Bacteroidota bacterium
TCCATTCCAAGGAGTTGACTATTTCCGCCGGTCGTCATCGAACCCGACAAGTTGTAACGGACGAGCGTGAAGGAAGCTTCTCCGCCAAAACTCACATCGTGTGCTGCCGAGACGCGATATTGGTTCTTCATCTGAAACGAGAAGTCCGTAATCTTGTTCGATTCATTTGTTGAGAATTGCGGTCCATTGAAGTTGTTCGAGTTGAAGGAGCTCATGCCCGTGGTGAAATCGCTTTTGTAGGCGGCATAAGCAACCAGGAGGTCGGAATGCAACTCCGGCAACCATTGCCGGAACCACTTCAGACTAGCTCCATTGTTGCCCTGAGTAGTGGTGCTCGTGCGTCCCGGAATCGAAAAGGATCCAAACGAAGTACCAGTATTCTGAGATCGTTGCTGTCGAGTCAGATCGTAGTCATCGAGGCTGCCGTAATAGCTCACGGCAATGAAATCCACCTCTGATACATTCACCGAATATTTCAAGTTGATGTCCGAAAACGCGGACTTGGGCGTCTCTTCCTGTGAGAATCCAGAGGACATCCGGCCTCCGCCGGGGGGACCAAATCCACTTGGCGAACTGCCGCCAGCCTGCGGTGCGTCCGATCCTGTTAGGTATTTGTATATGCTGTTATAGAGGCTGCTCGGCATCACATCGGTAAGCGATCTTCGGGCAGCTGCAAGAACGGTTCCCCCGAGAATAGGTCCTTCCACAGAGCCGTTGGCGCTGAGAGTACTAAAACCCACTGAACCGCGGAATTGCTCAGAGCTGCCGGTCCTTCCGACGATATCAATGATACTCGATAGTCTGCCTCCATAGACCGCCGGATATCCACCCTTGTAGATCTGAAGGTCTTTGATTGCATCCGGATTGAACGCGCTGAAGAACCCAAAAAAATGATCTACGTGATACACTGTCATTCCGTCGAACAGGACAAGGTTTTGATCCGGGGTGCCACCTCGAATCCTGAGGCCCGACGAGCCGTCATCAGTACCGCTGATGCCGGGGAGTAACTGCATGGAACGGAACACATCGGCTTGACCGATGCTGGGCAGGCTAATGAGCTGTTGAGGAGAAATTGTCGTTAGGCCGGGGGTTTCTTCCGACTTGATGAACGTCGCTTGTTGTCCGACAACTGTGACTCCCCCTATTTCCAGGCTGACTTGTTTCAGGCCGAGAACAAGGCTTGACTGCGCCTTTTTGGGGTCGCTGACAATCTCGAGTGTCTGATAGCCGATAAAACTGACCTGAAGTGTGACTGTGGTATCGGGCACGCTTTGAAGAAAGAAGAATCCTTCGAGGTTCGTATGGGTACCGTTCCTTGTTCCCTTCACCATGACAGTCGCATAGGGAAGACTTTCCTTGGTTTCCTGGTCGATGACTCGGCCTTGCACTGATCTGTGCTGGGCCACAATCGATGGAGGCAGGAAGGCAAAAGCAAAAAACAGAGGCAACAATGAACGCCGCATCGCTAAATTCGGTCTCATTCGATCTCCGTCAGCATTGTCCCTTGTTTGGTGTCAAAAAGCTGTTCTCCTGCGGCATGGCACCGAAGGCCACGTTCTGAGTGCCCCAGGCCAGCAATGAAGATCGCCATCCATTTTGACGGCTGTTGCCTGAGGGCGGTGCAACGTCAGTACTCTCTTGGGGAATTCTGCAGCCTTGAGGCATCGACGCACTTGGCGGCATTGCCGCACCAAGACGGCACAAACATGTCAGCATTAACGTCACCATTTTCGAAGACGATGGTGGCTGCAGGCGTGTCGCACTCCCATTAGACAACCGAATGGGCGGATTCCTTCCCGTCTCGAGATAAAAAATTGGGGGTGCCGAACGGAGATTCCGTTCGTCTCTATGGTGGTCCAGGAATAAAAGGGCCGCGGCGATTGTCTAATATCTGGATTCCCTAATGTCACATGTCTCAACTACGCCAGATGACCAGTTGATTGCTGCCGCACGGAGCGGCAGTCTCGAGGCATTTGGCAAATTGGTCGAGCGGTACGAAGGAAGAGTAGCTGCAACGGTCATCGGCATGGTTGGAGATTGTGCGGAGGCTGACGACATTGGGCAGGAGGTATTCATAAGGTTCTATCATGCAATGGGAAGGTTTCGAGGCGAATCAAAGCTGGAGACGTATTTGACTCGGATTGCGATCAATCTTTGCCTCAATGAACTGAAGCGCCGAAAACGTCATCAGTTCCTCTTTATCCGGTCCGCAAGCGCACCTGAAGCGGAGGCATCGTACCAAGATCCCGGACACAATCAACACGAGCAGAAACGCATTGTTGACCAAGCACTTCAGGAATTGAAGCCAGAGTTCAGATCTGTAATCGTGTTGCGTCTTATTGATGGCTATTCCACCGAAGAGACTGCACACATTTTGAACATACCAGTCGGTACAGTCCTCTCGCGATTGGCGAGAGCCCAGGAAAAACTGAAGCAACATCTAGAACCTTGGATTTCACAAATCCTATGAACGATAAACTTCATACTCTTTTGATTCGCTCCTTCGATGCTTCACTTGATGAAAATGAGCGGGTTCAACTGCAGCATGCCCTCCTAGAGCCTGAAATCCGCCATGAACGCGATCGTACTGTACTATTGCGAACCAAAATCAAGGAAACGACTGCTACGGCGTTCGGGCCATTCTTCGTCCAACGGGTTCTGCAACGACTTGTGTCTGCGCACGAAGAATTTCGCCGGTGGCTACTGTGGGGCTATCGAAGAGTCGCCCTTATCGGCGCAGTCATTGTGTTGCTCCTTGCCTCGTACAATATGTCCAAACGCGATTCTGTCAGCCTCGCTGCTGCGTTCGCTCAACCCGAACAAACCCTCGAACAAGTACTGCGCTTGGAGGTGCCATTCCAATGAGTACAAAGACTAATGCTGCATTTGCCATTATTGTCACGCTCTGCATCGGAGGGCTTATCGGTGCGCTTGGTCACGGTGCGTATCTGAGCAGCCAAGATAAAAAGGTGAGGGCGATTCCTCCTGCTCAGTTCTTTGTTGCCGACCTGGAGCGAACAATTCAGCCAGATGAAAAACAAAGGGATGCTGTTTCGAAGATATTGGCGATGCGGTCAGATCAGATAACCGCAATCATGGAACGACATCTTCAAGAAATTGCTGCGGTCGTCGATTCCACCAAGAACGATCTTTCGCCCGTTCTGAGCGAAGAACAACAACGCCGCTTGAACGAGCGTCTTGAGAAGGGAATGATTGGACCACCCAGAATGGCAACACCGGATCAGTGGGCAGGGCAGTTGAAAGAGCAATTAGCACTGACGGGTGGACAATTCCAGGAGGTTCAGAAACTCTTGGATGCATCGCAGAAGGAAATTGCGAGGCTTCTTGAATCACGGCGCGATAACCCCGAATCGATCCGCGATTCCATGACCGTGATAATGCGTGGGATGGACACACGAATCAAGTCGTTGCTGACGCCCGAACAACAGAAGAAGTTTGAAGAATTGAGAAATGATCGGCTCAGGTTTGGGCCTGGTGAATTTCCACCGCCGAGGATTGGAAGGGAACAAAGAAACTAGACCGCGAACAAGAGCCTTGGCTGAGGGTCTTTCCAAGAAATATTTGCTGAAGGCCAATTCGATGATCATTCAATCGGGTGTCCAAATTGGAGTTGTTCATGGCGGATCAATACTGTGCAACGGCGCCACCGATGCTTTTCCCGGCGCTCGTGTTTCTTCTGGATATTGTCGGGGTCGGACGGGTCGGGTTTGCACATCCACTGCCTGAAATAGGCTGTGAATGGTTCAAAATCGTAG
Source organism: Bacteroidota bacterium (assembly GCA_015661185.1). Taxonomy (GTDB): domain Bacteria; phylum Bacteroidota; class Ignavibacteria; order UBA10030; family UBA10030; genus UBA9647. Next base: position 3,777 of record JACVXU010000308.1, read on the forward strand.
ACGGCATCCATGCTCCGGTGGTTCGGGTCGCACTCATCGCCGCTGTAGAACATCCGTTCAAAAGGCGGCGGAGGCAGGTAGGG
>JACVXU010000309.1 GCA_015661185.1 Bacteroidota bacterium
TGGGAACTGGCTTTCTTGCCGGAGAACAGAGATACCTACCCTAAGTATATTGGCAAAACCAACCTGGAGATGTATAAAGACGCTCTGGAAAAGCTGGATATGCCCGTGGAACTAAAGAAGCAGATATTTGGCGATCCACCCAGAGTAGATGCGGATTGGGTTAAAGGCACCAGCGGGAAGGCGCTGTTCTCTGTATGGACGGAGAATTTTGTCTCACTTTTCAACAACCTGGTGCACTGTATGTTTGGCGCGGCCACAGAATTCATGATGGTATGCATCGGACCGTCAATGTACGTTGACTGCTTAAACAAAATCACCGGGTGGAATGTGACCTATGAGGAACTGATGACCGTTGGTGAAAGAGCCTGGAACCTGCAGCGACTATTCAATTACAGAATAAAGGGATGGGATATCAAGGATGACAGGTTTGCCGGCGACCTGGCTTACGAGCCGGGAGCAGTAGGCATATACAGAGCGAAATTAGTACCCTGGGCTGCTACTTTACAGGAATACTATGCTCTCCGCGGCTGGTCAAAAGAAGGCATTCCTACCAGATCAAAGCTCACTCAATTGAAGCTAAGTAATGAAGTCAAAGAGCTACAAGGAGTAAGTCTGCCAGACTGATGGCGATATATGTTGTGCAGTGTCTAAGCAGTTTCTCATATTAAGAAAAGGGGGATTGGAGATTGGCCGTGGAACCAGCTAATCCGGTAATAAACAGCCTTAACGCAGTAGCCGCTTACAACTTGCGTGGAAAAGCTGGCGAAATCTTACCGCAGCTGCACGCCGCAGCTTCGTGGCCGGCGCGGTTATTCTCCGTACCCTTCAAGGACAATATTGCTCTGGGGGCCTATTCTGGTTGGCACCGGCGCTCTCTTCCTCATCTTAAAACTTGGCATCAAAAGGAGGTTTCTAAACACGGTAATGAATCCGAGAACCTCCTGGTTGTCTCGCGGGTTTTATATCCTTTCTGTGTGCATCATTTTCGGAATGGTCATTCTCGGGATTTCTGTGCTGCCTCTTCTCGGAGTAAATATCAGCAGATGGTCATCTGTGGTGTACCCGAACGCAAATCCCAGCGCCGTAACGAATCCCTTGCCAACTTGTTTCCGCAAGCCGCATACTTCTCCTGTCATGGTCCTGGCGACGGCATCACGATCAGCCGAAGAAAAGACCTGTTTTTCCTGGAGTAAGGTGTACACGTCATCGATGCCGAAAGCATCAATCTTGCGAGGGCTGGTCGATTGCTCGAATTGCAGATTCAACCCGTCCTTCAGGATCGTGCACGGGTGAAGATACTCATCCAGCGTTGGTATCGCGGGATAGATCACCAGGTGCCCCCCCTGTTTCACGTAAGACACGAGGAACTCCTGCGTAGTACCGTCCATGAATTCCGTTGTCGCGACCCACAGCTGTTTGTACTTCAACAGAGAATCAAGAACTGGGTTTTCCAGATCGCTGATATCATAACCTATATTCATGGTCTGCAGTGCCCGCAGCATGCCGTTGAAGAAAATCTCTTCGCGAACAAATCTCGGATCAAGCGAGAGACCAAGTTTTTCAACATGGAGCTTTCTTTCTTTGAGAATCTGCGATGACGTGAGTTCAGTGCAGAAATACGGCTTGTAGAACCCTACGCAGACAGAAGCCTTCGTTTCGCTGAGCAGGAGGTTTTCAAGTTCCCGGTTGATGAAACTTCCGATTTCCTTTGTGACCTCGTAGAGATCCGATTTCTCACACTGATCACTAAGTGGTGTTTGAAAATAGAACGTCTTGCCGTAATAACCCTTCCCCTTAGGGTTGACCCCCTGTGAGAACATGTAGTAGTTGAAACTTTTCAGGCCGTGTGCAAGCGAGGCGAAATAGAATGTCCGCATGTCATTGGCGTCGTTTTTGACCTGGTGTTCCCGGGTACCCGCCTGGAACTCGGCCGCCCAGACTGGTGCGGAAGGCTGCAAGGCTTGCAGGATCTTGTTACAGGCCAGATCGGAGCCGGCATTGCGAAAGGACACGAATTCCGGAATATGGTCCAGACCAAACACGATGTCCTTCCGTATCTTCATGACTTGCTCGTACGTGCTGATGAGCATCGGCAACTCTGCAGCACTCCCATAGATCCAACCAGGAATGTTATGAGTCAGCAGTACATCCACTCCGTATGTCCGAATCCTCTTGACGAGTATATCGAGATACAATGCATAATAGTCCCTGTAGAAAAGATGAAAGTCATAGTAAGCCCGGTATTGCTGCCTATTTTCGACGTAACCCCGTGGCGCGACCACATCACCGAACGTCGTATAGAGTGTTTCGTGCTTTCGATTGAGATTCTCAATCGTTCCGTACCTGTTCTTCAAGAATTCTCTGTGGAGCTTGGTTACCGAGTCATTGTAGTCAACTTTGCCGGACAACCATTGAAACAAGCCAACTTCGTTGCAGACTTGCATCATCGTTACTGGTCCCCCTTGCGACTCCTGGTACCGCGCCAGAAGGGGCATGATTTGGTCATACCAACGAAAGACATGACTAAGAAATTCTTCTGACATGTACGACATTCGATCGCGAGCAATCACATTTCCGTGTTCATCAAGAGCTCTCGCGTTCTTGCCGCACCGCTCGATGAGCCACGACGGGAGCCCGTGCAAGTCATACTCGGCAAGTATGTACGGACCAGGTTTCACGATGAGCTGTAATCCGATTTTCTTGCACAGCTCGATGTATTTCAAGAGGTTTCTGGCTGGATTTGTCTTTCCGGAAAAGTCAAATTTCTTTTCCTCATACTCATGCCAATCCCACGGAATATACGTCGAAGTCGTGTTGGCTCCCGTTCGTTTCAATAGAACAAGGTGTTGCTCCCAACGATGCGGGTCTATTCTGAAATAGTGGATCTCCCCGGAAACTACAAAGGTGGGTTTCCCGTCTTTCACGAAATATCCGTCTGCAACAGTGAAGCTCATTTCATCATCCATCACTATTTAACTTCATCCAACCAGCCGCCGGTAAATCCGGCGCGACGTAATCCGGACTGAATGTACGGATTCTTGCGCATGGTTTTCCAGACAATTTCATTCCGATAGTTTTCGATGGCGATGAGGATTGGCCCCTGATCGATACCGAGATAGTCAGGATCGAACCAGCCATCTGGTGTTGTGGGAGTGACATAGGTCGGGTTAAATGCATCGGCAAACCCGTATTCGCGGTACAGCTTGCTGCCATAACGCAACTTCATTGCCTTCAGGGCAAGCACAGAGATCTCCGGCGTGAACATTATCGATCCCCCTGCTGCTGTTGGGGCGATTGTCCCGTCATCGTTCGTCCAATCCACGGACGCCCCACGGGCCGCGTAAGCCTCAAAACGACGTTGTGTTCCATCGATGGTGAGCGTCCCACGCGCCGGACCATCGCACGCGGTCAATCCCCAAATGGAATCAGAATAATCGCGGTATCGACGGGGGTTCTCTCTTGCATATGCCTGGTGGGAGTAGGTCGCTCGCCTAGAGTTGTCGAAGTAGTCATGCCCTTTTGAGCGCATGAATGAATCTTGAATTCCACGAAAATCGATCCAGCAATGAGAATACTGATGTCCAAACAGCGGGCCAAAACTAACGAACGTACTGCCCATATATTCCAAATACACGTAAGTCTGCGTCCACTCCTTCCAGGCATCCGGAGTAATCGGGTGCGTAGGCGAGCCGATTGCCAGCACATACAGTATCATCGCTTCATTGTAGCCCTGCCAGAGTGATCGATTAAAGCCACGCTCCGGTGTCCACGACATGTTGAGAAGCGGCGGTGAATCGTGCTGGAACCACGTCCAGTCGATTCTGCGGTACATCGAATCAGCATAGGCTCGAATGGCTTGTTCAGTGGGGGTATCGGCATCGAAGTATGATTGGCAAAACAATGCGCCGGCAAGGAGCAGTCCGGTATCGATCGTAGACAATTCAACATGCTGATCGAACCGCAATCCCGAATCTTCACCGACGAAATGGTAATAGAATCCTTTGTGACCGGCGGTGCCGGTCGCATCCGGTCCTTGAGGAAGATTGTACAGCAGGCGGAGTGTCTGAAGGACACGATGGGCCGCCGAATCCCGGGAAACATATCCTCGCTCAACACCGATGCCGTAGGAGGTCAGGCCAAAGCCGACTGCGGCGACGCTTGAAAACGTGCGATTCGGCCAGCGATCCGGGGTCAATCGAGTGAGAGGATTTGGTGTTTCCCAGAACCAACGAAATGTTCGGTGGGCAAGATCATCAAGAAAGGGATCGTTCGCCTGTGGTGTTTGCGCACACGCAAATGAAACACAAGCGCTCAGAAGAAGAAATAGCCGTCTTATCATCGGGTCAGCGGATTAGCACCATGTGCCGAGATTGAATATCGTTGGCGGCCTGAAGCCGATAGAAATACGTCCCGCTTGGGAGGTTCGCCGCATCGAAAAGAACCTGATGCCGGCCGGCCGGTTTCACTTCATGTACCAGCGTTGCGATATCACGCCCTAATAGGTCAAAGACTTTCATGACCACGAAGTTCTCGAAGGGCAATTCGTAGCTAATCGTAGTTTCCGGGGAGAATCGCATCAGCGGCAATGTCCGTCGTGGGAGCAAATCCCGCTCGCTGCAGTCCTTGTTGGATGATGCTGCTCTTCATGAAGGTTCTCCAGACGGATTGCGTTCGGTAGTTCTCGGCCATCAAAAGGATCGGTCCTTCATCGATCCCAATTTCGTCCGGCCCCCACCAATTCTTCGTCAGATTGAACGCATCGCGAAACCCGTAAGGAGTCCACAGCTGGGTCCGATATGTATTGTACATGTGCCTCAACGTCGGGATGCAAATCTCAGGCGCAAAGGGAATCGATCCGCCCGGTGCAGTCGGAGCAATCGTTCCGTCGTCATTCAAATTTGTGCCTCGGGCCGAATAGTTGTTCGGAGGCGGGCCGTCACTCGCGGTCAATCCCCACACGTTGCCGCTATAACCGGTGAACGCCCCGGGATTATCTATACAGTAGTTGCGCTGAGCAATGGTTGCCCGGCGCGAGTTCTCAAAATAGTCGATCCCTTTTGATTTCATATAGGAATCGGCGATATTCCGAAAATCGACCCAGCAGTGAGAGTACTGATGACCGAACAGCGGCGGGAATGCGACGTAGTAGTTGCTCAGCCAATTGTTGTAGAACCAGCCATAGCCGCTCGTCCACGAATTCCACACTTGTGGCGGAGCCGGATTCGTTGTGGCCCCAATTGCCATGATGTTGAGCACCATCGCTTCGTTGTAGCCAATCCAGCGAGCGCTAATAAACCCGCTTGCGGGAAACCAGCCCATAGTGAGCGACATCTGATTGTTTCGCATCCAGTTCCAGTCAATGCGATTGAAGAGCGAGTCAGCGAGTCCACGAATCGTTGATTCGACACTGTCGCTTCCAGTGAAGAATGCTCGCACATAGAGAACGCCCGCCATCAGAAGTCCAGTATCAATGGATGACAATTCGCTATCCCAGGTTCGAAATCCGGTTTCCATGTCAAGGAAATGATAGAACCAGCCTTTGTATCCGGTGACGTTGCTCACCGCTGTTCCTTGTGGGAGGTTCCAGAAGGTTTTGAGAGTTGTCAGCGTGCGATCAGCAGCTTCCGCGCGCGTGATCCATCCACGCTCAACTCCAATACCGTACGCCGTCAAGCCGAATCCCACTGCAGCTACGCTGGAAGGCGCGGCGGCCTGGCTCCGATCGCGAATCAGTCCATTGAGAGGATTTGCTTCGTACCAAAAATAGTCGAAGGCCGTTACTTCCAGGTAGTCCAGGAATTCATTGTCGTTTGCAAAGGCCTTTGCGGAAACAGCAACCGTATCAGAACTCGCGCTTTCCCCCTGAGGTGTCACGGAACGGACATAATACCAACGGGCTTGATCATTGGTGACATCAAAGTCCACAAAACCTGGCGAAACACTGAGCGATGTGCTGACCTTTGAATA
>JACVXU010000310.1 GCA_015661185.1 Bacteroidota bacterium
CCTGTCGAGCCCACCGAGGTCGAACGAGATCATCCCTCCGAATCCCCGCATCTGCTTCTGGGCAAGCCGGTGCTGGGGGTGGCTTACGAGCCCCGGATAATTCACTTTCTTCACCTTCCTCTGTGTGTTCAGGAAAGCAGCCACTTCCATTGCGTTGGCGTCGTGGCGGGCCATCCGGACTGCCAGCGTCTTGATGCCGCGGATGCACATCCAGGCTTCAAACGGGCTCAGTATGGCGCCTGCAGACTTCTGAATGAACCTCAGCCGCTCCGTCAGTTTCGGGTCGTTGAGCACGACAAGCCCTCCGAGCATATCACTGTGTCCGTTCAGATATTTCGTGGCGCTGTGGACGACAATGTCGATGCCGAAATCGAGAGGGTTTTGCAGGTATGGCGTCGCAAACGTGTTATCCACAACTGAGATGATCTTCTTCGCTTTTGCCAGCTTGGCGGCGGCGCGCAGGTCGGTAATCTCCATCGTCGGATTTGTCGGCGTTTCGATGAATACCATCCGCGTGTTCGGCTTGATAGCCAACTTCAAAGCTGCGATATCGGCCGTGTCGACAAAATCGAACTGGAGGCCGAAGTCCTCGAGGACGAGCCTGGCGAGGCGGTAGGTGCCGCCATAAACGTTTTGTGAAACGACGCAGTGATCGCCGGACTTGAGTAGCTGAAAGAGCGCCGTCTCGGCTGCCATGCCCGACGCAAACGCGAGGCCTTCTTTGCCGTTCTCCAGCGCCGCAATGTTCTTCTCGAGCACGGTTCTCGTCGGATTGGAGACGCGGGAGTACTCGTACCCTTTGTGCTTGCCGATCTCCTCCTGTGCGTACGTCGAGGTGAGGTGGATCGGTGTCATCAGCGATCCGGTGGTTGGATCCGGTTCTATGCCCGCGTGGATTGCTTTGGTTGAAAAACCCATGTTGGTTCCTTTCGTTCGCTGATGATCGCGGATCCTCACGGATCTACGCGGATGACGGTACCTGTGGCTGTCGCGATGCTTGGACCTCCATCGAATTCAGAAGGTCTGAACGAACCTCTTGAACTCAACTCTGTCGCCGAAATTGATGAGCAAACCAAGTTGGAACTTCGTGTGCTTCAGATATCCAAGAACTTGTGATTCATGGGCATGCGACAGATTGTGAACAGCTTTAATCTCGACGATAATGCGATCCTCTACGACTAGATCAACTATTTGCTCACCCACCTTCTGGTTTTCGAAGAGAACCGGAAGATTCTCTTGTTGTTGGACCTTCAGTCCAAGATCCTGCAACTTGATGGCCAGAGCGTTTTCGTAGGCCTTCTCTGTTAGTCCCTTCCCGAGCGCATTATGTACTGTAAATGCTGCGCCGATAATCTTCTCCGTGATATCACCAAACAAGAGCTCTGTCATCTTGAATCTCCATCCGCGATGATCCGCGGGTATCCGCGAGTATCCGCGGATATCTGAACTACCTTGACATATACTCGATCACATCAAACCTTGTCACGATGCCGGAAACCTTTCCCTCCTCGGTGACAAGAACAGCCGCGTGCTTCTTCGACAGAAACGCTATGGCCTGGTTGATGTTCTCATCGATATGGACCGCCGGGAATGGCGGCTCCATGAGTGAGCTGACCGGCGCATCAAAGAGAGCAGGATTTCCCAGAACAGCACTCATCAGTTCGCTCTCATCCACACTTCCAACGGACGTCCCTTTGTCGAGGACTGGGAGCTGCGAGATATTGTGCTCACTGAGGAGATCGAGCGCCTTCCTGACCGTCGTGACCGGATCAATCGAAATCACCTGGGGAACGCCGCGCTTGGCCTGGAGCACAAACCGGAGAGTGATCTTCTCTGGAATCAGGAAGCGGTTCTCGCGCATCCAGTCGTCGTTGTAGATCTTGCTGAGGTAGCGTTCCCCCGTATCGGGAAGGAGCACGACCACCACATCCTTCTCCGAAAGACGTTCGGCCAGCTTCAGCGTCCCGGCAAGAGCCGTCCCCGAAGATCCTCCGACAAAAATCCCTTCCTCCCTCGTCAGCCGCCGCGCCGCCAAAAACGACTCCTTGTCGGTGACTTCGATCATTTCGTCGATAAACTCAAAATGCAGAGCCCCGGGCACGAAGTCCTGGCCAATCCCCTCCACTTTGTAGGTCTTGAAGTCGGGCGTGGGGGTCGATTTGCAGGCCGTATTGGCGCGCTAGCTCCGATATCTCTTGCTCTGCCCCTTGAATATCCAAGAGTGGGCCGCGTGTCCGCTCATCGCCCAGGATTATATTCTCCGCTACGGTGAGGGTTGGGATCAGCATGAAGTGCTGATGCACCATCGCGATACCTAAATCGATGGCCTGACGCGGGTTGTGAATACGGACAGGAACACCTTTAAGGACCGCCTCACCTTCATCCGCCATATACAGCCCGTACAGAATGTTCATCAGTGTAGTTTTGCCAGCGCCGTTCTCTCCCAGAAGCGCCAGTATCTCTCCGGAGAAGAGGTCCAGAGAGACATTGTCGTTAGCGATAACCCCAGGAAATCGCTTCGTAATCCCGCGGAGCTGTAAGAGCGGATGCGCGCTAGCGTCTATCATAAGGCAGACCAATAGCGGCTGGAGGCGACGCCCGGCCAACGGCCCCCGCTAAGACGATTATCGTGAGGACGTAAGGAAGCAAGCCGACCAGGAAGTAATTAACAGTAACACCCTGAATCTGCAGCGTAACCGGGAGGGCCTCAGCCACTCCGAACAGCAGCGCGCCACCCCAAGCTCCTAAGGGAGTCCATTTGCCGAAAATCATGGCTGCTAAGGCGATGAATCCTCGCCCATTGGTCATCAGTGGCTGGAAAGTTGGAATCGATTCAAGGGTAAAGTACGCGCCGCCCAGACCGGCCAAAGCGCCGCCCACTATAACGTTCAAGTACCGAATGGAGTAGACATTGATCCCAGCGGTATCGGCGGCCAGAGGATGCTCTCCAACAGCCCGGGTGCGGAGACCCCAAGTAGTATGGAAGAGCCAGACGTGAGCCATCAGAGGCAACAGAAGGGCCACGTAGGTGAGAGGTTGATGAGAAAACAGAATGCGCCCCAGCCACGGCAAGTCAGCAAGTACGGGGACAGGAAGTTGAGGAAAGACCGTCACATCTATTGCCTGATCGAATAGAAAGAGCTGTCGGTTCAGGTAACCAGTCAATCCGATTGACAGAATGTTCACCACCGTGCCGCTGATGATTTGGTTGACCTGGAAGGTAATGGAGAGGACAGCATGGAAGGCTCCCATAAGCGCTCCAGCCAGCATGGCCCCACCAAGGGCAATGAAAATATTGTGCGTTGCGACCTGGACGGCGAAGGCAAAGAACGCTGCCGTGAGCATCATCCCCTCGATGGCGATCTGCGTGACGCCAGAGCGCTCACAAAAGATGCCGGAGAGGGATCCATACACTAATGGGGTCGCTCGGCTCACTGAAACGGCCAGCATGGCAACGATAACTGGGCCGGAAAACAGATTCGGGGCCTTATAGGCAGCCACAGCCCCGAAGAACAGGGAGCCGAGTAGAAGACAAAGCGGGAAAATCCAAGGCCGCAGTCCCGTCAACTCCCTAACTCGCACTATGTGCTCCGCCCGCTAGTAGCCATTCCGCTCAACTACTCCGCGGCCCTTCAGGTGAGGATGGCTGAACTTCCACAGCATCTTTGGGGCTAGGCAATCGGTACAACCAACGGACGATCCGCTCTCCGGCAACGAAGACCAGCACCAAACCCTGAATGACCTGGATTATGTCCACGGGAATCTGGGACCGGAACTGCATCCGCGACGCTCCGGCTCTAAGGGCTCCAAAGAGCAACGCTGAGGGAATGACACCCAGGGGAT
>JACVXU010000311.1 GCA_015661185.1 Bacteroidota bacterium
ACGCTTCCATCGATACCTATTTTCCGTTGAAACTCGGGATTACAAACGGCGTCCTGATCGATACGGTCAGCCTGGACAGTAAACAGACGTTCGACAAGGATTTTATCACATCAGTGAAACAAGGGACAATGTATCTGCAGGTCACCAATGGACTTCCTCTTCAAATGACATTCCGAGCAGCTCTTTTGGGAAGGCTGACTCCGACATCACCGCGCGACACGCTGTTGAGAATTCCAGCAACCGGCACGAAGACGATTCAGGCTGCAACGGTGAATCCCGCAGACGGGACCGTCAGAGATTCCTTGACAAGCTTGATCACGTTGAATCTTACGGGGCCCGATCTCGATAAGTTCAACTACGCCGATGCCATGTGGTTCAGATTTGACATCGTCACGACCTCTGGAGTCTCCACGGTGAAAATCCGCGACAAAGACTTTATCAGAATTCTTGCATCTGCCAACCTTGTGTATCAGTTGAACAAGCCGAAGTGAAGCACAGGAGAACATATCGTGCGGTTGCCCTCAGCTTGGCGCTGGCCACTATCAGCATGGCGGGAGATCGTTCAAATATCCGGGGTATGGCGATGGGGAGGACGATGAATGCCTCATCGCGGGGTCTTGACGCCCTCGGAATAAACCCTGCGAATCTGGGGTGGCCGGACCGCAACAGGTTCTCGTTCAACATCGTTTCTTTCGGAACGAGAATAGGGACGGACCTTTTCACCTATGACGTGTATCAGGAATTTTTCACGGGAGACCCGGGGGACCGAAGCAAGCCGAGATACTTGAACGGCAGCGATAAGGAACGCCTGCTTTCGCTCTTGCCGGAGGGTCGGGGAAGCACACGGATGGATTTGGAAATTCTCTCCCTCGGGTTTTCGCTTTATGTGCCGGAGTACGGAGCAATCTCTTTCGGAATCACCGACCGCATCGGGATGAAGTTTGACCTGCCCAGGGAATACATGAGGATGTTCCTCTTTGGATTCGACTCCACCGGCTCAACGTACAATTTCGAAGGAACGGCTGCTTCGGCCTGGTGGTGGCGTGAGTACAACCTTTCGTTCGGTTTCGAGGTTCCGTTGAGACACTCGATGGTCAGAGCATTCGTTGCGGGTGTCGGCTTGAAATTTCTCCGTGGTTATGGAGTGCTGGAAACGCTGAAATACCGTGGAGTGCTCGGTGTGCAACGGAGCGGCGCGAACCAGTATCTTGGTTCTGCGGATTCTGATTTTCTGATGAGACGATCGGGCATTGATGCTTTGGATCCCGGCAAGAACGAGTCTTTTTCCGTTTTTCCCGAACCGGCAGGCACAGGAATCGGTTTTGACCTGGGAATCGGCGTGCAACTGATTTCGGGTGTGCATCTTTCTGCGAGCATCACAGACATCGGGCGCATCAGTTGGAAGAAGAATATCGTGGAGACTTCTGCCGACTATTCTCTGAGGTTCACCGATCCCTTCAGCAAGGAAACTCAGGATAGCCTGAAACAAGCTTTTCGGGGAAAGAATGCCGTCGGCGGGGATTTCTCCACAACATTGCCCGCGACCCTTCGTCTCGGTGCGTCGGTTCTCGTTCAGCAGATCCCAGGCTTCGATGTACTGCCTGGTGACATGCTTCTCGCCTTTGATTACAATCAGGGTCTGACAGAATCGATGGGTGGAGTTACGACTCCCCGTCTGTCCATAGGCATGGAATACAGGATTATTCCCTTGTTGCCTCTGCGGACGGGGATTTCGTTCTTTGGCGGCGATGTTGTTCGGTGGGGGGCGGGCTTCGGGCTGGATTTTTCCAGCTTCAATCTGGAGCTTGCGACGGAGAACTTTGCAATGTTCTTTTCTCCCCGGAAACTTACGGCGTTTTCATTTTCCCTGGGAATGAGGCTCGGGATCTAACTGTCACAAAATATACCTGCTTAAATCCCTGTTCTTCACGATGGAGGTCAATTTATCCTGAACGAGCTTCCTCGTGACCTTCAGCGACCCTGATTTCAAGCCGTCGGGAGCGTCGAAAAGGATCTCCTCCAGCAGTGTCGTCATGATCGTGTGCAGCCTGCGTGCGCCGATGTTCTCGACTTGTTCGTTCACTTCATAGGCCGTACGAGCGATCTCGAAAACAGCTTCTTCCTCGAATTCCACCTTGACGCCATCCGTTTCCAGAAGAGCGGCGTACTGTTTGAGAAGAGCGTTTTGTGGAAGGGTGAGGATCTTGACAAAATCTTCCTGTGTAAGGCTTTTAAGTTCAACCCGTATCGGAAATCGGCCCTGCAGCTCCGGAATGAGGTCTGACGGCTTCGCAACGTTGAATGCACCGGATGCGATGAAGAGAATGTGGTCGGTTTTCACCATGCCATGTTTTGTCGTGACGCTCGACCCTTCGACAATCGGCAGCAAGTCCCGCTGAACGCCTTCACGCGAAACATCGGGCCCGCTGGTTTGAGCCCGGCTGCTGGCAATCTTGTCAATCTCATCGATGAACACAATACCGGAGTTCTCCACACGCATGAGAGCTTCTTTGACGGCTTTCTCCATATCGATGAGTTTCTGTCCTTCTTCGTTCGCAAGAAGAGCACGCGCCTCCGCAACCGTCAGCTTTCGATGCTTGTTCTTCTTTGGCAGGATGTTGCCAAACATATCCTGGATGTTAATTCCCATCTCTTCCAGACTGACAGGTCCCATCACCTGCATCAAGGGCATTTGCGGGGCAGAGACTTCAACTTCAATCACCCGTTCGTTCAGCGATCCGGAGCGAAGTTTTTCACGAAATCGATGTCTGGTTTTCTCCTGATCCTCCTCCGGTTCAGCGCCGGGCGATCCTGCCTCGACCGCTTTGTGCCTGCGAACCGGCGGCACAAGAATATCCAGGATGCGTTCCTCCGCAAGATCCTGCGCCTTTTCCTGGACTTCGGCCGATTTCTCTGCCTTCACCATGTTCACGGCGATCTCCGTCAGGTCCCTGATCATGGATTCAACGTCCCTACCCACATAGCCGACTTCGGTGTATTTCGATGCTTCCACTTTGAGGAAAGGCGCATGGGCGAGCTTGGCGAGGCGTCGGGCAATCTCGGTTTTCCCCACACCCGTCGGACCGATCAGGATGATGTTGTTCGGCATGATCTCCTCGCGAAGGTTCTCAGGCGCGTGCAACCTCCGCCATCGATTCCGCAGGGCGATCGCCACAGATTTCTTGGCATTCTGCTGGCCGATGATGTATTTGTCAAGTTCCCGGACGATCTCGCGAGGTGTCAACTCGCGTACTGCGTCCGTTTTAGGTCTTGTATTCAGAAATTACTCCTCATCATGCCGTCCGCTGAGTCACAGTTCCTCTATGTGAAAATTCTTGTTGGTGTAAATACAAATATCGGCCGAAGTATCGAGAGCCTCCCGAACGATGTCTTTGGCGCTCAGTTTGGTGTGTTTTACCAGCGTACGTGCGGCGGCGAGGGCGTAACTGCCGCCGGACCCGACTGCAACGATGCCGTCGTCGGGTTCAATGACGTCGCCGGTTCCGGAGATGACCAAAGCGTGCTCCTTGTCCAGAACCGCCAAAAGAGCTTCGAGTTGACGCAAATACTTGTCTGTGCGCCACAGTTTTGCCAGCTCGACGGATGCTCGCACGAGGTTTCCCTGATACTGTTCCAGTTTTTCCTCAAACCGCTCGAGGAGACTGAACGCATCAGCGGCGCTTCCCGCAAATCCAACCAGCACGGAGTTGTTGAAGAGTTTGCGGATCTTGTTTGAGTTTTGTTTCATCACGGTGGTACCCACCGTCACTTGTCCGTCCCCGCCGATGGCAACTTTGTCGTTATGGCGGAGGCCGATGATCGTTGTACTGTTGATGACCTC
>JACVXU010000091.1 GCA_015661185.1 Bacteroidota bacterium
CATGGAGAGTCCGTGAAACGAGGTGAGAGGCTTATGACCACTACTTCCAGTCCAGCCAGGAGGTCGTGGTCGTCGACCAGGTCCACCGTATGATGAGAATCGGCATCACGACTTTGGTTCGCAATCTCGCCGAGGACGTGAGAATGAAGACCTGCATCTTCTCCTTGATGATTTGCGTCAGAATGATGATGGAAGAAAGGTGAGAACAGGTAGAGGCAGACGTAGGCCACTGCAAAGGCATGGTGCAAATACCGGCTTATGTCTCGAAGGAATCTCATCATGTGAACCTATGAAAAGATAGCTGATACGAGCGTAACAAGCAAGGGAATCAACGAGCGCATCCCGTCTCAAGTTGGGCGTCCCCCCGCGCAATCTCCCCCCCTTGCCCGTCGAACTTTTTTCAAGATGGCAGTAAGAGTGGTAAGTCTTTTTCGTCACTCCTCTCCATTTCACCTCACGGTCGCGAACTTAGAAGTCTCACTTCTGCTTTTACTTGCCATCCCACGTTTTCAATTAGAATAGCGAAAGCAGCCACCCGAGAATAGCCGAGCCAAGTACAATCCATGCAGCATTGATGTTTGAAACGAAGACAGCGAGTGCCGCGGTCAGTAAGACAATCCCCTCGTCGCAGGTTCAAGTCCGGGGCACGCGATGCACACAATAGAAACTTTGGCCTCATTGCGCCAGATTTGCTGTGTATTCCAGTCCTAGAAAACCTAGCATGACCACGAATTCCCGGAAACTACACGAAGAACCGTATTCCACGTACTGTCCCGTTCCGCTGCCATCAATTCCTCAAGGTGGGCCACTTGAATGACGCCGGCGGCATCGACAACCATTCGGACGTTCTCGGCCGATTCTCTGGTCGCTCTCTGATACCGTTCCAATTGAATGTTAGTGAACATGCCAACGGCACCCATACTCAGAGTTATCGCCAGAAAAAACAACGGTAAGTCCGGTTGATGCGCCTTTGAAGAGGGAGCGGATACGCCTTGCGAGCTGAGGCTCTTCAAGAACACTCATCCTTTTACCAATGGGAATCTGGCTTGGGAAAGCCGGATCAAAATCGGACACAGCAATGTCATAACTGGGGGGTGAACCGTTTGACCCAAGTCGATGAATGATCTCTCGAACCTTGTCCACAAGATCATCCTCGCAGAAAAGCTGCAAGCGGGAGATCTGTGACGTTGGTGAGAAATGTTCGATCACTCTCATCTCTTTGATGCCGGCCGCGATCAACTCCTCTGCCAACCGGCTTACCTTTAGGGTATTAACATATGCAGTAACTCGATTCATGTCATGCCCTCATTGGACGAGGAAGGCGCCATCCCACTCTCCGGTTCCGTTGGCCCCGGACACCGCCCGTGATTTCCGTAAAGGACTGGAAAACCAAGAGACATTTCTTCATCCTCCTTTCACTTATCTGGACATTCCCAATCCAATGACAAGGATTGCTTTCAAACGATAGTTTTGGCGCCGCCTTTACTTTATAACGGTAATCTGTGAGGCCACAAAACCATCACTGTGCAGATGTCCAAGCAACTCAATCACAGCAGCATCAACAATCCCAAGCGGGGCCGGTTCGTGGAGAGTAATTCTCATTTCGACGTTGTTCTTATCTATTCCATATAAGGATGTGATTCCGCCGCTCCCATCCCTCTCAAATCCCCTTGACTTAACGATTCCCACATTGATTGTCTGGTTGATTTCGCTGTTGGTACTGAACTTGCTGAAATCTCCCAATTCGTCTGTTGGTTTGATATAACTGTAATATATCGATCCGACGACAGCGATAATTACAAGCGTCAGAATAAACTTTGGAACAGGCTTCATGATGGTACTCCTCAACAAGAAAACGCGTTCAGTGCACAACCTTCGTGATGAAAAAGATTCCTATAATGCTTTTCAAGAATGTGATATTGTGATTTCCGGAACCAGGCGGACCGGATTCCTTAATGTATACACCACCGGACATCGTTGCAGAGCCAATTCTTCCGCTTGCTTGATTTGATCCTGAGGGGCATCGCTCACGACATGCAATTTCACACGCACCTCTTCCATAGTCGGATCATCACTCAACCCGAACACTTTTAAAAAGTTCACAGCCGCTTCGACCCGGACAGTTAACTTCTTCAGTTCGATACCAAGCATCGCAGCCATTGTGGCAAATGTTCCTGTGTAGCAGGAAGCAAGCCCAAAGAAGCAGTAATGCATAGGGCCGGGCTGGTGGCCACCGCCGCCCATAAACGTGGGATTGTCCACTCTCAACACCGTTTCTCCTCCTTCAAATCTAACCGTGGACTGAAACTGAACATTCCCCTCTTCAACGATCCATTCTCCTTCGATGACCTGGGTCTTTCTTGATGCGGAAGGATCCTTCCTCCATAGGGCTTCAAAAGACTGAAGGTTATCCACATCGACATTGTTTATCTTCGTCATGACGTCTCCTTTGCAAGTGTGTGGTTCATGGTTCGCACAGCGAACGCGGCAGCCGCGCATTTCTCTCATCTTTCAATTTTCACTCTTCGTTTTTCCACCCACTGATAAACAGTCGGCAGGACAAACAGCGTCAAGAGAGTTGATGTTATCAAACCACCAATCACAACGGTTGCGAGGGGTCGTTGTACTTCTGCGCCGGTGCCGTGCGACAGAGCCATAGGAATGAATCCAAAACTCGCGACGAGCGCAGTCATTAATACCGGACGGAGTCGGTCCGATGAGCCCTTGATAATGGCAATCGTCAAGTCGTGACCTTCGTCCAGGAGCTGATTGATGTACGAGATCATTACCACTCCGTTGAGCACCGCAACACCAAACAGTGCGATGAAACCGATAGAAGCAGACACGCTTAAAGGAAGATCACGAATGAGGAGAGCAACAACTCCACCACACAACGCGAAAGGAAGATTCAGAAGAATGAGCATCGTATGCCGTAGATTTCCAAACGTTGTAAACAGCAGAACAAAGATAATGAAAATGGACAGCGGCACGACGACCAGCAAACGGTTCGTTGCGCTCTCCTGGTGTTCAAATTGTCCACCCCACGTAATGTAATATCCTGCGGGCAGGTTGAGTGAGGCTTCTATCTTTTTCTTTGCTGCGGCGACGAACGTCCCGATGTCAGTCCCTCGGACATTGCACTCGACAACAATCCTCCTTTGTCCATATTCTCTGCTGACTTGTACCGGGCCTTCCTCCGCCGTAATCGTAGCGATCTGGCTCAGGGGGACAGTTCCTCCCTTGGGCAAGCTCACAAGTGTATTTGCTATCCCCTGAATATCACCTCGAATGCTTTCAGGATAGCGAACAAGAACTCCATATCGCGCCTGCCCTTCGATGACTTCTGTGGCAACCTTCCCACCGATGGCGATTTCGATAATTCGCTGAACGGCGGTCACATTCAAACCATATCGTGCGATAGACCCGCGGTCGATATAGATATTCAGATATGTCTGCCCGGCGACCTGTTCTGTTGCAACATCGGAGGCACCGGGGACTCCACGGACTATTTCGGCAATGCGTTCAGCCTTCTCTTTGAGCACAGTGAGCTCATCACCAAAGAGCTTGATTGCAACATCTGACTTAACTCCCGACACGAGTTCATCGACACGCATAGCAATCGGCTGGGTGATGTTATAGTTGACACCCGGAACATGCTTGAGCTCTTCCACCATTTTCTTGACCAATTCTTCTTTGGTCTCTGCAGTCTTCCACTCCGACTTTGGTTTGAGCGTTACGTAGATGTCGCTAAGGTTTATACCCATTGGATCAGTGGCGATATCCGGGCGCCCAAGCCGACCGACGACAAATTCCACTTCGGGAAATTGCATGATGACCTGCTGCACCTTCTTCTCAATCTCGATTGATTCCGTCAACGAAATGCTTGGCATCCGAATCGGCTGAATCAAAATCGAGCCCTCGTCAAGTTCAGGAATGAATTCCGAACCAAGGAAGGGAACCAACGCAAAGGAACCGATGAGTACAAATAGGGCAATGCCGAGGACAAGCAGTTTTCTCTTGAGCGCTTTTTCGAGAAGCGGTGTGTAGAGCGTGCGAATCCAGTGGATAACCCTCGGTTCCTTGCGTGTCCTGTCTTCTTTTAGAAGAAAAGAACTGAGCACCGGAATGAATGTAAGTGTCAAAAGGAGCGAACCGACCAGGGCAAACCCGACCGTGAGCGCCATCGGTTTGAACATTTTGCCTTCGATGCCCTGCAAAGTCATGATCGGGATATATACGGCAATGATGATGAGAATACCGAACAGGATCGGTCTGCCAACTTCCTGCGCGGCTCCAGCAATACTTTGAATCTTGGTCGCGTT
Source organism: Bacteroidota bacterium (assembly GCA_015661185.1). Classification (GTDB taxonomy): domain Bacteria; phylum Bacteroidota; class Ignavibacteria; order UBA10030; family UBA10030; genus UBA9647. The sequence continues at coordinate 4,323 of JACVXU010000091.1, forward strand.
CGACTCCTTGTGCGTGAGTCGCCGAGCGAAGTTCTCCACCATCACCACCGAGCCGTCAACGATCATTCCAAAATCGATCGCTCCAAGGCTCATAAGATTTGCCGTCAAACCAAGCCATTGCATTCCAATGAAGGCAAAGAGCATCGAGAGGGGGATGGTTGAGGCAACAATTAATGCCGCTCGGATATCGCCGAGAAAAAGGAGCAATATGACAATGATCAAAAGCCCGCCTTCGAGCAGATTTGTCTTAACGGTGGTGATAGTTTTCTGAACCAGGTCAGTTTGATCGTAGTAAGGATGTATCTTCACATGTGGCGGAAGAGACTTGTTGATCTCTTCGACCTTTGCCTTGACACGCTGAATGACTTTCTGACTGTTCTCTCCTCTTAGCATCATCACGATAGCGGCGCTGACCTCGCCGCGCCCCTGCATAACGACGGCACCCTGGCGAATTTCAGGACCGATCATCACCCGGGCAACATTTCTGATGTATATCGGTGTACCGGCTTCATTTGTCACGACGATGTTCTCGAAGTCCTCCTCTTTATTTGCAAGGCCAATTCCTCGAATGATGTACTGCTCAGATGCGTGCTCAAGGTAGTTGCCGCCCGCTACGGAATTGTTCTTTTCCACCGCTTCAAAAACTTCGTCCAGAGTAATGTTGTAGCTCAGCAGTTTGTTCGGATCAACGATGATATGATACTGCTTCACCAAGCCACCAAAACTGTTCACTTCTGTAACGCCCGGAACGGTCCTCAACTGTGGCTTGACGATCCAATCTTGAATGGATCGAAGCCCCATAATGTCGAGGCTATCGCTCTCGAGGAAGTATTGGTAAATTTCACCCATCCCGGAAGCAATCGGACCCATTTCAGGCTGAGGAACTGTAGAAGGCAATGACTCTTTCGCCTTCTGTAGCCGCTCCAGCACGAGCTGGCGGGCGAAGTAGATGTCTACACCATCTTCGAACACAACGGTCACCACCGCAAGTCCATATTTGGAAATGGACCTGACCTCCGTTAACCTCGGAAGGCCGTTCATTTCTACCTCGATGGGGAAGGTTACAAGTTTTTCAACTTCCACAGGTGAATAACCTGGAGCTTCCGCGATCACTTGGACCTGAATATTCGTGACGTCGGGAAACGCATCGATTGGAATATTGTTGAGAGAATAGATTCCAATAGCAGCAACTAAAATCGTTGCTGCAACCACAAGCAATCTCTGCTTGAGTGCAAAGTCAATGAGCTTGTTTATCATAGATTTCCTTTGAAATGGATTTCAAGATGCGGAGTAGCAATCCGTAGAACGGTGGGAGCCCAGCGGTATTCTCCAAGAGATATACAGGACCCAGAATCTATCCATTAGTGTTCCTCTCCGAATGTCTCTTTCCCTAGTTCCGACTTCAAGAAAAATCCGCCTTTCACCACAAGCTTTTCGCCAAGAATCAAGCCATCAACAACTTCAGCAAATTCACGGGTCTCAACACCTGTGCGAATATCCCGCTTCTCGAATGTAGTGTCATTAACAGCAATAAAGACGAAATGCTTCTCTGTCTCGCCCAGCAATGCGCTAGCCGGGATCTTGATTGTCTCTCTTCCAAACTGAGTCTGGATGTTGACCGTGCAGAACATTTCCGGTTTGAGCTTGCCGTGCTTGTTTGCGACCTGTACCCTGGCTTTGACCGTACGGGTCTTTTCGTCGAGGACGCCGTAGATTGTTGAAATAGTTCCCGAAAAGGAATCCGAATACGCGGCCACTTCCACCTGCGCTCTCATTCCCGTACGAACGTGCGGCAAGTCCTTTTCGTAAAGATCCGCCAATACCCAGAGCGTCGAGAGATCCGCAAGCTCAAAGATCTCCGCTCCGACTTGAACGTACTCTCCTAGACGTACTTTGCTTTTAATGATGGTTCCCTCAAAAGGTGCACGGATATGAAAATGGGTTTGCGGCACCCGGCTGGTTTCCAGTTCAGACACTTCGGCTTCGGTTAACCCAATGACTATGAGCTTCCGTTTCGCCGATTCATAGATTGCCTTTGCTGCTCCCTTTTCATCGTTTGCCAGTTCCTGCGAGCGTTTCCACCGTTCTGATGCCTGGAAGAACTCGTTTTGCATCGTAAGGTATTCCTGACTGAAGAGCTCAAGAAGGACAGCATCGCCCCTCACACGGTCGTTCGTAAAGACGTTTACCTGCTCAATTCGTCCACTCACACGTGCAGTGATTTCAGCAAGACGGCGTTCATCAAAACTGACTTTGCCAGGAAAAGAGAGCGGTACAGCAACCGATTTGTTTTGAACTAGTTCGGTTTTTATCCCAGCGTGGTAGACTTTGTGTTTCTCGAGTCGGACAATTGTGGTTGCAGTAGTCTCGCCCATGTGTTCAGCGTGAGCATCCTCGCTAGCTTCCTCCTGTTTCCCGCAGCTTGAGAGTAATAGGATTGAAGCGATCACAGGCGTAACAAGATGTTTTATATATGTCATTTGTCGTCTCCAGTTAAGAATGAATTGTCGGAGGCCAGTCCGCCTTCTGTCTGGCTGGGAAGTTCGCCTGACGCCTCTACTTCGGCAATCGCCAAGGCATAGTTGTGCAATGCCCTAAGGTACTCAACCCGTGTGGCACGATGCGTACGATAGATGTCGAGCAAGTTGAGAACGTCGATCTGATTATTCTGATACTGATTGACCGCAGTGGAGACGATGTCATCCGCATCTGCCAGGAGAGTTCTGTCAAAAGCTCGTAGCTGGGCCTCTGCTGCTGTAAAGAATTCGACAGCGTTGCGAATGCTAGCTCGCACCTGCAGGCCGACAGCCTTCTCGCTCAGGGCGGCAATGTCGCTGAGAGCCTGTGCCTCTCGGACCTGCCCCTTTGGTTCCTGCCAGAACCAGAGCGGGAGCGAGGTTTTTAGTTCGATCCCCCAAAGGCTTGTATTATCCCCCCGTTTTTGATTCGCAATCCCGATTTGAAAATCCGGCAGGTACGCCGTCTTAGCCAACGATAAAAAGCGTTCCTGGCGTCTCAGTCTTAGCTCAGAGATTCGTGCAGCGATACTTCTTTCAGCAAGAGAGTTAGCAAGTGAATCAATGTTCACATTTGTCAGCGCAGAGGGAAAACTGTCGATGAGAACTATTGTCTGCTCTGCCCCTCTGCCCATGAAAAGATTGAGTCGTCTTTGTCGACCTCGTGTTTCCCGTTTCGCTTCGATGATATCGTTCGTGAGCCGAGTCAGTTCGACTTTTGCTCTCACGACATCGAGATAGGAGCTTGCCCCCGTTTGGTATCTTGCGTTAAGGAGCTGCTGAAAGTCCTTGAGAAGATCCAGTTGCTTGTCGAGGCTCCCGGCAATCTTCAGACTCACGAAAAAGTCAAAATATGCGCGTTTAACCTGCGATGTGACAAGGAGAATAATACGGTCGAGGTGAAGTCGCGCGAGATCTCTATCGGTTGAGGCAACATCAATCCGATTGCTGCGCTTTGTTGGAAACTCGATGGACTGAGAAATGCTTATGTCTCTCTCGTTTGCATGGCCCGGTCTGATGACCGAGGAACTCTCATTCCAGCTGAGGCCGAATTCGGGGTTTGGGACCCCTCCCGCCCGTGATATTCGACCGTCGGCCACTTCGACTACTTTCCGGGCTTTTTGAAGGCTTGGGTTGTTGTGTCTGGCAATATCAACTGCTTCGGACAGAGAGAGCCTTTCTTGTGTTTGGGCACGCGCCGAAACAAGTGCAACAAGAAAGAGCAATCCCGCCTGATAGAAAAACGTCTTCAAGGCGAACCTCGCTCTAGTATGGTAATGATTGATTAGAAATCTGATGAGACTGTGGCCCACGTTTTTTAACACACGGGGCGCTCTGCGAAGGAAGCGGCTATGCAGCTATCGGAGGACGATAAACAACTTTCGTAGGAGCGGAAGGGATGGCAAAAGAGAAAGGGAGAAGCGCCAGTTCGACAGATTGCGCGTGTCGGACAATCTCTGTCACTTGCTCAATTATAGGAACGTGGCAGAGGCAAGTGCATTGTGCCGCATTCTCGGTCGAAGATTCATTACTTGCCGTATTATGTTTACCGAGGAATGCACAGACTAGCGAAGCACAGGTGTCGTTGCTAGTTCCGTTGATGCAATCGGCGTCCCCACACCAGAAGAGGGAAATGGTAAAGCAAATAATGATCAGTACGATAATTGATTGAGCGGAATATTTAGTACCGTCGATTGACATTCACTCCCAATATAACAGTTCAGAAATTCAGATCAAAGTGTTCTTCCGATCACATCGTTCTGCATGGCTAAGTCTGAATCCTCAGGATGAATCTTCCCGTTCTTGTGGGAACTTTCGTGTCAACGCAGCAAACAGGCATTCCGGTTCGATTGTCGGGAAATAACTCCGATGCACAGTACAAATGACTCTGGAGTTGAGGGTAGCTCCCCTCAACTCCAGATGCTAAAGCCCGTCTACTTTTAGGGCAGGTCGCTGAACAAATGTCCTTATTTGACCATCAACATTTTCCTCGCGAGAACAAGACCATTCATCTCCAGCCGGTACAAATAGACGCCGCTCGCAATGTTCGATGCATTCCACTGCGCATTGTACGTTCCCGGTTCAAGTTGCTGCGACACGAGGGATGCTACTTCTTCGCCGAGACTGTTGTAAACCTTGAGCGTGGCAATTCCCGTCTGCGCTATCGAAAACGTTATCGTCGTTGAAGGGTTGAAAGGGTTCGGATAGTTTTGGCCAAGAGAAAACCCCGTTGGAATACCGTCGACTTGGTCTTGCACGGCTGTGGCCGCCGATGAAGCAAGAGCGTAATATGAATAGACGCTCGTGCTTGCGATGGAGATCGAGTTTGACGTCGGATCGATTGTTTGTCCCGCAGCCGTCTTCCATTGGTTGTCGGTATCCAAATACAGGAGGGTCATCTGGCTCATCACGAGCCCGCGGATTCTCAATGAATCAGGGTGCACTCTGAACCGCATGCGAACTCCGGACTGGAACCCCATGCCGCCGTGCCCCTGTGCTCCACCTTGCATCATCATTGCTCCCTGGGGATTGTAAGCGTCCATGTGGAATCCCATAACGGATCGCCCTCGCGTCATTCCGGGCAGGCTATCGGGGTGCATTTGTTCGAATTGACCGAACAGTGAATCGGGCCACATCATGCCTCCCCCCATCATTCCTGACCCCATGAATCCCCTTGCGAAACCCATGTAAGACAAGCTATCCGTGGGACAATAAATACGCACCGAGTCAATAATACTGCGGTTCACCCATCTTCCAGACCAAGCCGGCGCACCAATAGAGTCGCGCCACTTCTTTGCATTAATTTCAAACACGACAAGCATTGGAGGAGAAAACTGCGACATCTTCCCTCCTTTGAGCGTCACCGTTTGGCCATTGAGTGGGCGTTTCGCACCACTCGTCGGCTCATACCAATATGGTCCGAAGAAGAGTTGGAGGCTCCTGCTTCCATTCCCCAGAGTGTCCAAATAGTATGCGCGTCCCATCATCACGCCCATCACGGAGCGAACAGAACTGCTGTCAACAATAGCTTTGCCCATGACCACCATTACTGGCAACTGCCCTCCCCACCCCATCTGATGCATGCCGCTCCGATACATCCCGTCCTCCCACGACTGAGCGTTCACTGATGTGTGGACTAACAGTCCCACCAATAGAAGCAATGCAGTGAATCCCTTCGTTGATTTCCGTCTCCTTCGATCCATTCGATTCTCCTTTGGTGTGTAATTGGTTTCGATTGTTCACCAGCTTTCAAATGTCCGTCAACCCGAGAAAGTTTGCTGGGGGTATCTGCAGTTGCCCTGCCATTCTCGCCAGACTCTCTGTGTAACGCATCCTTCAGTCCGTATGGTTAGTGTGGTTTTTCCTTCTTTACCTGAGATGCTGAAAATGTAGATTCGATTCAGGCTGATCGAGCAATTTCACCACTCGGCGATTGAAAACGCTTAGAATGGATTGACAAGAAATCCGATTAGATCGCTACAACTCCCCCGCCACCCCCTTTTCAGTTCGGGTCAATGCTTGTGGTCGTGAAAATTCGGCTTCACCTTGTCCTTCGTAATACCTGGAATATCCTTTCCCTGACCCATTTGCCAACCGGCATAGCAATCCGAGCAGACGCCTTTTCCGGTCCTGAGGTCCTTACTGCAACTGCAGCTCTGATGATCGAGTGCACAACGATCGCAAGGAATCGAGAGGCAGCAGTTGTAAACGAGATCCTCTTTCGCTTCCTCCAGCAACTTCTTCGCCTTCAACGCTTTCTCTTTGCCTGAAAGCTCTTGATCCGAGGATTGTGACACTACCTCTCCCTTCGCCTCCGAAAGTACAAGACTCATCCCACACTTTGGGCATTTCCCTGGTTTGTCGGACTTGACATCCGGATGCATCGGGCACGTATACACTTCTTTGTCATGCTGCTGGTGTCTTGCGCTTTCAGCTTTTCCATTCCCCTGTGATTGTTGTGCTCGACCATGCATGCCCAGACCAAGCAATGCAATAAGGACAATAGCGAGAACAAAGCTTGCTCGTTTCATTCTATATCTCCCGGATTAATGGTTGGATTATTTGAATTAGAAGCTGTCATTTTTCGTTGTGGATGTCTCCGTGACTAATCCAATTCCGCCGTCTCTAATCAACAAACGTAGTCACTGGATCGTTCGGCAACGCTGGAAGCAGCAACATTGGTTGGTCGGGTAAGATCCGACTTCCGCACTGTGCCATCTCGCAGGCGAATGCACCTGCGAACGTATTTCAGGTTCTCCGGATTATGAGTCACGATGACGATGGTATGCCCCCGGGCGGTCAACGATCCTAGCAACTCCATGATTTCTTCGCTTGTCGCTGAGTCCAGGTTCCCCGTTGGCTCGTCGGCCAACACGATCGGCGGCTGGTTCACCAGCGCTCGCGCGATGGCAACCCGCTGTTGCTCACCCCCGCTGAGCTCGTCAGGCAGCCGGAGTTCCTTTGACCTCAAACCGACCTTCTCGATGATCTCCCTTGCCATCCCCCTTTTCTCTCCGCGCGACAACGACGAAACAGCCAACGGAAGCATGACGTTCTCGATGATAGTCAGATACGGAATCAGTTGAAATGACTGGAATACAAACCCCAAGTATTCCCTTCGAAAATCGGCGAGCCGCTCGACGGGTAGTGAATACACGTCAATCTCATCCACGATGACCTTCCCCTCCGCAGGATGGCTTAAGCCGCCAAGGAGAGCCAGCAAGGTGCTTTTTCCTGATCCGGATGGTCCTATGATGGCAATAAACTCACCCTGTGAAATTTCAAATGAAATACCACCGAGTGCATGAACACGTTCTCTGCCGGTGTTGTAGACCTTATGAAGATTCAATGGCTCCCGACTTCAATCTGCACAAACACCTGATGGCTAAATGTTCTCGCGTTCGTTACAGGTGTGTGGTATCCAAGTGCGAGAAACGTCGCAGCGAACAGCTGAAACTTGAGTGAGGCGAGCAGAGCAACCTCCGGCTTATCACTTCCAAACGTTCCCTTCGCATCGAGCGTGGCAAAGAGGTTCCCCGACAATTTCACGACAGTCCCCGTCTCCGTTATGGTATGTTTCGCAGAGAAATCATAGTGAAGGATCATATCATTGGTTATGATCCCTTCTTTGGCAAAGCGACCAGTCAGCCCCGCAAGGTATGCTAAACCATGATGACCGTTTCCCTCCTTGCTGCCAGTGGGCAGGCCTACGATGCCAAGGAGCGATACTCCCTGGGCTCGACTGTCATTCCGCCATAGGCCCACCATTGCGATCATCTCCGTGAGCGGTGTTGTCTTTACGCCGAGGCTTCGAAGATGGATGCCTCCCCAGTCAAACATCCCATAACTTAGGTGCCCGCTGAAATCGTAAGTGGCCTCATTGTCTTTCTGTTGGTGAAAAGCATTCACGCGAATGTTGTAGCTTCCAACCGGATCCGGAATGGCCATCGTAGCATTCAACGGATGGGGGAAGTGCTGAATGGCGGGAACATTTCCTCGTCGATAATCGAAATCCTGTCTCGCCTTTACCTCAAGCGCCATCACCGCGAAAACGGTTAGCGTGAGGAACACACGTCGATGGACCATCTTTGTCATATTGTCGATTCCTTTCATGTGTATACCTCTCCGGTTCTCAAAGCGCCTTCAATGCCACGGTAGGATCAAGGCGTGCTGCTTTCAACGCGGGGTAGATGCTTGACGCGAGTCCTATAAACACAGCGAGGGCAAGAGAGAATCCGAGCAGAGTGGGGTTCATCATGGACGCGTCGCTTCCATTCGTTGTCAGTAGGGGCGTAACAATCTTCGAAACGCCGAGTCCAATAATGTATCCGGCCAGTCCCGCAACGAAACTTACCAGAAATGCCTCTATGAGAATAATCTTCATAATATGTTTCTGACGAAAGCCGATAGCGCGGAACACTCCGATCTCGCGCGTTCGCTCATTGACGGAAGACATCATATTCGTGACGACAATAAGCGCAGCTACCAAAACGACGACTGCGGAGATGCCATAGGAGAAGTGCTCGAAACGATGCATCGCCTCCATTTTCGATTCAATCGTCTGACGGATCGCCATCACCCTGGCCTCTGGCAGTTTCTCCGATGTCTGACGAACGATCTCTTCGATAGGGCAATCGTAGCAGAGCGCGGCAACTTCGATCAGGCTCAATTCACCCGGTTTTCCGAAAATTCGCTGTGCCTCCTTCAAATCAATAAAGACGATTCCATCATCCTGAGAGCCCGTAGGTTCAAGGATAGCGGCCACAACAAATCTCTCGCCTTCTATCTCGAAGGACTGCCGAAGACCAAGCTGCAGCTTCTCCTGCACCTCAGATCCGATGATCGCTTCATGCTTTTCCGTTGGTCTGCCACCTGCCAATCTCCACCACTTCTTCAGCGCAAGCTCATCGCTGAAACGCACCCCCACAACCAGCACATTCCGTTGCAGGATTGCCGCAGCGTTAAGAAGCTTTGGAGCGACGATCTTGATGTTGTCCGCATTCTTGATACTTCGAATCCCTTCGGTGTCTTTCTCATAGATCTTGTGTGCTCCAAGAGAAATCCCGGAGACCGCCATTCCTCCGTACGTGAGCGACAAATCATCGGACTTGGGGACTATGACAATGTTCGCACCGTACTCGTCCAGACTCGTCGCGATCTCTGCATTCATCGCCCTGGATACGGTGATGAGAGTGACAACCGTGCTTATCGCAATCGCCAATCCCAGGACCAAGAACACCATTTTTGCTTTTCGGCGACGGAGATTGTTGAATGAGATATTGTAAAGGTTCATGATGACCTTCGTTTGGATTTTGCGCCGGTGTTAGCGGAACAGTCCGATCCTGTTAGACCCTCCGTTGCCAGCGTGCAACGATTTGTTCGTCAATCTGGATGTCCTTTCCGACGATTGTGTTAGGAACGACATCAGGCGGATATTTGCCGCACGAGCCACTGACGGCCTCCAGGGTGTTCAACTCCCATGTGGAACCGCAAGAGTTGCAGATGATTTTGTCTCCTTTGATGTGAAATGCATTTGAATTACAAGGTTCACACACGCTGACGGCAGTCACGATTTTCCCCTCTCCGGATACATACGCCAGCATGGGAAGCCCGGACCCAGCGTTTCCGTAGGTGAACTTTACAAATTTCTTCTCTTTGACCTCATCGAGGGGCACATTTACCTTGCCGTTTTCGATTCTGACCTGAATAGCGGCCATCTGCTGTCCCGCACGAGAGTACTGGGCAGGAGTGGCAACCACGGGCAGAGCTTTTAGCACGGGGTTGCCACTGGAAGGCAGGTTCAAGACGACCCATCCACCAATAACTGCCACGACAAGTCCTGTTGCAATGAGTGTCGTCCGGTTTCTTCCGCCAGATTGTTGTTTGCCCAGAACCCGTTCTCGTTTATCGTGCCGGTTTCCCTTCGACTGGGCGCGCTCGCTTACGGGGGCGCCGCAGCTCGTGCAGAAGCGCGTGCTCGACTCAATTGCCTTTCCGCAGGCTGAACAAGAAATTGCCATGGCTATATCTCCTTTTTTGCAGTGATCATCTTCATTGTTTAGCTCAAAACCGTGCGCTCACTCCTAACACAGGAAGGAATGGAAAAGCAGTAACAGGATCTTTGTCCGAATATGTCTCATTCCACATATAATGAATAGGATTCTTCCTGTTGTATGAATTCAGTAATTCAAGATAGACGTCCATATCGAACTTCTCCAATTGAAAATGCCGCGTAATGCGGACATCGAGCCGACTGTAATCTTCGAATCGGGCTGAGTTGTGTTCGCTTGGAATAGGGAACCAGTGTCCCACCGTAGGATTATAGAATGCAGAAGCAACGGGTGTATAAGGTTTTCCGGTTCCATAGCGAAAGCGAGCACCTGCTTGCCAGTGTTCCGCAAAGTGATAATTGGCTACTAAGCTCAGAAGATGAGGCCGGTCAAAATCAAAATAGTGGAGATCGGCGTTGGTGCCTTCCTTGCGCTTGGAGACCGAATAGGTGTACGAAAGCCAACCGGAAAAACCCGACGGTGATCTAAGCTGAATGTAGAATTCAGCGCCACGTGAATAGCCGATCCCATCGTTTGAAAGATTCCATAGCGAGTCAATAGTAATAAGTTGGGAAAGGTTCTTGTTATAGACCTCGAGGCTCACCACGATTTCATCACTAATGTGATGCTTGATACCGAGACCATAGCTTTCAGCTTTCTTTGATCGCAGATTGTTGTTGACGGCAAGCTCATACGCCTTAGGCGATTGATAATACCAACCATAATCCGCTGAAAGGCTCATATGATCATTCCACGCATATGCGATGTTGAGACGAGGCGCAAGAGCGTTCTCCTTGCTTTTCGCAACATAATCGTATCGTACACCCATTGTTGCCAACAAGCTTGAGCTGATGTTCCACTTACCGTCAACATACAATGATGGCTTGAATGACGCGCCATCTCCTCGAAGTTTCATCTCATCAAAATTGATCGCGGTTTCCTTCGGTAGATTGATCTCCACTTGCTGCTGCTCCCAAGCAAGCCACGCTCCGAAATGAAGCTCAAGGCTTGGGAGGATTGTTGCAAAATCTTGTTTGATACTGAGACCTTTGTCGGTTGCATCTTCAATTCCATCACCCGGTTGACGAGACGAACGATCAACGGCGCTCCATGAGAGAATGAAATCCGAGAGAAAGAAATCACTCAGTATGGAGCGAAGCCGGGCTGTTGCCACAGCATTTATACTCTTCCAGGAGAAAGTTCCTGTGTAATGCGGGCTTTCGTCAAAGTAGGCGTACATGCGCTCATTGGAGAACAAACCCGAAATCGTAAGCTTATGATCTTGAGAGATGTTGAAATCAAGCTTTGAGTTAATGTCGAAAAAATAAGGGAGCACATCATATTGACCTGCAAGGTCTGTGTATTTGAGTAAAAGGTCGAGATAGCTCCTACGCACAGCAAACAAGGCGGAGCCATTTGCAAAGGAAAGAGGCGTTTCAAGGATTCCGCCCGCATCCGACATACTGACCGACACTTCTCCTTTCGACTTTTCAAAATCCGCAGTACGATTTTCAATGACCAGCACCGACGAAATCCTGTCGCCATAACGAGCGGGAAAACCACCTCCGTAGAATTCGACTTTATCAACCAGTCGTGAATTGAAAATACTCCAAAACCCACCTCCCATAAAATCGAAATGAAACGGGTTTCCAATTGTTGCGCCGTCGAACAGCACAAGATTTTCATCAGGACTTCCACCTCGAACGTAGAGCTTTGAGTTGTCACCGTCAGACGTAATACCCGGAAGTGTTTGCACAACCCAGAAGATATCTTGCGCAGAACCCGGTGCGGAGGCGACCATGTCTTTCGCGAGGCGAGCTGAAATACCGCTCGCATCATATCGCTCGGACTTCGGCGTTACAAGAACCTCGGGCACTTGCAGCGAGCTATCTTCCAGCACAGCATCGAGCACGTTCTTTCCAGACCTCACCTGTGTATTTGAAAACCTCCGCTTCTTAAACCCGATGATCGAGAAGCGAACCGTATAGACCCCAACGGGGATGTTATGAATGTCGTACCGACCCTCAGAATCGCTGGCTGCGCCGATCGTTGTTCCCTCGATCAGCACATTCACCAGCTCGAGGGGTTGTCTTGTATTCTTATCGATGACCGTTCCTTCGAGACTTCCCTTTTTCTGCTGTGCGTGGAGAGCGGGAGTGGACACGATCACAAACACGAATACCAAGAACAGCCTACTCCCATTGAAAACATTGTTCTCAGAATTTCCGTCCACCATATTTGTTCTCCACTTCCTTAATAACCTGTGCAATAGTGTGTTTCTTCTCGGCGATCTTTTCATCAACAAACGATTTAACTTCCGTCGCCCCGCGGGGATGGCTGCATCCACACTCCTTCAATTCGTCAACTCCGCACTGCCCGCATGGACATTTGAACTTTGAGAAAATCACATCGCGATCGGCCGTTGTCGCGATCTTTGTGGTGCCAGATTGTGACAGCGGGAATTCCGAAAACCCAATTTCTTTCTTGTCCGGGATTCGCAGCTCTCCGGGCTTCGTCACACCAGATCCCGCAGTGGCATTGATTCTCCGTCCTGATTTCCGTGCCAAGGAATCGATCCTCGCCGAGAACTCCGGCTTCACCCAACCAAACTTGTCCCCCACAGCGACAGCCACCTGGTCGACACTCTGGCCAGACTGCAGCGACGTTCTAATATACTGTCGCTCTTCCACCGCGGTGTTGCATGAGCAAACATCGAGCGCTTGTTCACCGCAAGTCCCGCATGAGCAAATGAACTGTGAGGCAACGTCAAGCACTTCTGTTTCAAGGGCCGGATCAGTGCTTTTCGATTCCACCACCGGAATCGGGCGTTCCTGCTCCTGAATTCCAGTCTTCGAATCCAGCGCAAGGACGAGCAGAATGACACCTCCGACGATTAGTGATCCCACCAGAAGCGGATGAAATCGACTCTTCCTCTCATTGTGCTGCGCCTTTCCCCTCGATTGTTTCCGATGCTGTTCATGTCTGCGTCGATGTTCGTCGTAGTGGGATCGCTGTCTGGCCCCACATCCACCACAATATATGCTGTCTGGCTTGTTCCTGAAGTCGCACGCTGGGCATGTTCGGAGGTGCTGAGTTTCCACAGCTGTTTC
>JACVXU010000312.1 GCA_015661185.1 Bacteroidota bacterium
GCCTGATCTTTGACTTCAGGAAACTCGGACGGCTTGCCACTAAACGCCTTCATCCCATTTTCGATCGTGTGCCTGCCGGCAAGCACCCATGGAAAGAGGACCATTGGACTTCTTTGGACTGAGGACGGTTTCTCAGATCGCGAGAGCTTGTCGGAGAACAGCACCAGACCGAGGACCAGGATGGTAAGAAGGCCAATCTGCCAGAGAAAGCCAGGCGCAAACTCGGATGAATCAGTTCTCTGAGACATGCGAAATCCCTTTCTCTGTCAAAATGAATGTTTCCTGGATCATGCCGATCTGTCCATTGTGGTTCACGAATTGGGGATCTCTGCCATTCACATACGTTTCCTGCGAGACTAGCTCAATGCGACCGGGCTCCATTGACTTCACGATCACCTTCAATGAATCGCCGGGCCACGACGGCTTGTGAATGTCAGAACCGGCCGTGGCACCATCATGAAGTCTGCTGAAAATCGCTGCAAGGGTTTCCTTCTTCGTCGGTCCCTGCTTGTAGAACTCGTCCAACGTCTTGAGCAAAGCGGGGGACATATCGTACGTCATTATCCCGCGCCCGATGAAACCCCTGATACGCATCACCGTCTCTGCCTGCCAGTGCGTCTGCTCCTGCGCTCTCACCCACGTAAACGCCATGAGCCCCATCGATGCCAGGGCAGCAATGCCGATCCAGAGCCTGAGCTTCGTTCCAAGCGGTTTCCGAAGCACGAAGATCAGAAGAGCGATAATGTACAACCCGGCGGTAATGCCCGCTGCATTGATCGATGGCCATAGCTCCGTGGACTGCGGGGTCAGCAGAAATGCGAGTGAAACAACGACCACACCTGCAACAATCCATAGGAGCGTGATCGAGACTTCCTGTTTGATTTCGATGGTCACTGTGCCCTTTTCCATATCAATCGTCCTTTGCGTGCTCATTTAGAATGGCATCTGAAGTGCTGAAGGAATCTTCGAGATGAGTTCGGCCGGTATGTCTGTCCGCTGTTGCCGATCCCCAGCCAAAACCGGTGAAAAAAGCAGACTGCCGACAATGATCAAGAAGAGAATTGAAGCTGCCGCGGGCAAGGGAATAGAAACTCTGGTGAACCATACAGGTGTGCTTCGACTGCTTCGTTTGACTTCTGCAGCCTCTCGTGCTAAGCTGCCAAGTACGCGGCGATCGAGCGACGATGGAAACTCTGCAAGCTCTTCGCCTGTGATGTGTGACTGGACACGCATGCTGATTTTCATAAATGTTCTGCACTCGTCGCAACCGGCAAGGTGTGCGAAGATTTCTGCCGATTCTTTATCGCTCAGTGCGTTGTCGATATAGCTGCTGATGCGTTGTTGATGCTCTGTGTGGGTCATGGTGATAATCCCTCGCTTTGCCGGAAGCGAAGGTTTCGATTCCTCCACTTCCTTCAGTATCCATTAATCTTTGAAATACGGTTTCAATTTCTCAGCAAGTGCTTTGCGTGCCTTAAAGAGGCGCGACTTGACTGAGCTTTCTGTGTTCCCTGTGATCACTGCAATCTCTTCGTACGACCGCTGTTCGTACTCCCGCAGCAACAGGACTTCTTTGTACTCCGGTTTCATCGAGTCGATGCAAGAAGTGATGATGGTGGCTGTTTCACCGTCCGCCGCAATTGTCAGAGGCGTCTCATCTGTCCAGATGCTTTCCTCGTCCAGCGATCCATTCCGCTGATGCCTTCGCAACGTTTTGAAGACTCCGTTGCGTGCAATGGTAAAGAGCCACGAACTGAAAAGTCGCACATCGGACAATGTAGCAATGCTGTGATGCATCTTGAGAAAGGTATCGTGCGTGGCGTCTTCTGCAAGGAAGCGGTCCCCTGTCAGCTTGAGACAGAATGTATAGATGTGTCGTTTATATCGATGATAGAGCTCTTCGAACGCATCCATGTTGCCGTCTCGTAGGCTTTCGACGAGTTGTTCGTCAGTCTGGGGATTCAATGGGGCCCTTTTCGATCTGAGCTGCTGGCCTTAATTTGTCATAAGACCCGCTCAGAAGCAAAAAGTTGCTGTGGGGGCGCGGATACCTTCGCAAGGTTCAAGGTGAGGCCTGGCTACCTTGCGAAGGTGGCGCGGGGGCAAGGTGGCGGGGGAGGAGAAGGTACCGGGTGGCCTAGAAGGTGTATCCGCTTTCGCCGTGCTGGCTCAGGTCGAGCCCTTCGAGTTCCTGTTCCGGATTGACGCGGAGACCCATGGTCTTATCCAACACCTTGAGAATGGTCCAAGTCATGCCAAATGCGAACACGACAGCAGCCAGAACGCTGATTGCCTGGATCCCCAGGAGTGACGGGTTGCCGAAAAACAGGCCGTCGGCTCCCGCGGGGTTGATTGCTTTTGATGCGAAGAGTCCTGTCGCCAGAGCTCCGAACGTGCCACCGACACCGTGGATACCCACCGCGTCGAGCGAATCGTCGAAGCCAAACTTGTTCTTCACATTCACGCCGTAGTAACACAACACGCCTGCACCGAGACCGATCACAAGTCCTGAAAGTGGGCCGACAAATCCGGACGCGGGGGTGATCGCCACGAGACCTGCGACGCAACCCGAAGCTGCGCCAAGCAATGTCGGCTTTCCCCTTCGTGCCCATTCAATCATGATCCAGGAGATCGTGGCGCCGGCCGCTGCGATATGCGTTACAACAAACGCCGATGTCGCCAGTGCCCCGGAAGCAATTGCGCTTCCGCCGTTGAAGCCGAACCATCCGAACCAGAGGATCGACGCCCCGAGCAATGTCATTGTCATGTTATGAGGGGGCATGTAGTCATGACCATGTCCTTTGCGTTTCCCAACGATCAGTACCGCCGCAAGCGCGGATACGCCGGAGCTGATGTGCACAACGAGTCCGCCAGCAAAGTCGAGCGCTCCAAGATTGCGAATCCACCCGCCCGCTCCCCACACCCAATGAGCAAGAGGAGCGTACACAAGGGTTGACCAGACGAGAACAAAAACCAGGTACGTGCTAAACTTGAATCGCTCAGCGAATGCGCCCGTGATCAAGGCCGGCGTGATGACAGCGAACATCATTTGAAAAATCATGAACGCCTGGTGAGGCACCGTTGCTGCGTAATCAGGATTGGGCTCAAGTCCCACGCCGTGCAGGCCGATCCACTGCAGTCCGCCGATGAGATTCCCGATATCCGGGCCGAAGGCAAGACTGTAGCCAATCAGCACCCATTGAACCGTCACGATCCCGAGAGCGATGAAGCTTTGCATGAGCGTTGCAAGAACGTTCTTCTGTCGAACCATTCCTCCGTAGAACAGTGCCAGTCCCGGGGTCATCAGCATGACGAGGGCAGTGGAAATGAGCAGCCAGGCGGTGTCACCGGTGTCGATTTTCAAGAGCAATCTCCGAGAGATGGTTGTGCGTTTACGGTCACTTCGTTATTCAGAATTGGGCGTTTGATATTGGATATTCACCTCGCATTTTTTTGCCGGTTGAGGATCCACGTGAATTTCGAATATCCAACAACGAACAACGAATCATGAAGTTGTTTACTTCCATTCCTCTCACAGCGCATCCTCCCCCGATTCCTCCGTCCGGACGCGGATCACCTCGTCTGTGGGCATGACGAAGATCTTGCCATCCCCGACTTGTCCTGTCTTTGCTCCTTTGATGA
Organism: Bacteroidota bacterium; assembly: GCA_015661185.1. Lineage (GTDB taxonomy): Bacteria > Bacteroidota > Ignavibacteria > UBA10030 > UBA10030 > UBA9647. The sequence goes on from JACVXU010000312.1 coordinate 3,643, forward strand.
TGATTGCGAGTGCGGCTTCCAAACGATCATCCGGGACGACAAGCTCGAGCTTGATCTTCGGCAGGAAATCAACTTTGTACTCTGATCCGCGGTACACCTCCGTGTGCCCTTTTTGCCTCCCTACTCCCTTCACCTCAACTATTGTCATGCCCCGGAATCCGGAATCCTGCTTCGAGGAGGGCTTCTCGCACTTCATCGAGTTTATGCGGGCGGATAACGGCTTCGATTTTCTTCATCCCCAAGAGTGCCTTATATATTAAGTCAATTGCGGATAATTAGATAACTTAGTAAAGCATTCTTTACTAACACCTTAGAATATAAGGAAATTCCCGAAATTGTCAAGTATGGGAAACGACGGGGAGACTTTGGGAGGTGCCACGCACCCCGTTGAGAAGTCAGACTTCTACCGTGAAGGTGTGTGGCTCCTCTCGGTATCGGGCAGAAAATGCAAAACCCGCCCGGCTTGGGTGCCGGGCGGGTTTTTCAGGTAGACTTTTTCCAGGTAGACCTGACAGGTTTCTTTGAGATTCCGGTGAGACCTGTCAGGTCTGCCTACTTCGTCCTAGTGCCGGGATTCGTCTGCTCGATATGCTCCGGGGCACGGTCAAATTGCTATTTTCCCTTCGAAGTCTCTTTCCGAAGGAAGAAGTTCAGCGTTGTCGTAATGCTAGTCTTACTGTTAGCCGGGGCAATGTGCGCCTTCCTGTACGCCGGAGATGGCATACTTCCCCGAACCGTTTGTCAAGCTAACCAATGTCGTCCCCACAACGACAACTGTTGCTTCCGGAATGGGCTGCCCGGAATCTCTGTCTGATACGCTCCCTGCGAGCTTCCCGGACCTTTTTTCAATCTGCTTGTCTGCCATCTTGAACAGGAATGGAATCGCGACCTCTGTGGCTATCGGCTTGCCATCTTTGAGCGCTGGCTTAAAAACCCACTGCATCGCAGCATCGATGGAAACCTGGTTGAAAATCTCAGCGTCGCTCTTGGAAATCGTTACGTTCGTCACCTTCCCTGCCTCATCAATAGAGACTTTCGTCCAGACGGTACCTTCCATACCGGCACGGGTTGCAATATCGGGATACTTTGGCTGCACGGTCGTTTTGGCTTCCGGCGCCTGATCATAT
>JACVXU010000313.1:0-698 GCA_015661185.1 Bacteroidota bacterium
GAGGCAATGTAAAACCCCCGAGGTCCAAAGGTGATACTTGACAGACCTCGGGGGTTTACTCTGGTTCTATTTTCCTTTTCGGATGTAGATATCGCCATTGAAATTTGTGAATTGGATTTCCTGTCCGCCACCATTGATTGACGCACGCATGGCCTTCTCCACCGAGACGCGGAATTTCCCTTTCTTTCCCTTGTTCTCCTCTTTCGTGACGGAAGGTGAGATATTCTCGGTCAGGATTTTCAAGTCGAAGTCGCTGTAGATCTCCCCCTGGTCGGACTTCATGTACACGTTCGCCTTCACGTCGGACGGGAGCGTCACGTCGATTTTCCCGTTCAGCGAGCTGAAGGAAAGTTGCTTCTGCGGATCAAGCTTCACGAAGGTTGCCGTGAGGTCTTCATTGAGCGCATGGGCAACGGCAGAGCCGGATATCCCCGTGAGCCTGACAGATCCATTCGTGTTGTTGATTTCCAAATCGCCGTTGACGTTCTCCACTTCGATATTGCCGTCATTCACGGTGCTCAGGTGCATCGAGCAATTCGTCGGCACACGCAGCGTGAGATCCACGGTGCGCGACCCTCCGCGCATCCCCGTGCTCACGGTGACGACGTTATCATCCTCCTCGACAGTTAAGCCCGTGCTGTTGTTCGGTATGAGTTTCAAACCCCGCGGCTTCTCCGCCCTCTCTCCATCGTCCTCCG
>JACVXU010000313.1:714-4515 GCA_015661185.1 Bacteroidota bacterium
CCCTTGACCGTGATGCTTCCGCTGATGAGGCCAACCTTCAGCATCACCGGGCGGGATGGGTCGGAAAGCGGGACGTTTACTTTGTCAGCAGGTGCGCCCTGAGCAAGTGCCAGCGCAAGTGAGCCCAACGTCATCAAACCTGCCATACATATCATTCGTGCGTTTTTCATTTCAATCACTCCTCCCTATCGTCATATCGTTTAGTCATCTTGAAACTCCACTCCAGTGCTGTGGTTACCCCGACAATCCGGCGGACCAAGCCACTCAGTCGTGTTTGAGGATGTAGATGCTGCCATTCAGCGTATCGAACGTAAACTCCGGTCCCCCCTTGCCAACGCGAACGGTAGAGGCATCGCCGCGCCTGTAGATCCGACGTAATCCTTTGCGCTCTTCGACGGTTCTGTCTTCCCGAGGCACTGAGGAGACGTCAAAGTCGGTGTACACCTTGCCATTGAACGTCTTGAATTTCATATCGGCATTCAACCCGTCGTGCAGCACCACTTCGATCTTGCCGTTGACCGTTTTGAAGGAGCATTCAGAGCCGGGGTTCCTCGAAAAGGAGACCTTGATGGGGCCATTGACTGTCTTGACGAGGGCCGGTCCGTTGATGTCGCTCATTTCAATTCCCGCGTTGACGTTGTTTACCTCAAACTCACCTTCGACGCCCTGGACCAGGACCTTGCCATGATTTACGGTCTTCAGATAGAGGCTTATCCTATGAGGGACCTTCAGATCGAAATCATAGATCACATCATACCCGTGATAGCGCCATCCCCTGTAGTTGACCCCGTCGCTGCTCCGCCACGGCGCATCGACATAGAGGATGATTTTGTTCCTTTCTTCCTTGATCTCCAGCTTCACTTCCTGCTTCGCTTCTTTGATCTTCTCGTCCGATTCCGCCTTGATTTCCTTGTGTCCGACGAGCTCGATGGTGTCTCCGTCATACCCGACGACGTTTATCTCGCCGCTGATGTTGTCGACGACGAGCTGCCTGTGATCATTGTCAGCCAACCGGAAACTCCTCCTGATCTCCTCTTTCTCGGAGACAGCGTTCTTCTGCGCAACGGCACAACCGAACGGCACGACCATCAAGCCCCAACTAATCAATAGTATCTTATTCCACCGGCGTCTCATGTCTGATTCCTTCAATGGATTCTCTATGATCCAATTTCTTTGATACGTTGTTCGGCCCGCTCTCTGACAGTCTTGTTGAGGTCCTTGTTCTTCAGGAGTTCCTTGAGGGCAGCAACGCCCTCAGCGTCGTGGACAGTCGTGATGACCTGAATAAGCGCAAGCTGAATGAGCGGAGAGGTTTGACGCAACAGGGATCCGATGATTCCCTTCTTCACTTCTGTCTCGTTGTAGAATTTCGCGAGTGCCTCGAGCGCAGCGAGCCTCACATTGACGACAGGATCATAATTGAGCGTCTCGAAGAGCGCCGAGAAGACATCGGGGTCCGGCAGTGTGATCCGCTCGGACCAGTTCGCACCACGAATCCGCTCACCGGCAGATTCCGTTTTCAAGAGCGAGAGCATCACGAGTCGCTGCATGTTGATGACTTCGCTCCGAAGCTGGTCAACATCGCCATTGGGGGCTTTTCCCCCGCCGTCAATTCTGAAACCGATCACATATCCGACGAGCAGGCAAACCAAAGCGATCCCAAATTGAACAGCCGGCTGCTTCGGCCAGAGCCGCTCGATCAGGTTATTCAACCGGTCGATCCACCGTATCTCCGGTGCCACGTGGAGTTCACGGGCAGATTTCTGGAGTTCAAGTTCCGCGTAGAATCGATCACGTAACTGCGGACTCGGCCTCTCATCAGGCAGGCGGCCTAGCTCCGTCCAAACCCTCGTGAGATCTGTGTACTCCGCCTTGCACGACTTGCAGGTCTTGAGATGTCGCTCGATAGCAGACCTGACAGCCTTGCTCAAAGTCCCGTCAAGGTAATCGGACAGTTGATCCAAAACGTGATTTGATTTTTTCATGATGTCACCTTGATTATCTCTCTGTCGCGAGAGCCGATTGTTGCTTTCTGCCTCACGATCTGTCGCGCGTCAAGTTTTGATATTCCCGTTTCAGATCTTTCAGCGCGCGGTGGACTCTTGCTTTGACGGTCCCAACCGGACAGTCGAGTATCGCACCGATCTCTTCGTACTTCAATTCCTGGTACCTGCTCAGAACCAGCACTTCCCTTTTTTCAGCCGGCAGCAGTGACAACGCCTTCTTCAGAAACTCCGACTTCTCATCGTGCACGAGTGAGTCGTCGGGAGCCGGATCCTGACCGGGCTTTTCGTCGGCACCTTCCAGGGGCATTTCGTTCTTCCACTTCCGGAAGTGGTCCGTCGCAGCATTGCGCGCCAGTTGATACATCCAGACTGTGAAGGGTGCTTCGCCGCGGAACGAATGCCCGTACTTCAGAATGCGAAAGAACACGTCCTGCACCAGGTCCTCGCTGGTGTCGCGCCTGTTGGTGACACGAACCAGGAAGTTGTAGAGCTTCACGTGGTGCCGCTCGAAGAGTATGCCCAGCTTCGCGACGTCACCCTCGCGAATCTGAACCATCAGTTCGTTGTCTGTCACTGAGAGTGAATTCACTCGATCCCGAATTAGATCCCTTGCGGGAGTTGGTGGTAGATATGTCGACCGGTCATAACTACAGACCGAGGTTGGCGAGAAAGGTTGCTTGAAAGAAAAAATGGACTTCGCAAATCCAGATGACACAAAAATGCGTCAAATTCGAAGCAAATGCGAGCTTTTCTCGCTTTTTGGAATGATAGAATAATCTCAAAAATTAACTTGACTTTGTGATATCACTGTGATATCATTGTGCTATCACAGATTAAGAAAGGAGATTTTCAATGAACACTGTCGTCGAAACCTCAGCGAAGCGGATCAACGGTTACTTCGCGCTTTTCATCGAGTTTGTTCTTCTCGGTGTCAATGCTTATCTGATATACTATACTGCAGAGAACCGTGAACTGGGGGTCCTGTGGGGAGAGATACCGCTTTTCATTGTCACAATGATTCTCCCTGCAGGGTTCTTTGTTGTACAGCCCAACGAAGCCCGCGTTCTGGTTTTGTTCGGGAAGTACATCGGAACCGTTCGTGACTCAGGATTCTGCTATGCAAATCCGTTCGCGATCAAGAAGCACGTGTCGCTCAGGATCAGGAATTTCAACAGCGAAAAAATCAAGGTGAACGATCTCCACGGCAATCCGATCGAGATTGCGGCGGTTGTTGTCTGGTACGTCACCGATTCCGCCCGGGCACTTTTTGACGTCGAGCACTTCGAAAACTTCGTTGCGATTCAAAGCGAGACCGCCATTCGGGCACTGGCTTCTGAATACCCGTATGACGCGGAGGATGAAGCAATACCTTCGTTACGCGGCAGACCGCAGGAGATCTCGGAGCGCATGAAGCACCAGGTCCAGACGCGGCTCGAAATCGCAGGCGTTGAGGTGAAGGACGCGCGCATCAGTCACCTGGCGTACTCTCCGGAAATAGCGCAGACGATGCTCCGGCGCCAGCAGGCACAGGCTGTCATTGCGGCACGCAAAAAGATCGTGGAAGGCGCGGTCGGTATGGTCGATCAAGCTCTCCGTACGTTGAGCGAGCAACACATCGTCGAGCTTGATGAGGAGAAGAAAGCAACGATGGTGAACAACCTCCTGGTTGCGCTCGTTTCCGAGTCCGCGGCGCAGCCTGTCATTAATACCGGAACACTCTATCAATGAGCGAGAAGAAGAAATTCCTGCTCCGGCTTGACGAGAGCCTTTATTCGAATCTCGAAAAGTGGGCCGC
>JACVXU010000092.1:0-5427 GCA_015661185.1 Bacteroidota bacterium
ACGCTCCCGCGAGTGCCGTTCTGAACGAATCATCCAAAACCTCTTTTGCGATTCGATCCATTTCAGCAATGCCGTCGCCGATCGTCTTCCCCGGCGCCAGTGCAGCAGAAACCGTCGCAGCCTTGAACCTGTTGAAGTGATACAACTGCGGCGGAGCGCTCTCCTCATTTACCATGACAAGATTGTCCATTTGAATCAATTTGCCCTGGTTGTTGCGGACGTACAGCGAACGTAGATCGAGCGGCTCATCGCGGTTGTCACGATCGACCTGCCCGATCACCGAATATTGAAATCCATTCATCTCGAAGTACGAGAACCGCTGTCCGCTGAACGCGAGCTGAAGCGTTTGGGCGATGTCCACAATTGAAACACCGAGACTCCGGGCGCGATCACGATCGATGGTGATGTCGATCTGCGGCTTGTTGAATTTCAGGTTGACGTCAGCATTCTGTAGAATGCTGCTCTTGTTCACCTCGTCCATAAATTGCGGGAGCACCTTGCGAATCTTTTCAAAATTCTGGTTCTGGATTACATATGCCACCGGCTGGCCGCCACGCATGCCGCCGCCGCTCGCGCTGATTGTTTGTTCCTGCGACACAAAGATGCGCGCCTCCGTGATACGCCGTGTCCGGGCAGTGAGATAATCTGCGATCTCCTGCTGCGAACGCTTGCGCTCGGACGGTTCCGAGAACATCACGCGGATGTTCCCATTGTTCAGAGAACTGAAGCCTCCAATGAAGCTCAGGCAGATTCTCTTTTCTGGGATCGAATCATTGATCATCGTCACCAGCCGGTCTACGACAGCGTCAGTGTATTCGAACGACGCACCTTCCGGAGCCAGAGCCGAGATACGCACATAACTTCTGTCATCGAGGGGTGCCAGCTCAGATTGCAGGCCCATTCCGATGAGCACAATGAGCAGGAGCGAGGCAATGATGATCGCGATCGCGATCCATCGGTGTTTCATGAACCGCGTGAGCAGGTTCTCATACAACCTGTTCATTGCTTCAAAATACCGTTCGGTCACCTCGTAGAAGCGTGTGTGGGCCCGCCTCTTCCGGATCATCCGGGCATTCAACATCGGGGTCAACGAAAGGGAGACGAACGCAGAAATGAGCACTGATCCGGCAATGATGAGACCAAATTCGCGGAACAATCGTCCGACAAATCCCTGCAAGAAAATGATCGGGAGGAATACTGCGGCAAGTGTGATGGAGGTGGAAATAACAACAAAGAGTATCTCCTTCGAGCCGGCGAATGCCGCCTCGAGCGGAGTCATCCCCTGTTCAACCTTCTTGAAGATATTCTCGGTAACGACGATGCCGTCGTCCACAACAAGGCCCGTCGCCAGGACAATGGCAAGAAGGGTGAGGATATTGATCGAGAATCCCATCACATACATGATGAAGAACGAACCAATCAACGAGACAGGAATATCGATCAACGGGCGAAAGGCAATGAGCCAGTCACGGAAGAAGATATAGATGATAAGAATGACAAGGACCACTGCAATGAGGATCGTTTCCTGAACTTCCTTCACCGACCGCTTGATGAAACGGGTGTTATCGATGGAGATGTCCATTTTGTAGTCAGCGGGCAGTTCCTTTTGGATCTGCTCGAAGCGCCTGAAGAATTCATCGGATATATCGATGTAGTTGCTTCCAGGTTGGGGAATGACGCCGACGGCCACCATCGGGACGCCCGATTGCCGCAGGATGAATTCCTCGTTCTCGGGGCCAAGCACTGCATAACCGACATCGTTGAAGCGAACCCTTCTGTTTGCGTCAGTCTTTAGAATGAGGTTGTTGAACTCCTCTTCCGTTCTCATCCGTCCCTTTGTATTGACGATGAGTTCGGTCTGATCTCCGGAGAGCTTTCCGGAAGGAAGGTCGACGTTCTCCCGGGACAATGCGGTTCGCACGTCGAGTGGAGTCAGGCCGTATGCGACAAGCTTCTTAGGATCCATCCACATTCGCATCGAGTAGCGCTTCTGACCGCGAATTTGCACCGAACTCACACCGGGAATCGTTTGGAGGTTCTGCGCAATCACATTCTCCGCATAGTCGCTGACCTCAAGCTGGTTCTTTGTGTCGCTCTGGAGTGTAAGGGAAATGATATCATCGGAACTTGCGTCGGCTTTGGTCACCACCGGCGGGTTATCAATATCCTGGGGCAGTGATCGAGACGCGCCGGATACCTTGTCACGCACATCGTTTGCCGCCGCTTCAAGGTCAGAATCAAGATTGAATTCCACGGTGATGTTGCTGCTTCCCTGACTGCTGCTCGATGAAATATTACGGACACCCGCAATGCCATTGATTGCCTTCTCCAGCGGCTCCGTGATCTGAGATTCAATGACACTTGCGTTTGCGCCTGCGTAGCTCGTACGTACGCTGATGATTGGGGGATCGATCGCGGGATACTCGCGAATGCCCAGCAACGTGAAGCTGATGATGCCAAACAGCAGAATCGTCAGAGACATCACAATGGCCAGCACAGGGCGTTTGATGCAGACGGAAGCTAGACTCATAGGGGGATCTTTTCAGATTGTGGCGATGGACATACCATTACCTGACGGTCACGTTGACCGGCATTCCCGGACGCAATTGCAGAATTCCTGTCGTGAGGACGGTATCGCCTGCGGAGAGTCCATCGGTGATTTGTATGACAGAGGGAGTGCGGACTCCTGTCTTGACAGGCACACTGACCACGACTCCATTTTTCCGTACGAGGACCGTCTGTCCTTTTAAAACTGGAATGATGGCTTGGGTTGGGATCATAAGGGCGCCGCCAGGCTGTTTCAGCCGCAATTCGACGTGAACATAGCCGCCGGGGAAAATTGTCTCTCCTTTGTTGTCACACAGCGCGCGCAACTGCACGGTCCGCGTGGTGGGCTCGATTTCCGGCTCAACGGCGTAGACTTTTCCCATGAATTCCTTGCTCGTCTCGTCGCTGTGGAATTTCACCAGATCACCCACACGCACTTTGCCGGCATATTTCTCAGGTATCGCAAAATCAACTTTCAGCGGATTGATCTTTTGTATACTCGCAATACGCGTCGTCGGAGAGATGTAGCTCCCTTCGCTCACGTACCGAAGACCGATGATGCCGTCAAACGGAGCACGAATTTCCCGTTTGCGAATGGAAGCGGCAAGGTTTTCACGATCAGCTTTGAGCGTGGCCAACGTGTTGACGGCGACGTCGTATTGCTCCTTGCTGGAATTGTCGGTCTCGAAGAGTCGCTTCTGCCTGTCCGCCTGGTCGGTTGCAAGCTGGATCTGGAGTTCCGTTTTTTTCAGCTGTGCCCGCAGGTCTTCGTCATTGATCTTCAACAACAAGTCGTTCTTCCTGACGTGAGCGCCTTCCTTGAATGAAATGGACTGAATAGTGCCAGACGCTTCTGCAGCGAGGTCCACCGATTCAGATGCGAGGACCGTCCCCGACGAGTTTACTATGTTATCCAGCGGCTGCAGCGCCGCCACAATACCGTTCACCGACATTGCGGCAGGTCGCCCGCCGGACCGGAGTGCGGGATCATTACTCTTCGAACTGCATGACGATAGGATCAATGAACAGCCGAAGACTGTCAGAGGGAGTACAAAGCGTGATAGTTTTGCCATAGTGTCCAGCGTATGGTTTTTTCTTAAGACCAGGAATAGTGCTGGGGAGCCTAAGCATCGGTTCAGAGCGTGATGCACATACATGAATGACCCTGAACTCAGGTAGATAAACGAATATGTCGCCAAAAAGTCTCGCGCTGTGAACATACTGCAGCATTGCCAAAGAATCAATCCGTCTTTCCCTCGCTGCACCGAAGCCTCAAAACACCATCTCTTGTTATACCATTCCGATTCTGTTGCCGTGCTCGCAGACGGTGGGACTGTTCAAGGTGCGGCGTGCCTGTTTGTTGTTCCGGTTTTGTTTGTTACTTTTAGCCGGATTACACACAGCAAAGGCGAGCTGGAGGAACTGAAGCACAAGGCACAAAAGCTCAAGGCGGATACACCGTACTTGGAGTAGCCAGGGACTTCAACCCTTTGACGTAGAAAGGACTTATCGATGAACGAAGGAGATTGGATATACGAATTCCCGGCGGCAATCACGGTGTGCGATCGGAACGGGATCATTCTCGCGATCAACGCCAAGGCTTGTGTCTCGTTCGCAGAGGACGGAGGAGCGGATCTGATCGGGACGAATCTGCTTGATTGCCATCCCGAACCGGCCAGAACAAAAGTAAAGGAACTACTGCAATCGGGAACATCATCCGTCTACACCATTGAAAAAGGCGGAATCAAGAAGCTGATCTATCAGTCTCCCTGGTATGAGAACGGCAAGTACGCGGGACTCGTTGAGCTCTCGCTGCCGATACCGAAGGAGATGCAGCATTTTGTGAGGGATAAGAAGTAGTGGAGTAGTGAAGTATGCAGCGAGCACACTACAGACAGCGAGCAGGCTCTTTCAGGCGTACCGTGTCTTCAGAATCTCGAGATGATGCCGCTCGTGTCCGAGGATAATATACGCAATCGCTCGCACCGTGAATTCCCGTTCGCTCGCTATCCCCTTTCTTATCCACGCCTCCGCATCAAGATGCCGGAACAGAAACAGGGTTGATTCACGGACTGACTCGAATTCGTCCGCCAGGTCGTCCAGACGCCGGGATCCGAATGTTGCGACCTTCATCCAATCGTCCTGTTCGATTCCCGGAAGCGGACCCGGAGCCTTACGAGCAAAGAATAGTGCCCGTTGACCGAAAACTCGCTCAATATCAATAGTATGCCCTACGACTTCATTGATGCTCCATTTATCAGGAGCATATCGTTTGTTCCCCGCCGAAGCGGGCAGAGAGCGGAGATACGCCAGCGTCAGTTTCATTTGATCAGCCATGGCCCGCACGATGTCGTTCTCAGGGACGAGTTGAACGTACTTATGATAATATGAAAAATATTCGGATGGATCTGGTCTGATCTGTGCGGGGTTTGGCATCGAAAGGCTCTCTGTGTTTGGTACACGGATTAGACCCCTCAGGTTTCAACGAAGAGGGGCTTACGGGATTTCACGCGGGAGGCGAAAGCTTGAGCACTATCTCGAGGAGGGGATCCACATCGAACGGTTTCGTGACATACGCATTGGCGCCGAGTTTCAATCCTCTGTTCCTCGCTTGTGGCTCGTCAACCGATGTCAGAAAAATGAACGGAATATTCTTCAACGATTCCGTGGCTTTGATTCTCTCCAGGAAGGCAAAGCCATCCATGGCTCCCATCTTGATATCTGAAATAATCAGATCGGGAGGCCGGGTTCGACACAGCAGAAGCGCTTCTTCAGCGGAAGAGGCTTTCATCACCGTATAGCCTTCGTCCATCAACACGATGCCGAGAATATTGATGAGGTCTTCTTCGTCTTCGACAATCAATATTTCTCGCATGTGAG
>JACVXU010000092.1:5455-17001 GCA_015661185.1 Bacteroidota bacterium
CAAACACGGATTGGTGCGAATCCAGCCAATTGAACCTGGCATCAGCCCCCTCGAAAAAGGTGCTTGCCCCTCGGGCATTCAAATGTCACGTAAAGGTGGCTCAATTTCAACAAGAAACATTTCATTGTTCCACAAGAGTTGACGACGACAGAATGCCGCATTCAGAGACGGAAATCCGACACGCGAAGGGTAGCGTTCGAGCTCAGGCGAACGCGCCCCTCAAGCTAATGACTAGCCGGTGGTCGGTTCGATCTGCGACGCAGCCTCTTCATCGAGCATCCAACGGAGCCTGCCATCGACTGGTCGCACCATGGTCGCCGGCAAATCCTTTGTGGATTTCGTGGCGCCGAGAACGCGTTGCACAATTGGAGCTTTTCTCTTGCCCGAGGCGAGGAAGAGAATTTCTCGGGCGCCGTTGATGACCGGAAATGTCAACGTCACACGCCGGATGTTTTGATCCGGATCGACCACAGGACGCACGAGCGCCGTTATTTCCTCAACGACGTCGGTACCAGGGAAGATCGAAGCCGTGTGACCATCCTCTCCGATGCCAAGCAGGACCAGGTCAAACCGCAGCGGCCGTTTGCCGAAGGCTATCCGGAGTTCCCTCTCGTACTCCTCCGCCGCCACAGCAATATCAATTTCTCCCTTTATTCTATGGACATTCTGGCGCGGGATGTCGATCAGGAGAATCAATGATCTCTCGACCATGCCAAAATTACTCTGAGAATCATTTGGTGGGACCGGACGTTCGTCCGAGAAGAAGAGATGAACACGGCTCCAGTCCACCTGGTCTTTGAGCGGATCCATGCCGAGGTGCCGATAGCAGTGACGGGGGGTTTCTCCTCCGGCGAGTGCCACAAAGCATACCCCCCGATCGTCGATCGCAGCATTCATCACTCGGACAATTTCTTCTGCAGCACTTTGCTCGAGGTCAGCAGCGGATCGATACACTGTTATGAGCGAACGATCGACCATGTTTCATATCCCCGGTTCTGGATGGTCACCACGTTGAAGCTCGCTGTTGTGTATCCACCATCGGCCGTCACGCCCCAAGAGATCGTCGGCAGCCGCCGGTCCCACCGACCGAGGCTTGTAAACCAGCAACGGCGAGGCATGTTCGCTCTCCCACCCCGCGCGGATTCCATCAATCAGGTTCCAGGCAAGCTCGATCTCATCGCTGCGCGCAAACAGTGAAGCATCTCCGTTCAGAGCATCGAGCAGGAGTCGTTCATAAGCTTCGGGTATCGCTTTTGAACCGAACGAGTTACGGAAATCGAAGTCCATTTCCACCGGTCTCGTTTCCATGCCCTGATCCGGGACTTTCGCGATGAAACGCAGGTGGATTCCCTCGTCCGGTTGTATGCAGATTGTCAAACGGTTCGTGAACAGCTCCGTCTTTCCTGCTTGCGTATCGAGGATCTGTGTCGGCGGTCTGCGAAACTGAACCGTGATCTCCGAGGCCTTGTCCTTCATCATCTTTCCCGACCGGAGATAGAAGGGCACTCCCTGCCACCGCCAGTTGTCAACGAAGAGCCTCAGCGCTACAAATGTCTCCGTTTTCGAATTCGGTGCGACACCTTCCTCGCGCGTATATCCCTCGTATTGTGCACGAACAGTTGCGACAGCAGAGTGCTCAGGCGAAATCTCCCTGAGAGCGCTTAATACCTTCACCTTTTCATTCCTGAGGGCATTTGCCTCGAACGCGACCGGCGGTTCCATCGCGACAAGCGTCAGGAGCTGAAGGAGATGATTCTGGAACATGTCCCGGAGCACACCTGCTGTGTCATAGTACCCTGCCCGGTATTCGACGCCGACGGTCTCGGAGACCGTGATTTGAACGTGGTCGATGTAGTTCCGGTTCCAGAGCGGCTCGAAGATCGCATTGCCGAACCTGAAGACGATCATGTTCTGCACCGTCTCTTTTCCAAGATAATGATCGATTCGATAGATCTGGTTCTCGTTGAGAACGTTGAGCAGCTCTTGATTCAAAGCGAGCGCTGAAGGAAGATCACGTCCAAAAGGTTTCTCGACGATAATGCGGCGGTAGCCGCTCCGGCTCGTCTCTGCGAGTAAGTTCGCTTCGGCCAGCTGTCTGACAATTGTCGTAGAGAATTCAGGTGCGGTAGCAAGATAGTAGAGGCAATTATTGGGCGTGCCTGCGACCCCCGTGATCCGCTGCGCCAGAGACTGATAGTGTTGGGCACCCTCGAGCTCCCCCTGCTGATAGAATAGATGAGATGCAAATGCACTCCACTCCTCCTCGCGATATTCCTCAGCGGCAAATGCCTTCACTGCTTCCTTCATCTTGACACGAAACGTCTCTGAGGTAAAGGGTTTGCGCCCGTAGCCTATGACATGGACGTGCTCCGGGAGTCGCTTTTTTCGGAAGTTGTTATAGAGCGCGGGGATGAGTTTCCGCGCAGTTAGATCTCCCGTGGCTCCAAAGATGACGATGACTGTACTCATGTAAATCTCTTTCTTTCATCTGGTTGAGAAGTCCTTTGCCGGCTATCTGTGACTAAACACGATGTGTCGGCAATTCGTTCACGACCCTCGGCAATTGTCTTGTAATATACGAACACATCGGAAAAGAGAGAAGCCCGATCTCAGAGTGCTGTATCGGGCTTCCGGTGGTGCTCGGCATAGAGAGAACTCTCGTCAGGTCAGATTCCCTGCAACGCGCCAAAGACAAGACGTGCAACCCTGATTGCCCCTGCCGGCTGAAAATGCGTGTTGTCTTTCTGACCATTGGGATAGGCTTCAAAAGCACCCGCCACCTGTTTCACCGCATCCGGATACTCTCCATGCACGCTCGTAAGCTTTCCGTCAGCCCACGGATATTTGATCAGGCTGTCAGAGCGCATGAATGACTGAAACACTTGTCCCCAGCCGGTGATCGGGTACCTTTTGGTTTTGTAATCATCGTAGATCGTGTAATCTGCCACAGTCGAGTCCCCGATGAGAAAGACACGGACGATTTTCTTTTCGGAAACCTCCACCCGTACGCCTTCCTCAGCATACAGGCCAAACCGATCAGAGTACGAAACAGTGTACACACCGGACTGCCGAACCGTGATAGCCTGATGGGTCTCCCCAACTATCAGCAAGCCATTGCGGTACCATTGGTAGTCGGTCGCAGCCGGGGCTTCGAGCATTTGTGACTCGGAATGAATGCAGATCCCAGGCTCAGCTCTGAGCAACACAAACCCGAAGACCATACTGATGGCCATAAGTGAATATCGTCTCCTGCGTGCGATGACGGCGTTGGCCTTTCAATCGCTGGTTTTCCTGTCCTCACCCGTCAAGAGCACACACCCCTCATCTCCCCTCTCTCAACCCACAACCTCTCACACGAGAGGGGACGTCTAATGCTCGTGACCACTCGGTCTTATTTCTGGTTTGAACAGTCCCCTTTGTGCGGCTGTACGTCTGAGGCTATTTTCCCCTGAAGGTCTTGTTGAGGAATTTCAGAATGTGCCCGAAGGCTTCATCAAACCATGGATGGAAAAGCCAGAATGGATGCGGCGTATCCGGTATCGTGTGCACCTCCGAATAGATGCCGAGTTTCTTCATTTTCTCGATTGATTCATCCCTTCCGGCATGAAACCTGGGCAAGGAGCTGTTCACAAAGAGCATCGGAGCGGTTTTCTTGTTCACATAATTGATCGGGGAGGCTTCCCGCCAGAGATTAGGTTTCTCTTTGAATGAAGCACCGAACCACGATTTCCCCGCCGAAGGTTTCTGAGGAATCGTGTCCTTTGCACTCTCTGCCGGGTCAGTGAAATCCAGCACTCCATCGATATCAACGACGGCCTGCACACGGCTCGATTGATGCAAGTTTCCGAGTGAGCCTTCGAATTTCTTCATGTCTCCTGTGGTTCCCAGAAACGCTGCAAGCTCGCCCCCTGCAGAGCAGCCATACACTGCAATCTTCTTTGGGTCAATGTTGTACATCGCTGCGTTTGCCCGCATCCACCGGATCGCCGCTTTGAGATCATGGACGCCAGTCGGATAGAGGGCCTCCGTCGACAGGCGATACTCCGCGGTAGCGGTAACATATCCTCGTGCGGCCAGATGCTGTGCCATCGGCCATTCCATCTGGCGGTAGCCGGAACGCCAACCACCTCCATGTATCAGCAACACGCCGGGATACCCTGCCCTGCTTTTCGTGAGTGGGACGAAAAGGTCGAGGCGAAGTTTTCTGTTACCATCGCTCGCGTAAACAACATTCTCGTGTGCAGTTACTCCATAGGGGAGTTTTGGAACAACAACACTCGCTTGCGGATATTGCTTGAGAACTTTCGTCGCCGTAGTATTGACTGTGAATGAGGTATCGCGCGGAATTTCTGCCGTCTTCTGTTGAGCGCCAAGTGAAGTCGCCATAAGCGCAACAGCCAGCAACAAGAGTGTTTTGGTATTCATTTGTTTTCCCAGATGCATTTTGGCGTGACGGTCAGTTCTTTCGCCTCATTCCAAGACATTGTTCAGCGAGTGCTTTCTCGCCCAACCGGGATACTCTTTTTCCAGCAACCTTTGCGGCCAGTAATCAAGCCAGTTGTAATGATTTCTTCTTTCATAGGAGATCTCAAAGAGATTGTCCCGCTTAATTCCATCTCTGCTGCAATAGAACGGCTTGTTCGTGCCAATTTCATAAAAGCGAGCCCACATGTGAGGAGCCGACGGATCTTTGATAACAACTTTGTCCTTTCCTGCGGGTTTGAGCGAATCGTTCACCTCAATCACTCTGATGCCGTTGATCCTGACTTTGTTAAACCAGGCAATCGCGGATTGAATCGAGCTTTTGATTTCATCGGATGGGTTCTCGATGCCCATCAGGAATTCGATGATTCCAACACTCTCATTGCCACTCAAGGAGGGTAACTCGTACGTACGCGCCTTCGCTGCACTGAAGTCGTGTTCATCATGCTGGGCACACCACGCCGTGAGCCTGCCATCGACCCGTATCTGACACTTCAAGATGCACTGAAGCCCCCTAGCCACAGCGAGATCCGCCTTTGCCCGGCGCTGAGGATCAATGAGTGCAAAAGCGGGCTTCGTCCCGGCGATTTCCTTCAGCAGCTTCATGACTCCGATCATCGCATCATCGTTGAATGTAATGTGCGAGTAATATCCCTCGCGCAATGGATAGAACTGCGGCCAACCCCCGTTAGGATACTGGGCGTTGATCAGATAGTCGAATCCTTTGAGGAATGATTCCTTGAATCGAGCCAGCTTCGTCGCACGATAGACCTTGGCAAGATACCGGAGTTGCGTAAACGTGGCCCTGTTATCGATCGTTGAACTGTCGAGATGGTTGATGGCTTTCAGCTGTTGTCTTCCTGCCTCGTCCAACTCTGCTGCCATATCGATGTTCTTGGGCCATCCCCCCGACGGGAATTGATAGAGCAGCACGTTGTCCGCAATCCTGCTTGCCTCCGGGCTTCCGTACCATTGTTCCTGCTGGGCGAGACAGGCCCACCAGTGTATGCTCTTCGCACTCTGAGCGGGGTTGGTTGAGAGAAGGATGAAAACAAGCACAGTGGTCACGAGGACGGAGCTCCAGACTCCTTCAGTACGTCTTTTCCGGGGCGATAACACACCAAGTAGCATTGTCTCTCCTGAACAAGTTCACGACTTGCCCACAAAAAACCATGCCCGCGAGTGGCATCCTAAGAGCGGGGATGTCAGTTCGGGAGAAGGTCACGGGTCATTCTATTCAATAGTCCTGATCGTTACACCTTTGGAAAGCATCATCCGCTCGATTGGACCGGTCTCCCCAGAGTGACTCACCAATGCTGGTGGATTGCTACGATGGTTCTTGTATGATGTTTGAGCAAGTTCCACCATCGGACACAATTCAATAAGATATGGCCGTGGTCAAATGTTATTGCCGAGGACATCCCAAGGTCCCAAGCTACCAAAATTATCGGCAGGTGCGTTGGGCGGCCTTTAACCCAGTTGTCCGACAGTTGGCCTGCCCGCCGATCTTTATGGCGGGACTGTCGGACTGAACTCATGCGAGATTTTCACTCTCGGACCTTGCTCAAGGCGTTGATCTTTTCGAGCAATGCACCTGTGCCCGAGATTGCGGCAGGCAGAGCCCCCCGACAAACTCGTCAAGACTCCTGGAGTCTAACTCCAGCATGGGCCTTCTTCGACAGTATAACTGTCGAAGAACAGCAGGCGGGCTGACGAAAGAGAATAATCGAAAATGAGTAGCAAAGAGAAAGTAACTGACGGCTAGTTCATCCCTGGAATCGTGTACGAAAAACTCGCAACGATGTTGCTTGTGAATTGCCTGTTTATGCTTACAGCGTTGGACCAGGTGTCGACATATTTCATGTCAGAGTATTCGTAGGTGACATTCAACATCCCGTCCGCTACTTTCAGCCCACAGCCGAATCCATACACAGAATAGTTCACCGGCTCACCACGAATTCCCGCGGTGAGCGGTTGATAGACTTCCTGGTAGTTGCTGACACCGCCGCGGATGGTAAGCCACGCATTCGCCTGAAGCTCTCCCCCCACATGGAGAATCGAGGAGGAGAGCCACGGGTTTGTCACTGATCCATCCGTGCCGGTATATTCCGCGGAAGCATAGGGACGAATCTCGTAACTGATCCCGAAACTCAGGTTCTCCTTGAGCTTGAGACCGATGCCAAACGAACCGCGCAACGGAAGTGCGATTTTGTCCTGTCCGCTGATCGAGCCGGAAGTATGCGCTGTGATCGAATCTATCTTGGAGAGGAACCTTTTTGAAGCCGCGACCGAATCTTGCGAAAATGTGTTGGTGAAATCCCGCGTGATGGTCGTTGGCGGCTTGATGGAAAACCCGACATTGAAATACCGGCTTGTGTACTCGGCGCTGAGCGAAAACTCCGCACCGCTGTAGTCGGAGGATCCCGTCTTTGTGTAGCTCGTCGTGCCCGGCCGGTCGAGTCTCATGGAGCTGGTGAAGAAGAGCATTCTGCCCCGGCCAACTCGCCCTTCTATGTCATCCGTGCTTCCCTTCAGGATCATGCCGCTTACGCCGACGGACAGTTTCTCAGACAGGGACGCAGAGAGAGCACCACCATATCCATAAATCGACCCCTCCCGTTGCTGATAGTATTGATGCCATTGAGAGACATAGGGATTCGCGTTCAGACCGGAAGTGGCAATTGTTCCGTTCAGAACGGAAAGGACCGATGGAGTCATGACGTTGTTGTTCTGGTAATACCAATTGAGGTTCGCATATTCCACTGCGCCGATACCACCCACCATGCGGATTCCCCCGAGTGAAAACGGAGCCGCCGCGAGAAATTGGACCGGGACGCTCTTGGTTTTCGACCTGCTCCAGTTTGGTCCGATTGAGTCAAACGGTCGCTGGACAGAATCGGCCTGTGTGCGAACTGTGACCTTTGTTCCTCCATAGAACGCGTTCGTGTCGGGATCGCTGATTGAACCCGTCGTTCCTTCCAGAAGAGGTGCGAGAGCTGATGTGCCCTGTACACCAGAGTAATGCTGCTCTTGATAGGAACTGCGAAACCTCTGCAGTCCACCTATTGAAAATTGAACCCCCTGCAGAGAGGTCAAGGACGCCGGATTCGCAAACATCAGTGAAACCTCGTTTTTGATACCGAAGGTGATGCCCCCTGCGCCGCGTGCCGCTGCGGACTGGGTCGTCGTCTGGCTCAATCCCTGGACGGTCAACGGATTGCCATACCCTTGAGCCATGGTCTGCTCTGCACACAGCAGACAGAGACAGAGGAGCATCACATAGGCGAATGTGTTGTGTGTGTGTTTCATTAGAATCCCACTCCTAAGCTTATGCGATGGACATTTCCAAGGTTGTAATTGAGGGCTCCATAGCTATAGTCAAACGTCATCTTCACCTGAGCAAGGGTTTGCTGGAAACCGATGCCTGCGGTGAAACCATCTGCGTCATAGTTGAACTTATAGCCCGTGCGAAGTGCGACACTCCCGGCGTACACGTACTCAATTCCGAGGTGCGCTTGTTGCGCATAATCATTCGGCTGGAAGAGATCGAACGCAACGCCCAGGCGATTGTCCTCACTCGGAACCAGGAGCGCATTGTTGCCGATCAGATCCGCCGCGATGCCAACCCGCAGCGCCATCGCGACAGGTGATGCTTCGGAGGCATACCGGACGTTTGCTCCGAAGTTTTGCATCGATGCTGCGATCCGCACCGTCCTGAAGCCCGTGTTGTAGTTCAATCCGAAATCAAATAGAAGACCGTTTCCCCATGTATTGGCGGTTGTGGTGTCACCGCTGGCTGTGATGGCCTGAACGGAGCGACCGTCGTACAGCGATTCCCGGGCGTATTTCACCGAGAGGCCGGTGGAAAACTTGTCAGTAATCTGGCTCGCATAGCTCAGACCGATAAGATAGGTGAACGGATGAAACGTATTTCCCGTGAGCCCCGGATAGCCGATATCATCTTTGTATGGAGATTCCCAAAGCGCTTCCGGAATCTCTCCGAAATCGACGTACTGCAACTGCACGCCCACCGCACCGAAACCTCCGAGCGAAGTTGCAAACGACAGGGCTCCTTGTTGTGTATCAAAAATCCACTTCAGATACGTGAGAGAGAGTTCTCGTTTGTCGACATATGCGACTCCCGCAGGATTCCAAAACACCGCCTCTGCGCCGGATGCCAGAACACTGTACGCATCGCCCATCGCCGTGGCGCGGGCACAGGGCATGACTTTCAGGAATTGCATCGAGGTACTGCCGACTTTTTGCGACCATGCGCTCTGTGAGAACAAAAAAATCGCAAGAAACGGCAAGAGATATGTTGTGATTTTCTCCATTGTTCTCATGTCCTTTAATGAATAATGACAAATTTGCCGGTGGCTCGCACGCCCGTATCGAGGTCTTCAACGATATAGAAATATACGCCCGAAGCGATTCGCTGACTGTTTCGTGAGATCTGAAACCACTCGTGCGAGTACGTATTCGAGTTGTGATCTATCGTCCCGATCAGTTGACCGCTGTACGAGAAGACTCTGATTGTTGAGTGTTTCGGGAGGCCATAGAATCCAATCTTGTCTTTGATGTCGCCTTCCCTGGTCGATCCTCCAAAGTTACTCGAAAGGATGAGCGGGTTCGGCGCCACGTACAGCTTTCCGCCGAGCGCGGCAACAGCTCCCTTCTGCGTCGGGTGATAAGTAATATTAGTCATGCCGCTTTTACCACCCAGAGAATCGACGGAGATGACGGCGTAGTAGTAGTTTTCGCTCAGAAGGCTTGCGACGTCACGATAGGTGTATTGATTGGGGTATTCGATATCCCTGTTGAAGAAGCGGGGATCACGGATGCCGACACTGTCGAGACGAGTCCACGGACCCAATCCTTCCGGAGATTTGAGCACGATGTAGTGGCTGAATCCCGCTTTGATACGGCCAGAAGCTTTCGCAGCTTGAACAGCTGGCAACGATGTGAATCCTTCAACCTGGGGACCCCACACGATCTTGTTCTTTACATCGTCTGCGTCAAATACAAACAACGCGGGTGCGGGAATTGGTATGTATGTCTTTGTGATAGCGTAAGCACCGGTTTCCGGCGCGTTCTCCGGCTTGAACTGGATCTTGTTATAGTTCACGAGATCGCCGCCCGTATACATCTGGATCGCACGATCAGCAACGTCGCGCATAGAAATGACAGGTGATGGATCCGCATTAGAGATTTTCCCTGTGACGTACCATGGAAGCTTATGAGCATTGTTTTTCAGATACGCACTCCCCATATAGCTGACGCCGGCCAGGCCCGACAACCCGGAATAGCTCACCGAATCATACCAGCTCACCACCGGCTCGTAGTATTGCCGCGCAGAGTTGAACGCGCCACCCGCATCTCTGTAGACGGTATCGGCCGCTGTACCCGGGCCATACCCAACAACCTGTGCCAAAGCGAACTTGAGGTGCTGGCCTTTGGCAAACACGTAGGGGCCAAAGGCGTTGTAGTGCAAGGTGGTCTGAGAGTAGTTTCCGTTACTCAGCGCCCTCGGTCTTGCCCGCCCGTGCCAATAGTCCATCAGGGTTTGATTGGTGCCGGCTTCCACTGCTTTTGTGGGATAGTTGTACGTTGCCCAGTATGTCGAATCAGTTTTTGGGGTAGCTGTTGTAGATTTGAAATCAAATGCCGAGTATGGCCGGGAAGACAAGGTCAATCCGTACGCTATGGCCCTCGAAGCACTGAGATCGACATTCCTGTTGGGTATTTGCTGAGTCGTATATGGCTGCCGGAACTTGCCGTTCGCATCCCAGACACGGGCTGTATCGGTGAGCGTATAGCTTGTCTGGTTCTTCAGCTGCAAGTGATCGTAGTCATAGCGCAGAATCATGACACCCACGGCCTGCGGTGAATTCAATCCGCCCCGATTACCGTCTGCTGACCACGTATCGAAGTACTGCGGGTCACGAAATCCGTCTCTGCTATGCACGTAACTCAGATAGCGCGTGAAATTGTACCGTGCGTAGACTTCCCTGGCTCGGGTCGTGTTGGAAGACTCATTCCAGAGATTGTATCGTCGTTGAAGCCCGAACGCCGATGGCGCTATCGCGTTCTCAAACATCACCATCCCATCCGTGTAGTCGACAACGTCGTTGTTGACGATATCGTATTCGATGATGATGAACGCATCGTACCCCGGAAAGCTCCAGGCCCGGCTGGTTTGTGTAATGCTCAAATTCATCGGGGCGGTGGTATTGCATTTTGACACAATGATTTCTTCGGCTTCATTTGGATTGTATGCAGTGTTCAACGAGCCGTCCGCCAGCACCGGGTAGTTTTCCGTTCGGGTGATGGGGCCGGGAATACAGTAGATGCCGGCGATCGTCGTTCCGTTTCCCGATCCATCGGTAATTCCGCCGCACGCTTTCGCGACATACGTTCCGTTGATTTTCGCCCGGAACAGAATCCCGCTGCCGAAGGAATTCTGATGTCCCCAATAGATGATTTGATTCAGGGTTTGCCTCGAATTGGGTGGCCACTCCCAGGACGACGTGCCCTCCGGCAGACCGATGGTCGTCGAATTGCTGGCCTCGGTGGCTCTGCCGATTTCTCCCGTGTTGTAGATCGTCTGGCGAAGCATGCTGCGCGTGTGCGTCTTGAAATCACGCTGCGACAGCGCTGCACACGACACCAATGCCGCCATGAGCAGAAGATAGGTTAGTCGATTCATTTTGGATTCCCGCATAGTGTTCATTTGTTTTTCAGAATTGGATAGACAGACCAACGTTGAACGACCGCGGAGCGTTGCTGTACAGCATGAACGAGTGATCCTCGGCAAATGCACTGCCGTAGTTCTGATCATCCCAGAAGAGGACGCCCTGAAGTGGGTCGTCAAACGGAAAATTCTCGTATCTCCGCGTCGCATCGTTCTGGTCAATTTTATTCGCTGTACTGAAGAGATAGTTATAATTGTAGATCTTCTGATCGAAAAGGTTGAATACCTCGAGGTATATCGTTGCAGGCATTCCAAAAAGATTCTTGACTGTTTTGGCAACTCTCAAATTAGTGTTGTATTCGGCCGGTGATCT
>JACVXU010000093.1 GCA_015661185.1 Bacteroidota bacterium
CACATTCAGAATGACGCATGAAATCGCGACCAACGATGAGCAGCAAAACATTGGTAATAATCCCGCGGTCGTGTTCCAAACAGCAAACGCTATAGTTCAATTCCGGAATAGCCAGGGTGCTCCAATTGATACCGGTAGGGTTCAGTATTACTTCAGCACCTGGAAGGATCTCGGAGTTACTTCCAACGGCATGGCTGCGAAAGAACTGCTTCCGGCCAATTACACATTCAGGATGACACACGAATCCGTTTCGAACGACAAGGTTCAGAATATCTCGACCAACAGCACGGTGAGCTTCTCCACGGTCCTGTGCACCGTGAGTGTGAGAAATGCACAAAGTCAGCCGGTGAACAATGCGATGATCAGCTACTACTCCACTGCGTGGAAACAGATCGGTTTGACGGAAAATGGCCAGGTATCGAAGGAGCTCCTCCCAGCTAACCTGACGTTCAGGATGACGCTGGGGGCAGTATCCCAAGACAAAGCACAGAACATCGGAACAAGCAGTCTGGTGGAATTCGTAACGCAGTAAGGAAAGGATGCGTTGAACTCGGTACAGTCTTCGACTTCGTCCCGCTCAAAGCAAGAGCGGGACTGCGCTCAGACTGACGCGCGTTCTTGGTGATGTTCAAAGAAAAAAGCAATCGTCACCCCGAGCGCAGCTCGCATGCTTTGTCCTAGTGCGAAGTCGAGGGGTGCCATGGGCCAGCAAACTTAGCCTCAATCAAGCTTGCGTCTGGAGATCTCAATATGAACAAACCAACAGCAGCCCTCATATTCTTGCTCCTCATTGCGATAATGCAATGTGGCATTGCTCAAACCGTCCCGAACAAGAGTGTCACTGGGCAGACCCCCGACAACAGCACTCGGGGACAAGCCTATCAGCTCCCGTTCGCCTCGACCGGAAACACGATAGAGCTCTCGGTCGCGAACACGGCCACAAGTCCTCTGGTGGGAGTCAAAGTGGAAGCGACGGAAATTCCTCCCTGGCTGAAATTCACGGCTACCGAGCAGCGTATCGCTCTCTTAAAAGCCCAGCAGGAGATGATTGCAACGTTCACATTCTCCGTGGACAAGACGGCGCCCGTGCAGAAGAACCAGACGCTCAAGTTCGTCATCACGGCTCCGTCAGGCGAAAAATGGACAAAGGAAATCACGGTTGCTGTTGCACCGCCGGACAAGTTCGAGGTGTACCAGAATTATCCGAACCCGTTTAATCCGACGACAGCGATCGGCTATCAGCTGCCTCGAGGTGTGCGAGCGGTGTGTATATCTATCAGATCATCGCCACTGACGAGCATGGCACCAAGCAAATCGCCCACAGGCGGATGCTGCTCCTCAAATGAGCCTCTGAGCGAGGGTCGACGGAAGACTGACGATCTGCTATTGATTGCGACGAAGAAATGCGCCAAAAGTGTGTGACAATTTGTTCCGCTTGAACCTCACTCCACTTTTCTCTATTTTGATGAAGGCGTTCAAGTTCCATCATCGATCTTATTCCAACCTGACCATGACACGATCTGAAATTGCCCGACAACTCATTGCAGTGTGCCGAACCCTCTACGAGAAAGGGTTTGTCTCCGCAAACGACGGAAATGTGAGCGCACGACTGCCGAACGGCAACATTCTCACCACGCCCACATCGCTGAACAAAGGACGCGTAACCGAGAACGACCTGGTTGAAGTCACGATCACCGGTTCACCGGTCGGCTCTGGATCAATCCCATCGAGCGAACTCGGGATGCACCTCTTTATCTATCAGCATAGAGCTGACGTCAACGCCGTTGTGCACGCACATCCGACGTATGCAACGGCTTTCGCGACAGCACGGATCCCTCTGGATCAGCCTCTGTACCCTGAGGTGATTTTCGACCTTGGGACTATCCCGCTTGCAGATTTTGCGACTCCTTCAACAAGGGAAGTAGCGGACTCCATTGCACCCTTTGTTCAGTCCTCCACCGCGATCCTCCTGACCAATCATGGAGTCGTTGCATTCGGCAAAAACC
This sequence comes from Bacteroidota bacterium, assembly GCA_015661185.1. Taxonomy (GTDB): domain Bacteria; phylum Bacteroidota; class Ignavibacteria; order UBA10030; family UBA10030; genus UBA9647. The sequence continues at coordinate 2,007 of JACVXU010000093.1, forward strand.
TCGACGATGCCTATTTCAAAATGGAAAAAGTGGAGCACGCTGCGCATATCACGTTTGTGGCGCGGATGCTCGGAGGAGAGAAAAACTTAACCGCGGAACAAGTCGGGAAACTGAACGCAGCATTCAGCAAGCTGCGCCCTTAGCAGCGTGTTGAAAAACTGGTTTTGCGGTGGCGTCAGGAGTTACTTCCTGACGCTAACTGGCCTACTTTCTTGGAATCAGTCACCGAAGTGTCAGGACGGAAGTCCTGACACCGCTTCTGCTGGGTATTGCACGCTAGAGCATCCAGAATCTATCAAGGGATACTATGCCCAAGAAAATTCGAGTCGGAGTCATTTTTGGCGGTCGATCGGCAGAGCACGAGGTCTCGATCGTTTCTGCAGCATCTGTCATTAGCGCTCTCGACAAAGACAAGTATGAGGTGCTCCCCATCGGCATCACACCGGAGGGACGATGGCTCAGCTCGGCAGATGCTCTGGAACTGCTCAAGCAGCGGGCCAACGTTGAACACCTGCCGGAACATATACTCGTCCCCGATCCACGAAAGCAAGGACTTCTGGAGCTGAAGGACTCCTCTGCTCAATTGTCACCCCAGCACATCGATGTGGTGTTTCCGGTTCTCCACGGATCGTATGGGGAGGATGGTACCATTCAAGGACTCTTCGAATTGGCCGACATCCCCTATGTTGGCTCAGGCGTGCTTGGCTCTGCGGTAGGAATGGACAAGGTGGTTCAGAAACAGTTGCTTCGGCAATTGAAGATCCCTGTGACCCCCGATGTTTGGTTCTTCATGGGAAACTTCAAGACGAATTCGAAGAAGATTATTGGGGTGATCGAGAAACTGCTCCGATATCCCTGTTTCGTCAAACCGGCGAATCTCGGTTCAAGTATCGGTATCAGCAAGGCACACAACAGGCGAGAGTTGGTTGAAGCGATCCACCTCGCGGGAGAGTATGATCTGAAGATTCTCGTGGAGAGGTCGGTGGAGAATGCACGTGAGATCGAGTGCAGCGTTCTTGGAAACGATCAGCCGATCGCCTCTGTCCCGGGAGAGATTATTCCGTCGAACGAGTTTTACGACTACGATGCGAAATATGTCGACGGAAAATCCACGCCCATCATCCCCGCCCGGTTGCCGAAGGCGGTCATAAAGAAAATCCAGCAGTATTCGGTTGGGAGCTTCCGCGTGCTGAATTGTGCCGGTATGGCCCGCGTTGATTTCCTCGTCGCCAGGAAAAACAACACCATCTTTCTCAATGAGCTGAATACCATCCCGGGGTTCACTTCCATAAGCATGTATCCGAAGTTGTGGCAGGCATCCGGGCTTTCGTACGCCGACCTCCTGGACCGCCTCGTGCAACTGGCGATCGAGCGGCATGAAGCAAAGATGAATCTGAAAACCAAGTACCAGCCGAAAGCCGATTGGTACCAATCATAGGCCCGTTTGCAAAACGGTGAATTTAAGAGTACCTTCGAACAGATGGAAGGACAGTTCCTCAGAAGGATTCAGAATCCCCGGTGGTTGCAGGGGATCACGAAGAAAGTCTTTAAGACGAGACGCCGTGCTGTGTTCGTCATCGTCGGAACGCTGTTCGTTTCGTATATACTCTTCAATAACCGCGGAATCGTCGCCCGAGTGCGCCTCGAACACCAGCGGCAGGTGATGATTGAGAAAGTCAGGGCGGCAGAAGAGGAGACGAAGCGGCTGCAGTCCTACCTCAAAGCGCTCGATGGCGACAAGAAGACAATTGAGAAGGTAGCGCGTGAGAAGTATGGCATGGCAAGAGAAGGAGAAACTGTGTACAAAGTAAGGAAGAACTGAAATTGAATTGACCGTCTCGGTCAGCTCTCCTTCCGGCGTTCCAAGACCACTGGACGATGCTAACCAACATCAGAGCCTCGAAGCTGGTGTTGGTTTTTTCATTTCGAGGCTCATTGGCTATCGTCACCCCTGTGTGCGACGGGTATTCTTGGGTGACGATCACCTCATAGAAGGCAATCCTATGTCAGATCTCTTCACGTCTGATGATGCGCCGAGGCAGGCGCCCCGGACGTACGCTCCACTTGCTGAGCGCGTGCGACCGCAAACGTTGAGCGAATTCGTCGGCCAACGCCACCTTCTTGGTGAAGGAAAACCGTTGCGTGTGATCATCGAGAAGGGGGAATTGTTCTCGATGATTCTCTGGGGACCGCCGGGGGTTGGGAAAACAACGCTCGCGCGCCTCATAGCCCATCACATCAACGCTGACTTCTATCAGCTCAATGCTGTCTCCTCCGGAGTCAAAGATGTGCGTGATGTCATCGCCAAGGCGGAGCGCAACCTTCGTCAGTTGAAGCGGCGCACAATTCTTTTCATCGACGAAATTCATCGCTTCAACAAAGCCCAGCAGGATGCGTTGCTCCACAGCGTCGAGGAGGGGAGTATCGTGCTCATCGGGGCAACGACGGAGAATCCTTCGTTCGAAGTCATCTCGCCACTCCTTTCCCGCTCTCGGGTGTATGTGCTCGAATCTCTCGATACAGAGGGACTTCAGGCGATTCTGGAACGAGCGCTCGCAAGCGACCCGATCCTCTGCAAACGCCGAATTTCAATTGAGGACCCGGATTTCCTTATGCTGCTTTCCGGTGGCGACGCCAGGAAACTGCTGAACGGCCTGGAGACCGCTCTCCATCTGACGAAGCCCGACAACGATGGCGGTGCCACCATCAGCAAATCCAAGATTGAAGAAGCGTTTCAACGGAAGTACACGTTGTATGACAAGAAGGGCGAACAGCACTACGATACCATTTCGGCATTCATCAAGAGCCTGCGCGGAAGTGATCCCGATGCCGCAATCTACTGGATGGCCCGGATGCTTGATGGCGGTGAAGACCCGCTCTTCATCGCCCGGAGGATGGTCGTTCTGGCGTCTGAGGATGTGGGAAATGCAGATCCGACGGCGCTGACAATGGCGACGTCGTGTTTCTCCGCGGTGAACTATGTTGGCATGCCTGAGGCGAGAATCATCTTGTCGCAAACGGCTGCCTATCTTGCGTCAGCGCCGAAAAGCAACGCGTCCTATGTGGCGATCGAGCAGGCGATGCAGGACGTCCGCAACCTGCCGAACCTTCCTGTTCCTCTTCACATCCGAAACGCTCCGACGCAGTTGATGAAGGACATGGAGTACGGCAAGGAGTACAAGTACAGTCATCACTTCGATGACCACTTCGTGGAACAGCAGTACCTGCCGGATAACCTCAGGGACAAGATTTACTACAAGCCCACAGAGATTGGAGCAGAGAAAGATATTCTCGCTCGATTGAACAGGCTCTGGAAGAAGAAACAGCGGTAGATTTCAGGAAAAATCGTGTCGAGGGCTTCTGCCCGATCACTTCACCTTGAGTGCCTTTGCCGCTTTGTCCATGTCGCCGGGATCAACCCAGATGAACGAGCTGAAATGTCCCCCTGCAGAGACGGCATCGACGCAGTCGATGTTCACGCCTGCGAGGGCAAGTGCCTCGAGGCTTTTGTTCAAAGCTCCTGTCCGGTCGACGCCCCTGAACCAGAAGCCGATGCCTTCTTCCTGCAAGATGCCCGAAGCCGTCCAGAGGTTGCGAAGTTTCTCGGGGTCTTTCGGCACGACATAGAGCTCCGCGGACGACCCGTTTGATGCGTAGCCCCAGAGGCCGCGAAGCCCAAGGTTTCTGGTTTTCAGCTGTTGCATGATCCGAAGCAACGATCCCGGCTTGTTTTCAAGATGTGTCTTGAAGTACCTGACGCGCTGAGCCCGTGTCATGCTTGCCTCCCTTCGAAAAAGTTGTTAATTGTCTTCACCCCAGAGAAAGTATACGATTTTGGCCCGTGACTGTCAATTCGAGTCGTGACGACATACAGGCTCTCGCGTTGCAGGCATTTTCATTGCTCAATCAGCTTCGTGAGCAGACTGGCCGAGAACCGGCACTTTCAGCGGATGACCTCCTTCTGTTCTGCTACCGGCTGCGCGATGGTTATCGCATCGTCCGGTCGACAAGCGATCGCTTCAGAGGAACGACATTTGGGTTTCTGAATGAGCTGTTGTACGAACTCGAATCTCGTCCGGACGAAACATTGCTATCTCCGGAATGGAGAACGCTCATTGAATCGTTGCTTCGCGATCTGGCGTCAGGAAAATTCACTCTCGCGAGGAGTGCCGATCGCTGATCCAATCACAATAATTTCCGGGGAGGAAAACCCAAGCGGAAGATGACAATCACTGTTGAACAGATCAGAACGTTCCTGGAAGGACATCAGCGACGGGAGCTAGAGAAATTGCATCTCAAGAAGGCGGCGGTGCTGATGCTGTTCTACCCGAAAGGGGAGGATCTCTTTGTTCTTCTGACGAAGAGGACAGAGGACGTCGAACACCACAAAGGACAGGTTTCGTTCCCCGGTGGGTCACAGGATGAAGACGATGTCAACCTCGTGGCAACTGCGCTGCGGGAGAGCGAAGAAGAAATCGGTCTGCCGCAGGATGCGGTGCAGGTTTTCGGGATGTTCGATGACTACGAAACTCCTTCGGGGTTTGCGATCACGCCGGTCGTTGCCTATGCTCACCGTCTTCCCCCGTTGAAGCACAGCGCAACCGAAGTCGAAGAAATCCTGGAGGTCCCTGCTGCTCTATTCCTCGACAAACGGAACGAGAGGGTCGAAAAACGAGTCCGGCTCGGCATTGTCCTTGACGTCTATTTCTATCGTTTTGGCGACTACGAGATTTGGGGAGCTACCGCCGCGATCCTGCGAGGCTTCCTTCATTCTCTTCGTGCGGCACACTCAGGCACGTCATAAATGAAGGAATGAAATCCCGGTTAGAATTTCTTTGTGAATTTATGAAATTTTCGCTATCTTTGTCTTATAGGAAATACATAGAGCTGTAACACACAGGAGAAGAGGATGGCACAACATCAATCAGCTGAAAAACGGACTCGGCAGAACGCTCAGCGGCATATCCGCAACAAGGCTGCGCTCTCGCGAATGAAGACTTTGATCAGGAACGTGCGCGGGGCAAAAGAAAAAGAGAAGGGGGCTGCAGCTCTCAAAGTTGCAGTGAAGGTGCTCGATCAGCTCGCTTCCAAGGGAGTAATCCACAAGAACAAAGCATCCAATCAGAAGTCGGCCCTGACGAAATTTGTTAACACACTGTAGTAATGTGAGTACAAGTCTCTAGGCCCGGACATTAGCCCGGGTGCCTGGAAAGAAATGAAAAACCCCGGCCACTGGTCGGGGTTTTCTCGTCCCTCCACCCCTGAATGAATTCAGGGGCTACTACTTTGATACTTGATACCCATCTACTTCAATACTTCACTACTTCATACTCAAATACTTCCTACTTCTTCATCCCCTCAATTTCAGCTATCCGCTGCTCAAACTTTTCTCTTTCGGCAGGCTTGTTCGTGGCAAGGGCCCGATAAGCCTTGATCGCATCGTCAAACCAACCCTGCTTAACGTAGATCTCCGCAAGGGTGGGGGTCACGAAGCCCGACCCGCTGGCGGCGTCAGCTTCACCGGCAGAGCGTGATGACTTCTCTGCAAAATTGATGACCGGCGGTGTAATCCGCGGAGATGTCTTGAGCTTTTCTGCGAGTTCTCCGATGTTGTCGGCCGGCTCAGATGAAGGCTGTGCGGATGCTGCTTGCCCCAGGTACTCTTCCAGCGTCACTGTGTTTTCAGTGCCAGACAATTCCATTCCCATGCGCGCCGTAAACTCATCATAGGGCTCGCCTTCCACCGTTGCCGATGATTGGTCACCCCCGAACATGGCGAACGGGTTTTCTTCCTCACTCGGCGAATCAGCTGGGGGTTCCGCCGTCACCTCGGCAGGTTGCTGCAATTGACTGAAGGCTTCAAACCAATCAGGAGTCTCCTCACCACTGGTTTCAGATGCGGCGGGGGCGGCAGGTTCAGGACTTGCTTGAACAGCTTCCATCATCGGTGACTCGACGGGGGAGGGCTCCTGCGGTTGTTCGGGCTCGGGCTCAATCGCGCGTTGGGGTTCCTCCATTGGTTGCGAGCCAAATGGTGTCTCCTCAACGTGTGCAGAAGGTGGTTTCTGCGCGGCCGTATCGAAACTGAAATCAGAAAGCGTCTGCTGCGGCTCGACATGCATGGCAAGTCCAAGCTTTTCAGCAGCTCCTGATTCTTCCGGTTGGGGTTCAGCGACTGGTCGTTCTTCAAAGCCGAAGGAACCTTCGGCTGGGGTTGAAACTTCGGTCGGCTCAAACGTCTGAGGTTCCTGTGCAACGAACTCCTGCGTCGCAGGTTCTTCTGCGGTGTCGAAAGGCCCTTCAGCCGTGACAACGGGTTCATCCGGCGGAGTGTCTTCGACGAGAGTTGGTTGAACTTCCTCCTCAACGATTGGCTCTTCCAATGCACCCTGGGGCATAGCCACCGCTGGAGCCTTTGCCTCAGCGGCTTTCTCAACAGGCGGAGGTGCCTGCAGGTCCTGATACGTTCCCAGGTCGACGCTCACAGCCAATCGCGCGAAAGTCTTATTCGTCGGCAGGAATTCGTGGACAACCTCGTACTCGTGCTTGGCCTCGGCCATCATGCCAAGCTCTGCAAGTGCCTTTCCCTTGATTGCATGTGCAGTTGTGTAGAACGGGTAGTGGGCGAGCCCGTCATCACACAGACGAAGAGCGTCTTTGACCCGTCCGGCCTGCAGATAGTACGAAGCCAGGCGGGCAAAAAGTGGCGATTGAGGCTCAAGGGTAAGTCGCTGCTCGAGCGACTTGATTCGATCCTGGGCGAGGTCGGGCATTATACTGACGGTTGTTGTTGACGGAGCTTGCGCGCTTCAAGAGCGTGTTTGATTGAAAGCGCCGAAACAAACGAGAATCCCATGCAGTACAACAACTGGAACGGGACTGCGGCAATTTCCAGGTAGTATAATGAAGAAATTACCCCGAAGAAGCAATAGACTGCCAGGGCGATTTCCACGAAAACAACCCAGTTGAGTTTCATGGGAACATACTTTTTCAGCATCCACGAGTCCGTTTTTCCTTCGATCTTGTACTTCGGGGTTCGAACGAATTCACTGCGCTTCTTGATCAAGCCCTCGAAGACCGCACGGGAATTGTTCACCGCAAATCCCATGCTGCCCGCCATGAAGAGCGGGAAGAGCAGGAGCCGTCGACGCCAATCAGGGTAGACCGCCTTTTGGGAGAACATATAGAACATGAACGATCCGATGAACGCAAGGACGAAGACAGACATCATCGCAAAATAGAGATCATGCCCCCCTTGCTGCTTGATAAAGATCAGGGGCACATTGAGAATCCCCGCGAGGAGAATGAACGGAAATGCAAGATTGTTCGTCAGGTGGAATGTGGAGTGGATTTTCACCCGCAGCGGAATGTTCGATCGCCACACCTCAGGAAGAATCTTGCGTGCCGTCTCGATCGCTCCCTTGGTCCAGCGGAACTGTTGAGACTTGAGAGCATTCACCTCCGCCGGGAGCTCGGCGGGCGAGGTGACGTCATTCAAGTACTTGAATTTCCAACCCCGGAGCTGAGCACGGTAGCTCAGATCAAGATCCTCGGTGAGCGTATCCGACTGCCAGTTGCCGGCATCGATGATAGCAGATTTTCGCCAGATTCCGCCGGTTCCATTAAAGTTGATGAAGAAACCGACCTTGTTCCGGACGCCCTGCTCCATGACGAAATGGGCATCGAGCGCCATAGCCTGCGTCCTCGTCAGGAGCGAGTAGTCACTATTCAAATGTTCCCAGCGTGTCTGGACGAGAGCCAGTTCTTCATCTTCGAAATAGGGAACCGTGTTGAGCAGGAACGTCGTGTTCGGCACAAAGTCCGCGTCAAAGATTGCAATGAATTCCCCGCGGGCGGTTTCCAGCCCGTGCTTCAATGCGCCTGCCTTGTACCCTTGCCGGTTTGTGCGATGAACATGCTTGATGTCGTACCCGAGGCCCTGAAAATGCTTCACGGTCTTCGCCACGACGTCGACGGTCTCATCGGTGGAATCATCGAGCACCTGGATTTCGAGCTTGTCTTTGGGGTATTCGATGCTGCAAACCGCTTCGATGAGCCGATCGACAACATAGTATTCGTTATACACCGGCAGCTGCACGGTGACGACGGGGGCGTGCTCCAGTGCGGGGAGCACGGAGTCCTTTCCCCTCGTCTTGAGATAGTGATACACCATCACAAACCCGTGTGCACCAAACGTGAAGAGGATCAGGAGAGAAAAGAAGTAGAGGTACAGGACCAAGTCCGTGAAAAATGGGCTGTGGAGGATTTCCTGTCGGAAGAACATTGATGCAATGATCATGACAATCTCACCATCCTGCGACTGTTTCGTTAAGAATATCTTCTGTGATTTTCCGTACTGCTTCGGCTATGCCGTCGTTTCGTTGTGTCAGGCCGCCACCCGAAGGGTAGTCGCCCCATTGAGTAAAGTCTTTTTCCCACACTTTCTTGCGCAGTTTGAGATCGCGGAACGTCATGTGCGTTGTCACCGTGATGCGGCGTTTCGCAACCTGGTCACCCCCCTCAACGACAACGGGGGCATCTTTCACGCCGGTGATGACGCCTTCGAGAATCGAATCCGCGTTCGATCGGTCTGAAGGTTGGAGCGTCGCGTCATTCACGAATCGCTGCAGCAATTGTTGCGAAAACTGATCCCGCAGCGTCGGATCGCCGTACCCGCTTTGATCTTCGACAATGGGAATTGCGATTGTTTTCAGATGTGGCGGGACGGAAGCCCCGGTGAACGAATACGGGCAACCCATACATCCCGACAGTGTCACTGCGATCATGAAAGAGAACAACGCACGGTGCACGACTACCCGCGCAACCCCTGCCGAGAATGTTCCTCTCTTACTCCTGTGGCCCAAACTCTTTAATCTTCCGATAGAGAGTGCGTTCACTAATGTTCAGCTCTTTTGCAGCGAGTCTCCGGTTCCCTTCGTTCCTGTCAAGCGAGCTCACGATCATCTTGCGCTCCATCTCATCGAGCGTCATCACGCCGTTACCGCGCGCGCCTTTTGCGTTCGCCTCTTCCGGCATATCGGGTGAAGGCACGCCACGCAGGATCACGTCACGCAGTTCGAGAATTGAGCCTTTCAAATCGACCAGCGCGCGGTAAATGAGTTCGCGCTCGGCTTGCTCAACGGTTCTGTTTGCGACCACGGGGAGGTTCCGGTCGACCACCGGCCCCTGGTACTCCTTCAGGTATTTCCGAACATCGTCCCCCGTGAGACGCCGACCGTTTTCCAGAATCAACATGCTCTCAATCGTGTTCTTCAGTTCGCGAACGTTTCCGGGCCAGCGATAATTCATGATCAGCTCGGTTGCATCGTCGGTGAATCCTCCGAAGCGAATGCCGTTCCGTTGCAGGTCCTCTTTGACAAAGTGCTCGATCAGGAGCGGGATGTCCTCTCGCCGGTTCCGAAGCGGTGGAATGGCGATGTTCACGGACCGGAGACGGAAATAAAGATCCGGCCGGAATCGCTTCTGCTGAACCTCGTACTGCAGCTCCTTATTGGTTGCCGCAATGACCCTTGCATCTGACTTGCGCGGCACCGATGAACCCACGCGCATAAACTCTCCGTTTTCAAGAACACGGAGAAGCTTGACCTGTGTTGCGAGAGGGGTCTCGCCGATTTCATCAAGAAAGATGCTCCCCCCGTCCGCGATTTCAAAGTAGCCTTTCCGGCTCTCGACGGCACTCGTGAAGGAGCCCTTTTCGTGGCCGAAGAGCTCACTCTCGATCAGTCCTTCAGGGATCGCTGCACAGTTGACAGTGACGAGCTGCTTTTTTGCCCGCTTGCCCGCATTGTGAAGGGCACGGGCGATGACCTCTTTGCCGACCCCACTCTCACCGGTAATCAAAACGGTGATGTCTGACGGAGCTACTTGTTGTACGACATCGACGATCTCCTGAATCTCAAGAGACTTGCCGATAATCCCGTGCTCGTGTTGAAATAACTCGCGATCCATACAACGTCTTCCTCACCATCCAACCAACAATCCAAGTCCTGTGTCAACGAGGGACAACAATCGTGTCGAGTTGATACTTCTTTTTGATCTCGGTGCTAAACCTTTTTGCTTCTTCCTGCTTGTTGAATTCTCCCACCCACACTTTGTGAAATTTCTTCCCGTTGTTGACAATCGTAAAAATGTGGGATGCATATCCGTCCCGCTCAAACCGCGCCTTTAGCTCTTCAGCATTCTGCAATACCGAGAAAGTCCCCGCCTGCACGGTGAAGACGATGGAGGACTTCCCCCCCTTGCTCGGCCGGCTCACCTTTGCCGGCGGTTCCGGAGGGGGAGGAGCTTTCGATTCCTCGGCAACTTTCTGGTCTGTGGCATACGTTGAAAATGGGTAGTCACGCTTGAGTTGCTCGAGCTTCTGGTCTGCAGTTTTGTACAATCCTATCGAATAATAGTACTGGTAGAGCTTGAAGAGGGCGTCATCAGCCCATTCGCTTTTCGGGAAGTTGTCCACGATGCTCTGGTGTATCTTCACTGATTCCGATCCGTCTGTCGTCAACACCCCCTGAAGGTAGAGGACGCCGGGATGGTTCTGGAAATTCGTCATAAGAGTAGAGAGCTCTGCTCTTACAACCTCACCTTCTCCCTTTTCGATAAGCTCAAGGCGCTTCAGAATATCAGGTTCTCGGGTCTGATGGCTCTGGGCCGCGGCAGCGGGAGAGCAGGCAAGACCAAGGACGATGACGGATACAATGGCGGCAGAAATTCTCTTCACGGTGGCATCCCTCCTTACGCGTTCGCGGCCAGTCTCGAAGCGTTTTCCCGTTGTCCGGACGCTTCGAGGGCGGTCCCAAAAAGTGTTGCCGAGTTAGCGCGGTCGATGCGCGTGTTCAGGTATTGCCCAACCTCGGCATTCCCTTTCGAGAAGACGACCAT
>JACVXU010000094.1 GCA_015661185.1 Bacteroidota bacterium
ATGGAGTTCTGGCCCGGATGGACTTTTGAAGAGGGAGTCCGTGATTGAGCCATCGACGAGAAGGTCCTTCGTAAACGAGTTGTGGAATGTGTCCAATTGGTTCCTGCCGCTTATGCCATACTTCAATGAGATGTTGAAATCTCGATCCTCGGGAGCGAGTCCCAGATCAGCGCAAGAGAGAAAAAGCAGAATTGGCAATAAAGCAGCGAGATACTTGCGCAGATGATCCTCCCATCTCGGCCGGGCAAGGCGTCTAACGTTTGGGCAAAATGCCCGCCCCGACGATGTCTGTCGGGGCCGTTGCGGCTTATCACGTATGAATGCTTCATTTCATGTTGCGCCGAGTAATGGAGCGAACTCTCGCGAGGATGTATTGTTCATGGCGTCAATTGGAATGAGAGCCACCATCGCCAATCCTGGACGTGCGTTCCGTCGTACTCGTTTACAACATTGGGCGTGACGAGCAACCGAATGGCGAAAAGTCCTGACGGGCGCGCGGTGAGCCCAAAGAGGCCGGAGGTCCGGATGTCGCTCACGCGCTCCTTCGGCATGGTGTAGCGCTCTCCGAAATTCTCCTTCCGTTCTCCTCCCCATGTGCCTTGCCGGTCCCGCAACTGGATGACGGCCAACGTCACGTCGTTGACCTCCCAGCTCGACATGATCCTGCTGATTCCCACAAGCGCCTCGATCCAATCTGTGGCCTGCCAGTGAAGTACCACGGGAACCTGAACGGTCGTCACGTCCGTCGTGAACGTCCAGAGCAAATGCTTGTTTTCAGTTGTTTTGTCGAACGAGGAATAGTTGTAGGATGTGCCGTACGAGCTGGAGTACTGCGACTGTCGCCGTGCAACGACCCCCTCGTCTGTGTTCGTTTCGCTGCTCTGAAATTCAAGTTGCAGCCCGACTGAGACGCTCGCACGGTCGCTCGCGCGCCAAAGCAGCGAGGCGAAGAAACGATGAGAATTGCTGGCTTTGTTTCCGACGCCGGACCTGGTATCGAGAAGCCTGTAGTATCCATCGGACCGTGACACCAGCGTATCGTTGTACTGGTAGCGGTAACTATTAAACGAAGTGTCGGAGATCGATGACGCCAGACCGATGTCCACCTTCTGGGCGGTGAAACCGTAGAGAAGATCCAACCTGAGAGACGGCGAGAGCGAACGGTTGAGCTGGATGCTGCCGTAGGTTGTGCGTCCGCTGTGATCCCACGACTGATTCGTCGCACCCGACCTCATATAATAACTCCAATTGGTCCCGGCGCCCACCGTTCCGCTTCCGTAGAGGGACGTATCCGTCCTCGTAAGACCCTGGTCCGCAGTTCCCCACAGCCGGCCAAGGGTGAGCCCGAGCTCGTCACGTTCCGCGAGCCTGTAACGAAGACCTGCGGAAAGGTCCCAATCCCGGTATCGTTGCTCACGCGATTCGGAGTTTCCCCACATCGATTGGTAGGTCGGATTGTAGTATCCATCCCAGAGGTTTTGTGAACCGTTGGATCCGTCGCGGTTGAAGAGTGTGCGTCCGAGCTTCAGTCCAAAGTGAAGGTTTTTCGACACTTCATACGCGGCATAGAAGGAAATCATGTGTGCGAGGTGGTGTATGTCGTCGCTTCCCTTGTAATGGTCGACGACCGGCAGGTTCTCCGCTGACACCTTCGTTCCCGCATAGTCGTACCCGATCACGGAGCGATAGATGTCCTGCGGTATCGGATAATACTTGTCGTCCTGGAAAACGGCCTGATACGTCGCGCCTGCAAGGAGGTGAGGAAGAATAGATGAAAGGGGTCGCGTCAGGTACGCGGCGGCGATAACCGGCTGGAGGTCTTTTCGCGTGTCGAGGTAGAACCGCGGGTACGGCATTGCGATGTAATCGGTTGCGATACGGTAATCATTCATTGGATAAGCGTAGCTCGCGTAGCTTGCCTGTTCCCGGATATCACTGACACTGCGGAAATCGAGGTAGGCGTAATGGTCCTTCAATGTATCCAGAGAAAAGAATGCAGGATTCACAGCGAGCCTGGAGAGTGGATCTTGGAACAACGAAGCGGACACCTGACGGAAGCCTCCAATTCCAAACGGCGTAAGAGGATTCGATGTGAAAAAGAAATCGGTCTGTTCGAAGGATTTCTCCAGGACGCGCTCTGCACTGTACTGGGCGTGAAGCGTCGTTGGGCCGAGGGCCGCGAACAGACAGAGTAGTGAGCATAATCTTGGTGATCTCATGATGACACCTTTTTGGCGTATTGCATGTGGAGTTCATGGAATGACAAATGGCACTATCTGATCACGAAAAGCGTTTTCCCGGTCGTAATCGCGTCGAACCAGTTCAACCGACACGGCTCGTTGTGGTTGTCACCGCCTCCCAGTGACGACCAATGCTGCAACGTATTCTTCCTTTTTTATTTGTTGGCCAAGTTTAGGATAAGGTTGAAGGGAGAGGAATTGTATCACATAGGCAGAGTACAACGCTTGTTTCGGCTCCAGGGTGGTATTCAGAGCCATTGCCGTTTGATTGACTCCCAGCAGAATCCTCGCGTTTCCCTTCCATACGCATACGACTCCTTCGGGACATCGAGAATCTTCGGTCACATCCCTGAACGCCAGCGTCAGGTCTGTCCCTTGAAGTACCACGCGTTGCCCAAACTTCAGTCCGAACATCTCGTTGAGCTTTGCGCTGTCTGACTGTGTAGAGAGGACCCAAAACTCATTTGAGTACGCAGCAAAAAGCACTGCCGAAGCGCGCCTGGGATCGGAGTATCTCAACATCAGGCGGTACAACCCGGGCTGTGCGATCCGCAAGACGCTATCGCTTATCGTCGTCCCGGGCTTGAGGGGAAGGAGTATTGATGGACACATCAGTTCGCACGCACCTGGCGGACTCCAGCCCCCATCGAGCTTTCGCTGGACCCGAATATCCGGTCGCGCGCAGCATGAGGCCAGAATCAAGGTTCCAGTGTATGCATTGGTGATGGTCACCGGGATGAGCTCCTGGGCAAGGAAGAAGTTGCCGCTCGTGCGAAGCAGGAGCTGTGGTTGGCTGGATGGCCATGTGACGATGATCTCGACCTTCCCCTTACCCCCGGTGCTATTCATCTGCACATACGCCTGCACCGTCTCTCCCTCGATAATCAACACAGAAGAACTCCCCGTGTAGCGCGTCGATCCGGCCGAATCCCGGGCTTCCACGGTGACATTCCAGTAACCTGAGGGCACCCCAGTTATTGTCAGGAGAACTGTGTCCGGGGTACCGGCAACGAACACGGATTCTCTCATGGTCTGGTATCCTTGTCGTTCCAGACGGGCAGCGATGACCCACACATCGGCGGGGGCCTCACCCTTCGGGATGCGAAAGGCAATTGTTCCCCCCTCAGTGATCTCGGGTGAGACGAGGGGCTGCGTGCCGTGGTCAGAGCAGGCCGAAAGGAACAACAGCACGGCCACGAAGAACATCCATCGTTGTTTTCTCATTGCTCATCCTCCTCTCCTTCTTTCAAGTTACTTGACAAAACTCATCTTCCCGACTGCCCGCTGGTTGCCGGCAACGAGGTGATAGAAATACACACCGCTCGCTGCGACGGGAATGGAAAACATAATCACGGTGGAAGAGCTGAACGGATTGGGAAAATTCTGTTCGAGCACAATCGTCGACGGAAGCGTTCCCGTGACCGGGTGATCTTCGATGACCGTTAAGAGCGACTGAACGTCATTGAATGAAGAGCCAGTGCTGACCGCAAGATACAGCCTGACAATCGAGGGGCGAAACGACGGCGCAACCGCGTATGCTTTCTTCCATTCTTCGTCCGTCAAGTGCCTAAAATTCGTGCTCACGTGCTCGTAGTAACTCATGACAGGGCCGATGAACGCAGTTGTCTTCCCATCCGGCAGCCCGGTCGCAACAACGGCGATGTTCGGGGGTCCTGTTCCGGCATGAAGAACCCAGCCGACGGGAGCGCCCATGATGTATACTCTCATTCATTCGATCCTGTATGATACCGACACAAGGTGCGTCCAGACGAAGGCATTGCGCACATTGAGCGATCCGCTGGGCGCGGGAAGAAAGTCGCCCGCGAAGTCCAACGCTGAGACATCCGACCTGGCTGTACCGGTCCAACCTGCGGACACCACGCTCGGCTGACCCGTGCCTGTGGTGAGCAGCACGGTGTAGAGGATGCGTGCGGGGCCAATTGAGAACCCGTACCCGCCGCTTATTGTCCATTCCACCCAGCTTTCGTGCTGGCCCCGTTTTGACCGCTGAAGATGGTTGATCTGTTCCAGGTCGTAGTTGATGGCGTGACGCTGGAATCCGGCCTGGAAGGAAGACGTATCGCTTCCCGCCCTGAAGCCAAACCTCGCAATCCAGTTGGAGAAATTGAAGAAGTTTTCCACCGTCTTCATGCCGGCCGGAAAGATGTCACCGTTTGCGAGCCGGGTGGATTGGTCGGCCTCCGCCCACGTCGCCGTTTCAATCGGCTCGTAAATGATGTCGGCCCCGAAGAACGAGTGGTCGCGCCTTTTGATGAGTCCGAGTCCCAGATTGTACGCTGTCGAGTTTCCCGGATCGCGTGGAATGCTCATCAGGTCGTAGTTGGGGATCTTCGGGTGTTCCTTCCAGTTGGTCGTCAGCAATGCACCGACGCGCCAGTGGTCCTCAAGCGCATGCGTGTACCTGATCTGCAGACCCCAAAGGTTGGTTTGATCGTATTCCGGGTTGAATTGCACGGTCGTGGTTTGCCCAATGCCCGTCGTCCCGACCGATGCAACATCGTAGCGCATCTTGAAAATCGATCGAACAATGACTGCATCGAATTGGCGATCGCTCTCCATGGTTCGCATCACTCCAATCCGATAATGAGTAAGAGTACCGTTCTGGAGAACCTTGGGGCTTCGGGGAAAAAGCAAGTTCACTCCCTCAACGGAATTGAGATCTCCCCACAGAGCGCTCGCACCTACTGCTATTTCCGTTCCGGGAATGGTGGTCCCCAACATGGCAAACGTATAGGTGTTGTTCTCGGGGTCGTCCGTCATCCCCGTGAGGGAGCCGGATGATGCAGGTGTGATGCCGAAGGCCGAGTTCCGCTTTGACGAAAGCTGCTGTCTCGCCCAGTAGAGTCCGCCGAAGAAATCACCATGCTTTGTGAGCACGCCGAGCGGAAGGGAGATTCCCGACCCTTCGCTGGTGCCGCGTTGGATGGAAACGGAATACATCTGAGGTGCACTCAGCACTCTCATACCGTTCATTGAGAATCCCTTGGCCGGATTGGTGAACGGGTCTGACAGCTCGTCCTCCACAGCTATGGAAAGGCCTCCACTTGCTGTGTTCGCGGAGGGGAAGATCGAGAACTGACTTCCGGTTGCGAGGGGCACTGTCTTGATTGGGATGATCTGACTTATGGCGTTCGACATCGCACCCAAGATGACAAGAACTACGATTGATGAGATTTTCGTCAGCGATCCTCCTTTCACTCTATGAGGGGTCGAAGGAAGAAACCTCTCATACCGCGTTGTTCTCACTAAACGATGTGGCTTCGTTGTTGACTGTTTCATAACCACCTCCAGGAATGATTGCGAGCAATGCGGTGTCGTGGTTCCCGTCGATTAAGATTTCATCGCGGATCCTCCTCAATCTGGTCGGAGTGAACGGCACATCGCATGCATCGACAACACCGGTCTTCCCAGCTCGAGACTTTTGAGACAAAGTAGTCGCCCCGACTCACACAGATTGAACATCATGGTGTCCTCACGTGCATGAAACGTTCACGCTGGCCGTCCATTGGGGGACAATTCCACCAGAACACACCGACCTCGCACTCCTTGTAGTAACCGAATATTTTTGAATATGGAATCTCTCTGGCTGACCCGGTTTGTATCGCGTTGCTGGAATCGCAGCCCAGCAGCCAGTCGGTATACTCTTGGGCTCGCCTCTCAATGGCGAAGATGTGGATGGTGCGGGATGAGTTGTTTGTAATCGACATACTCGATTGACCGACTCGAACAGCCACTCCTTCGCGGTCCCAGTAAAAGACGTCTGTTCCTCTGTCATCGCATGCGATGATTGAAAGAGTGAGGCAGAACATGAACACAGTAGCCGGTCTTCGAGGACAAACAACTCTGGATTGAATCATGGCCTGTTCCCGTGAACCAAGCACAGCTATGTAGAGCCAACAAGAGTGCCCAACTTTGTTAAAACCTCACCTTCATGGTCATGACCGGATACAGCGGAAACACCGGAGGCGGTTCGAATGTCGCTCTCCACCTCAGCCGGTTATCGGGGCTGTTATTCAATTCCCAGGCAAATGGATCAAGCAGTCCATAGCCATTTACCAAGCGGAGTGTTGCATCGCACGGAACGCCCCACGATGAGAATCTGTGCTGTACGTAAAGCTCGACTCGCTGAAAACCAGGCAGGCGGCCGCCGTTCAAATCAAACGGCTCCGCATACGCACTTTCGAATGCCGCATCTGCGCGGTTTGTGGCGAGGATCTTTCGCTCATCTACGCCATGCGGGGCAAATGAAGGAAACTGGTTTGATGAAAGTAAACAGACCCCACCTACTGTCCAATTCTCGTGCAGCAAATAGGAGAGTGTGGCGTACAGCTCGTGCCTACGGTCAAAGCGGGGCCTGAACGGGTCTCCATTGTTCAGCTCGTCAAACCGGTTGCTGGCCCACGATAAGCTGTACCGAACCGAGCCGGTGAATTCGCCAATCCGTTTAACGAGCGTGACCTCCGCGCCGTATGCAGTGCCTTCTCCAACGAGCAGTGCACCGGCAATCCCGTTCGTGTTTTGTTGTGTGGTATCGAACGCGAATTCATGAAGCTTCTGCGTCGTTCTGTAGTATGATTCGAGCGTGAGCCGGTATCGGTCTTCTTCAAAATTCTTTTCGATTCCGAAAGAAGTCTGCAATGACGTTGAAGGGGGAATCTTCTCTGTGGATGGGTACAGGAAGATTGATGGATAGAACAGAAAGATTCCGCTATGCCGATACGGGTGGATAAACTGATTGACCGCCGAGAACGACGAGTACAGGCGCAGATCGCCCGAGAGGGTTGCCACCAGGGAAAAACGGGGATCGACCGCCGAGAACGATCCTTGTTTTGCGACAAAAGAGGTCGCTCGGATGCCGTACTCTGCCAGCACCGATGGAACCAATCGCCACTGATCCTGGAAATACACCGACAGCTCCCACGGTGAAAACCCGTCCAACGACATAGCGGCGATCTGACTGGAGAATTCGCTGATGCTCCCTCTCATCGCGTGGTGCACCAGCTCGACCCCAGCAAGCACGGTGTGGTACTCGTCGTAGAAGAACTCTGCGTGTGCTCGAAAGGCGGCATTTTCGATGACATAATCAGAACTGAACAGCTCGGACGGACTGTTGCCTTGTGGCTCAAAACGATGTTCGACATTGAATCCGTACCGCGTGTAAGCGGCAGACGTGAAAAAGAAGAGTGACGGAGACGCCACGCCGATCCATCGGAGGTTTGCAGCGACATTCCCCCAACGGAGAGAATTGAGAAGCTGCTTTCCATTCGGTCCGCTTGCAGCCTTCTCATACGTATCCCGCCCGAAATATCCGCTCAGCGAGAACTGTTGATTTCCCGGAAGGCGCCGGTTGACCTTTGCCATGAGCTCGGAGGAATTCAGATCGCTCGGTGCTCCGGTTTCGCGATACCGTGGGAGGAAGATGTCGGGATACCCTTGTCTGCCGGAAAGAAGAAACGTTGTGCGTTCAAAGAGTGGACCTTCCAGCACGAGATCGGAGCCGAGCATTCCAGTCCCTGCTGAACCCGAGAATCTCTCCGAAGTCCCGTTGCGTAGCGAAACGTCGAGAATACCGCCGATGCGTCCGCCATAATACGGAGGGACGCCCCCGGCAATCATCTGAACATCGCGCAGCGCATCGCCGTTGAAGGCATCCATCACGCCTCCGAAATGAAGCGGGTTGTGGATTCTGGCTCCTTCAAGAAGGTACTGGTTGTGATCCGAAGCAGTTGCTCGAATGTACACGCCGCGCGAAATCCCCGCCGATGCAGTCAATGCGGACCGGCGCCCCTCCACTGTGACTTCCGGATGTGCCACCTCTTGTTCCGTCATCGGGAATGCGCGTACCTCCGATGAGCCGGGAAGAATCGTCACCGGTTTGTACACGGTATGATAGCCGATACGGCGGATTGTGAGAAGGTAGTCGCCGGGCTTGATATTCCGGAGGGAGAAGAATCCAAACTGGCTTGTTGAACACCAGCGATAGATCGTCGAATCTTGACCGCTCGTGAGAAGGACGTTCGCGTCGGCAACCCATTCGCCGGTGAGCGAATCTATGAGTGTTCCTGCGAACGTGGCAGTGGAAGGTTCCACCCGCGCCGACTGTTTCTGAATCAGCACCTGTCCGCCGAGTCTTTTCCAGGCAAGGCCCTGTTTCGCGATAAGCGCTTGGAGAGCTTCTTCAAAACCGCACGCGCTGCATTCCGCGGTGACGCGTTTTCCGGAAACGTCACGTTCAAGGTAGATGAGAGGCACTGCGTACCACCGCAACATAGAATCAAGCGCGGCTCGTAGTTCCGCATCCTGGAACCGGTAAGAATGAACCGTGGCTCGCTCCTGGGAAAGCCCTTGCGATACTGCGAGGCACAGGACGCTAGTATAGAGTATACTCTTGACCATTGTGTGTAAACCGATTACCGGTAAGTTCACAAAGTGCTCTCAGCGCCGATTCTGCAGATTTAGCCTCCAGAACACCCGTCATCTCGTGCTGAACATCCCTGGCTTGAATGTTGATGACGACGTCAAACCGCATTTCAATCTCGCGGCATACCGTAAGGAGGGATGTTTTGTTGAGATAAAGCTTGGCGTGCATCCATCCCGGATAGTCTAAAGCGGGTATATTGCCGGTTCGACGTGGAATATCGCCTTGCTCACACATCGCGATCTGATTTTGTGAGAGCAACAGCGAGCTTCCGTTTCTTCCGTTCGGAGCGTCGACTGTAACACTTCCGCGCAGCACTGCAACCTCGAGTCTCCCCTCGCGGGCGCGCAGGTTGAACTCCGTTCCCACGACGTGGACATCGGCATTTCCGGTCGAGACGATAAACGGCGTATCGTTGTGCCGGACGCGGAAATATGCTTCGCCGGTGAGCGAAAGTCTGCGGGGCTCGCCAGGCCGCAGATGGTGGACGACAAGTTCGGTGGCGTAGCTGAGTGTCACTTCCGAGCTATCATGTAGCAGCAGCGTTGACTGTTGACCTTTACCGGTTGCAAATCTCTTAGGATGGGATTCGTCGCGAAACAAATAGAAGTAACTTGCGGCCGTGACAAGTGCAAGGACGACAGCGGCGGAGACCAGGTAAGGAACCGCTCGAAACCGTTTCGGAGGAGCTTCGGTCGATCCCTGCGCTATCGTGCGACGGAGGCGAAGCCATTGTTGATGAGTCTCGGGATCGACGTTTCGACTGCGGGCAAAGTCGTTATCGAGAATCGCAGTGACGTCACGCTCTTCGCTCTTTCGATCAATGCCCATGAAGAAGAGCGTTTTCAGTTTATGGATGAATGCACGCATGAGAGTGGCTCTTGCATTGTTTTGAAATTCCCTCAACGATCGTTCCCCTCGTCGCTCGATGAGAGTCGAAAGGTGTCTTTTCAAGTCTGGTTTGATGCTTTGTCACGCAGATGGACTCCAATGCTCAGTCCAGACACCATTGCAGCTGAAAGAGGTTTCCATCGGTTGTTATTACCTCAGATACAGAATGTAAGAGCGAACCTGTTTCCCGATCCAAGACCTTGAGACCGAAGAACTTCGCCGCAGGGGCGACGCCCTTTTCGTCGACGACCTCCAGTTCGAACGGTTCCAGCCGAATCCTGTGACATGGTGCTTCAGGACAATATTTTTCAAACGCTTCCACTTTTCTCTCTTCTATTGTCTTGAATGCGGAGGTATAGCCGGTACCGATCCTCTCATCAAATACTACTCTCCCGCATGCTCCCTTTGCGACTCGATAACTGAGCTGTTCGTCGCGTTCTTCAACGATGTTACTGTCGCCGCAAGAGCAAAGCATAACCCATGTTGCTGTTGCCCACACAAAGACAATTCTTGGCCACATCGCTGATCGCCTAGCCTATCATTAGAATGCCTTGCGAAACTCACTGTTTGAATTCCATCCTACGTACTTCGCCAATCGCCTTCAACGGGAACCGGGGAAATCGGTCCGACTCTGTTATCCTTGACCTTTGCCACAAAAGACGTCAGGGAGGATCCGCATTTTCGCAACCATTCATCGTTGGTACGAGAGTCTCAGGCCACCCTGTACTCATGAAACGATCAATCCCTTGATTCCCCCTAAGCGCGTACGTGACTATTTTTGGGAAATGTCAATTGATAAACATGACATTGCCGACACGGAAGCCCATCTCAACAGACCGAGCTGGAGGGGGGTTTACACGAGCCGAAGTTTCACCTATATTTCAACATACGCAATGTCGCATTACGAGTACGCAGTTATGGACGAAAACGATGAACGGCTTCTTGAACAAGTACGACTATCTGATGAAGATGCTTTCCAGCTTTTGTACAAGCGGTATCAACCGATCCTGTTCCGCACGGCCCTACACGCTCTTCGAGATGCAGACGCCGCGCACGACATTGTTCAGGAGGTGTTCATACGGGTTTGGAATCATCGCAGTTCACTTCGGCCGAGTCTTCCCTTCCTCGCGTACCTCTTCCGCATCAGCAGAAACCTTCTGCGCGACCGAGCGAAGCACGATGAGGTGAGAAAACGGTTCGAGCTGGATAATCCTCACCCCTCGCTATCCGCGGGAGACGATCCCGATGAGTCTCTTCAGGTCAGGATGTTGCAGGAAGCCTTATCCGAGGTTGTGACGACAACGCTACCGGCCAGGTGCCGTGAGATTTTCTTGCTGAGCAGGATGGAAGGGATGTCCAACGCTGAAATCAGCGCGCGTCTCGGAATTAGCGTGAAAACTGTAGAGAATCAAATAACGAGGGGCTTGAAAATCTTACGACGGCATCTGAGAAGCTATACAAGTTGACCCCCTTTGTAGAGTAGGACACCAGCGCACTAGTGTCCAGGACTTGTGAGTAAAGATCGTTTCTCTCTTTATTGTAGAGACACCGGTCTTCACCAAACGAGTGCTTGAAGCCCTAACTGACGAAGAGTACAGTGAGCTTTAGCATTTCATAGCAGCACATTCGGAAGCGGGCGACCTGATTCCGGGTAGCCACGGCCTCTGGAAGCTGCGATGGACGATCTCAGGCAAGGGAAAGCGGGGAGGATCGAGGATCATTTACTATTGGCTGAGACCAAGGCACACTATTGCAAGTACAATTATTGCTCGCGTATATGCGATGAAGCACAGATTCAAATCGCGAACCTCAAGGTTGCAGGTTCAAGTCGGGGTCA
>JACVXU010000314.1 GCA_015661185.1 Bacteroidota bacterium
CCAAAGGTATCGACGAACTTGATGTCCACCATCTTGGCCCCGTTCTTCTTCGCCATCTCTAATACGCTCTTTGCTGTGCTCATGAATCAATTCTGTGTTTGGGTTTTCGGTTAAACGCCGTCCTCCGCCGGGGCGAGGCTTCGACCTCGCTCCACAGCGGAGGAGCAGCGGAGATTGACAGACTCGGAATCTGCTTAGCCGCCGTGATAGCCCTCTTCGCCGTGTTCGGCCAAGTCGAGACCGGCCACTTCGACTTCCTCATCGACCCGCAAGCCCCCCAAAATCGCCCTGACTACCAATGCGACGATGGCAGTCCCAACGACGGCCAAAGTGAGGGTGACTCCAATCGCTTTGAGCTGCTCCAGCCAAAGCGAGCTTCCCACGACGCCCTTGAGGTTCAGGTCGAGATTCGCGTTCACCGAGGGCGTGGCGAGAATGCCGGTCAGGAAAGCGCCCAAGGTCCCGCCGACGGCATGCACGCCCCAAGTATCCAGCGCGTCATCATAACCGATCCATGACTTGATCTTGTAACAAGCGAAAAACGGGATGAGACCTGCCGCAATGCCGATAATAATCGCGCCACTCGAATTGACGAAGCCGCAAGCGGGAGTGATGACCACCAATCCCGCGACAGCACCGGAACAGAAACCCAGGATGCTGGGCTTGCCTTTAATCAACCATTCTGCGACTGGCCAGACAAACGAGGCTACGGCTGTCGCCAGGGTCGTCGTCAGGAAAGCATTCGCGGCGACCCCATCGGCCGCCACGGCGCTGCCCGCGTTAAAGCCGTACCATCCCACCCAAAGCATGCCGGTGCCGACCATACAGAGAACCATGCTGTGCGGAGGCATGGCCTCCTTCCCATATCCTCGGCGCTTGCCAAGGATGAGGCAAAGGATCAACGCGGACCAACCGGACGACATATGGACGACGGTGCCGCCGGCGAAGTCGATAGCCTTGATTCCCGCGTCCTTGTTCCAGACTCCATTCATCAGCCCGTCCACTCCCCAGACCATGTGCGCCAGCGGGAAGTAAACGACGAACATCCACAAAGCGACAAAGAGCAAGACGGCTGAGTACTTCATCCGTTCTGCGATTGCGCCGATGATCAACGCCGGCGTGATGATGGCAAACATCAACTGGTACATCGAAAATACATTGTGAGACACCCAGGCGCCGTAGTCGGTATTCGGCGCGGAATCAACGCCTCTCAAGAATATCCAGTCGAGGCTGCCGAAAATCTTGCCCCCACTGTGGAAGGCCAGGCTGTATCCGCACAGCCACCAGAGAATGGTCACAAGACCGGCGATCCCCAGGCATTGGGCCAGCACGGAGAGAACGTTCTTGCGACGGACCAGACCCCCGTAAAACAACGCCAGTCCAGGCAGGGTCATGAACAATACCAAGGCGGAGGAAGCCATCTGCCACGCATTGTGGCCGGGACCCGCGCCGGCAATTTTCGTAGGCGCGTTGGTGCTGGCGTTGCGGGCGCCATTGTTCACGTAGGCTTCCAAGTCTTCCAGACGCTCCTGCACCGATCGTTCGGGTGCGGGGGGAGCATCGGCGGCTCGGACGAACTCACCGAAGATTCCGAGCGTGGCGAACAGGCTAAGGGTCAACAAAATCTTTTTCATGGGTTGGAGAATTTGAGTTTCAACGGAGCTGGATTTATACGGCGGCTTCACCTTTCTCTTCGGTCCGGATGCGGATGGCTTCTTCCACGGTCGAGACAAACACTTTGCCATCTCCGATTTTTCCGGTTTTGGCGGTTTTGACGATGGCGGCCACCGCCGCCTCCACCTGACTGTCGGGCAGGACGAGTTCGATTTTTATCTTCGGCAGGAAATCGACGGTATATTCACTTCCTCGGTAGATTTCCGTGTGGCCTTTTTGGCGGCCGAATCCCTTGACTTCGCTAACGGTCATTCCTTCGATGCCGATATCGCCGAGGGCATCTTTAACTTCCTCCAGCTTGAATGGCTTGATGATGGCTTCAACTTTCTTCATAGGGTTGGTTTGATGTTTTCATTGCAGGGCACGCACGGGTTAGCAGCAGCGGTGCCAGCGTCCGGGCCGTTTTGATCGACGCGTGTAAGAAGGCTGATTTCATGGCCTTAGCGTCGTCATGAGAAAATTTCCGAGGAACGATGAAACTATTGTAATTTGACCACGCTGATTTTTTTTAGACAGCCAGCGAAACGATTCGGCGCACCCGCGCTCTGGTCGGCACCAACCGGGCAGGGCTGCCTCAAGCTCGAGCTCGACAGCTTTCGTGAATGGGGCGGGGACAGCCTGTCCCCGCAATCCCTAACCCGTTATGCTGGGGACAAGCTGTCCCCGCCCCGATGGAGTGAGCTTGATGGAGCCCTGTCATCAGGGTAACGAGCGTCGAAGAGTCTTGACGTGGGGCCGACCGTTCAGAGGGGCGGCGAAAGCGCTGGGTTGACTCTCCCGCATTGAAGTTGCGAATTCTCCAGTCCAGCCTCAATCTCAAGGCCATGCCTGATCGACCTCCGCAGGATTCACTTGCGCTGCTCCGTCAAGCTTTGGCTCATCACCAAGCGAGCCGCCTGCCGGAAGCAGAGTCCCTCTACCGCCAAGTCTTGGATCACGAGCCGGACCATCCGGAGGCACTTCGCCTGATGGGTGTCCTCGCCCGCCAGCGCGGGCAATTGAATGCCGCTCGGTCCTTCCTGGAACGCGGAACCAAGGTCAAGCCCGAGTCGCCCCGCGCTCATTATGAGCTGGCATTGGTGCTGATGGAACTCAAAGAGATGGAGCATGCAATCGCGGAACTGGGACGTGCCGTCGAACTTCAGCCGCGGTTCCCGGAGGCCTACTCCGCGTTGGGAAACGCCTGCGCCGCCTGCTGGTATTTGGACAAAGCCCGCGTGAGCTACCAAACTGCGATCTCCCAGAATGCCGGCATGACCGGGGTGCAAAAGTGCCTCGAATTTGTCGAGAAGCAGCAGCGGGACGTTTCTTCTGGAACATGTCGTCCACAGAGAGCACCTTTACACCAGATTCCATGTTGATGCCGAACATGCAATACATGATTCACATGGGTGGTGAAATGATGCAGATGATGCGGTCCCGGATGGGCGATATGGGAATGATGACAGGACACGGTGCAGTTGCAGGAGTGGATGCGATGGCGTTCCACTTTACAACGCTCGATACAACTGGAACAGGCGGGCATGGTGGACACCACTAAAGCGATTTCCTGGAAGGTTGAAAACCTGAAAATACCCTTGCTGGTGTTGCTGCTTCCATTGATTTCGTCATGCATGCACATGGGAATGATGGGAGAGTCAAGCAGCCATCAATCACCGGACGATTCGCTTTTTGAGAAGGAGGTGACTGTGGGAGGTGTACGGCTCAGTGCAATCATTCCGCACTTGGAGGTTGGCAGGAGGTCTGAGCTGACAGTGAGACTTTCCGATGATTCATCGGGGCGACTGTTGTCCAACGCGATGATTCAGCTATCAATCAAGCGGGACGATGACACTGCATCCATCGAAGATGGCGAGCATCTGACGTTTGAAGAGAGCCAGGAAGCGGGGGCTTACACGGTTCAGTACGACGCAACTCGCTCAGGTCTACACACGTTCCGATTCTCAATCACCGAGATCGAAGGAAGGCGGATGAACCCACCGGTCATTGTTGAGGCTGAAAGGGTTGTTGGTGAGGGAATGCACGAGCATTCGGGTGGCATGCATGGAATGGGGGGCACGGCAACGAGGAGGTGATACGTTAGAGTCTGTTTTGTGCAACACCAGTAACTCAACCATACAACAAACATGAAAGGATGAATCTGTGAAACGATCTAATCTCGTGCTTGCGACATTTGTTGTCGGTGTCATAAGCCTCAGCTTTGCAAACGACCCGCTGGTCCAGGCGGATCAAAAGAAAGGAACAAGCGCCGCGCAGTCAAAAGAAGCGACAAAGGTGAAGTACACCTGCTCTATGCATCCAGAGGTAAAGTCGGACAAACCGGGAAAATGCCCCAAGTGCAAAATGAATCTTGTGCTCTCTGAAAATCCAGACAGCACCGGTGAACGTTCTCCATCCGAGAAGATCGCCAAATCCAAAGAGTTGCTCGATGAAGCAAAGGAAGAACTCATGGAGGCAGGCAAGTACTCGTGCTGTACGAACCACTCCTGCAACACGTGCGCATTTGAGCATCAAAGTTGCACATGCTATAAATCGCTGAAAGCGGGGAAGCCCGTCTGCAACGAATGCTATGCCGGCTGGCAGCGGGGCGATGGCGCTGACAAGAACATCAAGAAGAACCAGGTGAAGACAACCTACTCTGGGCACATGCACTAAGCATTTCAGGGAGTCTTGAAGTAAGCATCAAGATGAAAGATGGGAGGGAAGCAAAGCTCTCCGGGTACGATACACTCATCCTTCAGCTTATCAATGGCAAATGGAAGGTAGTGCATGCGCATTCATCAACCCGAAACGTGCGGAAGACTGACTAATGGTGGACGGTGCCGTGCTGGGTTCCATGGAGTAAGGAGGGATCGTTCGTAGACAATGCCCTCACAATGGGAACCCACCGATGCTCGTGTCCATTTGCAAGACGCCAAATTGTTCTGTCGTTCACGTTCGGCCTTGTTTTTGCCTTCCTCGATTATCCGTCCACATTAGATTGAGAATCACGCTCGCTTTGTCTTGTTCGATTGCTATCTCCGACGCCTCCTCAAGCTGTTTAAATGCCTCGGAGTGTTCCTTCTCGCTGCACCGATGATTGGCGGTTTGATCACATCCACAATCCACGTGCTTGTGGTGACACCGGTGTTGTTCAGCTATATGAAGGAACGGGCATTGAAGAAGGGAAAGCTTGAGATTTCGAGGATGGCGGAATGGATGAAATAGAACTCTCAGACACGTGGAATAGCAACGAGTCGATCTCCCTGTTCATCAACACGTCGATTTTGCCGGACTTCTAGAGCGAATACAGTCGACAGAAGTTGGGTTAAAACAAACGGATCGTATGAAGATTCTTGTTGTTGACGACGAGGAAGCCCATCGGCTTTTACTGCGGAATCACATCCAATCGGAAGAATGGGATGTCCTCACTGCGGAGGACGGCGAGGACGCGTTGGCAAGATTGGCAAAAGAGAAAATCGACATCATCGTTTCGGATGTGTACATGCCCGTGATGGATGGGATACGGTTGCACAAAACAGTGCGAAGCATCCCCGGTTATGAGAAGATCCCATTCCTTTTTGTTTCCGCGTACGACGATCAGTATACGATGGAGGCTGTCAAGGATCCAAAGATCGACGGCTTCATGAAAAAGGGGAAGCCGATGGCCGAGCTGAAAGAGTGGATTCGGTATCTCACTGCACCTGAAGACCAGCGCCCGAAATTCCCGCCGGGCCAAACTCGAAAAGCCGGACCGCATGATCAGTTTCGAAAGAAGCCGGGGGATTCCTGGCGGTAGAAATCTGTAATTTGTCACCTGCTTTTCTGTTCTTTCCTTTCATTCCCACAAACTGACATATATAGAATTATGTCCGAACATATTCGTAAACCCGGCATTCTCATTACCGGCGCAAATGGAGAGATGGGCCATGGTCTGATCGAGCAATTGGCGCATGACGGAGGAAAGCATATTATTGCACTGGACGTTCATCCTCTTGATGAGGGGTTGAAGAAGTATTGCAGTGCGGTCATCGTCGGCGATATTCTTGAAGGGCGTCTTCTTGAACGCATGCAGAGCGAGTATGAGATTCACACTGTGTATCACCTTGCCGCTCTTCTCTCTACACGTGCAGAATTCACTCCTGAAGCGGCGCATCGTGTCAATGTTGAAGGGACGCTGAACTTGCTCAAGCTCGCCATCGAGCAGTCACGCTGGCACGGACAGCCGGTGAAATTCATGTTCCCAAGTTCGATCGCTGTGTACGGACTCCCCGGCAAGGACGCCAAAAAAAAGGT
>JACVXU010000315.1 GCA_015661185.1 Bacteroidota bacterium
CACAAGAAGAGGATTTTACGGAAGAACGTCTTGAAGAAGTGTTGAAACGAATCCGAGAGATGTCGCCAGCCGAAATTATCGAGCAGATACAACTTGCCCTTGAAGCTCACACACAGGGCACACCGCAATCGGACGATATCACGATGCTCGTGTTCAAAACCCTGTGACGTACGTCGCCGCCTGCTCTTCTCCCCGCCGCTTCTCGCTCCGATTGCATCTTCTCTTCATTGAAATTGGGACACCAATTTGTTACATTGCATAAGGCTCTTCGGCATCGGCCAGAAACGAGCACTTTCGTAAACGTATCTCAAAAACACCTTTGGAAGGCACAAGAATGGCACGCCAAGACGCCCCGACCAAAGCAGTCGGGGTAAACAAAGTCGCTAAGTATTTGTATTTCTTTCTCTGCTTTGTGCCTTAGCGTCTTTGCCTGCCCGCCCCATGAAGTTCTGTGAGGCAGGCGGGCGTGAGGATTATTGAGATTGTTCTGACAATTGTGGTTAGCACGGTTTGAAAGGACTCGAAGAGCGAATGAAGTACCGCTTTCTGGATATCGAAAAGAAATGGCAGAGGTATTGGGATGAGCATCAGACATTCAAGACCAACGACTCGTCCGATAAGCCGAAAATCTATGTTCTGGATATGTTTCCCTATCCGTCCGGGGCCGGCTTGCACGTTGGCCATCCGGAGGGATATACAGCCACCGACATTCTTTGCAGATACCGGAGGATGAAAGGTTTTGACGTTCTGCATCCGATGGGGTGGGACGCATTCGGACTACCTGCAGAACGCTATGCAATGCAGACCAACATCCATCCGCGCGCGACGACGGAAGAAAATATCTCGACCTTCCGGCGCCAGATCAAGATGTTGGGATTGAGCTATGATTGGTCACGGGAAATCAACACGACCGATCCGAAGTACTACAAGTGGACGCAATGGATTTTCCTGAAGATCTATAATTCCTGGTTCGATCCCCGTGCAAACAAGGCAAAGCCGATCGAGGCGTTGGTGGAGGAGCTTTCCGCGAAGGGGACAGCCGGACTGGATGTGGATCACCCGTGTACGGCTCTGGAATGGGAAAAGAAGAGTCGGAAAGAACGGCACGATTTTCTTGCGAAATACCGCCTGGCGTATCTCGCGGAAATTCCGGTGAATTGGTGTGAGGGGCTTGGCACAGTTCTGGCCAACGAGGAAGTGGCTGAGTGGACGGAAAAGGGGTATACCGTCGAGCGGTCCAATGCGGCAGTGGATGATGCGGATTACCGCATACGCGGAGCGCTTGCTTCAGGATGCCAGAGAACTTGACTGGCCCGTTTCTACGATGGAGCAGCAAAGGAATTGGATAGGACGCTCCGAGGGAGCCGAGATAGACTTCCCGATCAAGGGACGGATGGAGAGTCTGCGTGTATTCACAACACGCGCTGATACGTTGTTCGGTGCCACATACATGGTGTTGGCGCCGGAACATCCCCTTGTGGAAGCCCTCACGGTGCCGGAGCTGAGGCAGACAGTCGGGGACTATCGGACGCAGGCGGCCCGCAAATCGGAGCTTGAACGTGGCATTGAAAAGGACAAGACAGGTGTCTTCATCGGAGCCTATGCGGTCAATCCGGCCACGGGGAAGGAAATCCCGATCTGGATTGCAGACTATGTTTTGATGGGGTATGGGACTGGAGCGATCATGGCAGTCCCGGGCCATGACGAGCGCGACGCTGAGTTTGCGAAGAAATTCAATCTCCCGATCATTCAGGTTGTCGATGGAGGACCTGATGCACCCGAGATCTTCATTGACGACGGTGTTGGTATGAATTCGTCGAGCGGTGAGATCTCGTTGGATGGATTGCCAACCGCTGAGGCAAAGAAAGTGACCGCTGCCTGGCTTCAACAGAAGCGACTCGGCAGGGCGACTGTGCAGTTCAAACTTCGGGACTGGCTGTTCTCCCGACAACGGTATTGGGGTGAGCCGATCCCCATCGTTCATCTCGAAGATGGGACGATGACCGCATTGCCCGAAAGCGAATTGCCGCTTCTGCTGCCGGATCTGAAGAAATTCCAACCGAGTGGAACGACGGAATCTCCACTGGCGCTCGCTACAGACTGGGTTAATATCACTGACGGGAAGACCGGATTGAAGGGGAGAAGGGAAACGAATACCATGCCTCAATGGGCCGGTTCCTGCTGGTATTACCTTCGCTTCATCGATCCCGCGAATCCGGATGTGTTCTGCTCAGCCGAAAAAGAGCGCTATTGGATGCCCATCGATCTCTACGTTGGCGGGTCCGAACATGCCGTCTTGCACCTGATGTATGCACGATTTTGGCATAAGGTCCTGTTCGATTTGGGTTACGTCAGCACGAAGGAGCCTTTCACAAGGCTTCGCCATCAGGGTATCATCCTGGGAGAAGACTCGCGAAAAATGTCTAAATCGCGGGGAAACGTGGTGAATCCCGATGACGTCATCGGTCAATACGGCGCAGATGCTATGCGCCTTTTCGAGATGTTCATGGGGCCACTCGAGGAGATGAAGCCCTGGAACACCAGGGGTGTCGAAGGGGTCTTTCGCTTCCTGAGCCGAGTTTGGCGGTTGTTCGTCGACGAAGCTGGTAAGCTCAATCCGTCCATTGTCGACAAAGCGCCTACACCTGACTTTGAACGATTATTCCACCAGACAGTAAAGAAGGTGGGGGAGGATATCGAGGGGCTTCGATTCAATACTGCGATATCCCAACTGATGATTTTTATGAATGAAGCCATGAAACTGGAAGAGTTGCCACGAAGGGAGCTTGAGCAGTTCGTCCTGTTGTTGTCCCCGCTTGCGCCCCACCTGGGCGAAGAACTGTGGGAGCTTCTCGGCCACAAGACATCACTGGCGTACGATGCTTGGCCTTCGTTCGACTCTGCAAAAACGGTCGAGGATATGGTTGAAGTGGTCCTGCAAGTCAACGGAAAAGTAAGGGGAAAGCTCCTCATACCTCAAGGCACTGATGACAAGGAACTTGAGCGACTGGCGCACGAAGAATCGAACATCCAAAGACATGTAGCCGGAAAGAAAGTACTGCGGACGATCCTGGTCAAGAATAAGCTCGTGAACGTAGTAGTCGGGTCCTAGATGGTCTGGAGATGCGCTGGTCGTCACGAAAGCACAAAATCACGCAGGAAATGAAGATTCAAAACTGGATTTCCACACATCTTTCGATCCAAAAGCTTTGTGCCTTCGTCTCATCGTGGCATGCCTTTTCTGTAACGTATTCAGGGGGTACCAGCTCTTGAGTTCGCTGTCAGTCATCGTAATCACAAAGAATGAAGAGCGGAATATTGCGGAATGTCTTGATTCTGTCCACTGGGCTCAGGAAATTGTGGTTGTCGACGGCGGGAGTGTCGACAAAACGCTCGAGCTCGCCAGGAATTACACTCAGAAGGTCTACGTGAAACCCTGGGAGGGGTATGCAGCATCAAAGAACTTCGCTCTGCAGCAATGCACTGGCGAGTGGATCCTATGGCTCGACGCAGACGAGCGCATAACCAGGGAATTAGGTGAAGAAGTCCAAAGTGTTACAGGGCAACAATCAACGCCTTTTGCTGCATATGAAATGCCTAGGAGGGCCTTCTTCCTGGGGCGGTGGATCCGGCACTCCGGCTGGTACCCCGGATATGTGACGCGACTTTTCAAGCGGGGCTCAGCCAGATTCTCGGACCACAAGGTTCACGAGAAGTTGGAGTTCGATGGAAAGCTTGGCAGGTTGCGGTTTGACCTGCTCCACTACACCGATCCAAACTTGTGGCACTATTTTGACAAGTTCAATCGTTATACAACCCTCGCGGCTGATGAGATGGCTGAGCGACAGACTACATTTCGGATCAGCCAGCTCATCGTCAGACCTATGTGGGTGTTCGTCCGCATGTATTTCATAAAGATGGGTTTCATGGATGGCATTCAGGGTTTCATTCTGAGTGTTCTTTCTGGTTGCTATGTGTTCACCAAGTATGCAAAATTATGGGAGCTATCTTCTGACACCAAAAGGAGCAAAGCCTAATGGCCGAAAGTGAAAAAGAGACTGCCTTATTCATGGGATTGGCGCTCATGTTCCACGCTGCGGCTATGCAGCACATGGGTAAGACAAAGAATCCCCTTTCTGACAAGATTGAGAGAAGCCTCGACCAGGCACAGTTCGTCATCGATACGCTTGATGCCCTTGCCTCCAAGACGAAGGGGAATCTGTCTGACGAGGAATCAAGATTCCTGGCAAATATCATAAAGGAACTCAAGCTGAACTATGTAGAGGAGCTCGGCAAAGACGAGGCACAAAAGTCTGGATCTGCTGAGTCTTCAGCATCTGAGAAGAAGGACTAGTGATGAGGTTTGGAATCGCGGGCAACCTGCGAAAAGAGGGTGTCCCAAAGATCGCCCAAAAGGTCATTCAGCGCTTCGAGGTTGAGGGCGTGGAGTACGTCGTGGAACGCACTCTGGCTGACGTTCTGCGGAAACGGTTCCGCTTGAAGTTGTCAGGTCGGACCATTTCGGACAGAAACCTCGCGGGCGGCAGCGATATCCTCATCTCGTTGGGAGGTGATGGTACAATCCTCCGTCTGGCCCGACAAGTCGCAGAAAAGGGGACTCCAATCCTTGGGGTCAATCTTGGTAAGCTCGGCTTTTTGGCTGAGGTGTCTGTCGATGATCTCGATGACTGTCTGACAGAAGTACTGAGGGGAGATTACTTCGTTGTAGAGAGGATGATGCTGCAGGCTACAACTTCAAAAAGCACGAGGAGTTATTTTGCCCTCAATGACATTGTCGTTGATAAGTTTGGAACTTCGCGTGTCCTCGATCTTGAGACCTTCGTGAATAACGAATACCTTGCGACA
>JACVXU010000316.1 GCA_015661185.1 Bacteroidota bacterium
CGTTTTTCCAACACCGCCCCTCAGGCGGTGTTGTTTTTTTCATCACTTCGGCGCGGCCCGAAAACCTATCCAATTCATAAGACCTGTAACCTATTTCCATGCAAAGATTTGCGGGTTGGTTTTTGTGCCTGTCTTGGATCGCCTTGGCACGAATTTTCCAATAGTAGTGGTGTTTCCTTCGGGAGATCTGTCCTAACGCAAAGGAGTAAATCATGACAGTTCTACTTGTTGTCCTCACCATCCTGTTCTTCCTTGGCACGGGTTGGATGATGCGTTGGGTACGCGCACGCAGCGAGGTGCCGCCGTTGGTTCCAGCGAATCCCGCACCCGTTCCGGCTCTGCCGGTCCGGATTCCTGACGGCATTTTTTTTGCGCGTTCCCACACGTGGGTCAACCTTTTCCCGTCCGGCAAAGTGCGAGTCGGTGTCGACGATTTCATTGGTCGCCTTCTGGAGAGGCCCGCCGTGGTGTTCCTGAAGCAGGTAGGCGATGCCGTTGACCGCGGTGAACCGATCCTCAAGCTTGTGCAAAACACCCACAGCTTCACCGTTCGGTCACCCATCAGCGGATCGATTCTCTCGAGAAACGACGGGTTGAGCGGCCATCCGGGACAGATGAAGGAAATGTTGTTCACTGATGGATGGGCATATTCGATCCAGCCTGAGCAACCGACCGACGTTCGGAATTTGATCTTCGGCAAGGAGTCGCGGGAGTGGATGAAGGCGGAATTTGTGCGGCTTCGCGACGTGTTGGCGGGAGTCGATGGAACCGAAACCACCGCACCGATGCTGCTCCAAGATGGTGGTCTTCCTGTGGCCTCACTCATGCGGACAGCACCCGAGGGTCTCTGGAAGAGCATCGAGCGGGAATTTCTCTCCGAAAAGCGTTGAAGCGCTCGCGGCCCCACCACTGCGTCCGCGCTGCATACCCGGCAATCAAACAAAATGTTGAACTCGAAGAATTCAAGCGTACAGACATGAGAACTCGACGGGACTTTTTCCGAGCAGCCCTCCTGGCAGCAGGTACCGCGTCGGTAACCGAGGCCGCGCACGCCGCATCAGGGAAGATCCCCTCCGTCGACCGGATGGGCATTCTCATCGACACGACCGGTTGCGTGGGCTGCCGAAGCTGTGAAACGGCATGCAGGGCGGCTCACGATCTTTCCGGCGAGCCGGTTCATGCGGCTCCCGACACCTCCGTTGCGCAAGTGCGGCGACGGCCCGGAAATGGGTCGTTGACCGTGATCAATCAATATCCGGGCCGGAAAGAACCCGGGCACCCAACGCACGTCAAGGTGCAGTGCATGCACTGCGATTACCCTGCGTGCGAGTCGGCTTGCATCGTCGGGGCAATAGCCAAAAAAGAAAACGGCCCGGTCGTCTGGGACAGCGACAAGTGCATCGGTTGTCGTTACTGCATGGTGGCCTGCCCGTTCCAAATACCATCATTTGAGTATGAAGAAGCGTTGAAGCCGGATATTGTGAAGTGTGATTTCTGTTTCGAAAGGATCACGGCTGGTGGCCTGCCGGCCTGTGTGGAGATCTGTCCTATGGAGGTGCTCACCTATGGGCGCCGATCGGCGCTTATCGAGATGGCTCGGGAGAAGATCCGCCATTATCCGGAACGGTACGAGCATCATGTGTACGGCGAGTTCGAAGCAGGCGGCACCTCGTTCCTCTACCTGGCGAATGCGGGATTCAAAGAATTGGAGTTTCCCGACCTGGGAAGAGACCCGATGCCGGGAACGTCAGAGTCCATTCAACATGGCATCTTCGCCTACTTCGTTCCCCCTGTTTCCCTCTATGCGCTTCTGGGCGGACTCATGTGGATCGCCAAGAGGAGCAAAGAGACCGAGAAGGAGATGGCCGAATGAGCTCGTCGACCAATCCCACAACTCTCTCCACGAAGTTCATCACTCCGGGCGTCATGGTTTTGATGCTCCTTGCGCTCAATGGACTCGTGTTTGTTCTCGCGAGACTCCTCTTCGGAATCGGATCGGTGACCAATCTGAGCGACGAGTATCCATGGGGTCTATGGATCGGCGTTGATGTGGCGGCCGGAGTCGCGCTCGCGGCGGGCGGCTTCACGTCGGCGGCCCTGGGCCACGTCATGCACAGGGAGCACTATCATGCCATCGTCCGGCCCGCCCTTCTCACGGCCATGCTCGGTTACACCTTCGTGGCACTCGGCGTCGTTCTCGATATCGGACGGTGGTACTATATCTGGCACCCACTGGTCATGTGGAACGGCAATTCAGCGCTCTTTGAGGTCGGAATCTGCGTCATTATCTACATGACCGTCCTCTACATTGAATTCCTCCCGATTGTGATTGAGCGATTCAGCGGAGGCATGCATCTGAAGGGCATGCTCTCGCTGCTCAACAGGCCGCTGGATCGCGTGCTGCGCACTCTCGATCGTATGCTTTCGAAGACCATGTTTCTGTTCATCATCGCAGGGGTCGTATTGTCGACGTTGCACCAGTCCTCACTCGGGACTCTGATGATCATTGCCGGCCCCAAGATGCATCCACTGTGGCAAACCCCCGTCCTTCCTTTGCTATTCCTCCTCTCGGCCGTCTCAGTGGGTTTCCCTATGGTAATTGTCGAGTCGCTCCTTGCTTCGAGGTCTTTTGGGCTCAAACCCGAAATGGCAGTTCTGTCGAAATTGGGGAACATGATTGGGCCACTGCTCGGCACGTATCTGGCCTTCAAGATTGGAGATATGTTCATTCGTGAGACATTTGTCTATCTGGCCGAGCCGACCACTGAAAGCGTGATGTTCGTTCTCGAAGTCGTCCTGGGCGTTGTCATACCGCTCAGGATGTTCCTATCCCGCTCTGTGGTGCAATCTCCGCTGTGGCTTTTTGTTGCCTCGTCGCTGGTCATCGTGGGTGTGCTCCTGAACCGGATCAACAATTTCATCATCGCGTACACACCGCCCTACGCCTCCGGCGTGTACTTCCCCTCGATCGGTGAGCTCTCTGTGACTGTCGGGTTTGTCGCGATGCTGGTACTCGTGTACAGATTGCTCGTGAAAACATTTCCGATCATCAGCGTCCCACAACGGACCACCACCCCCAACACCAAATACGCTATTCGAGGAAGCCTGAAATGAGACCCCCGAGTGTTTGTGATTGCGTGGTATCGCGACGGTTTCCGTCAATGAAGCTTCTGCTCGTCGCATGGTTGTTAGCTCATCACGTTGCGACCGGGCAAACGGCGAATGAGTATGCCACCGGCTGCCGGATGTGCCACACGTGCGATATTCCTACAAAAGTAGACCCCTGCCTCAACCGTTGTCCGCGGGGCCAAATGACAACATTACACCATTCCGCCAAAGCCGGACCGGACACCATACGTATGGAAAAAGTCGCAGGCCCTCAGGACCTCTACGAACCGGTCAATTTTCCTCACCGTGCCCATGCCGAGATGTCCGAAATGTCTGGCAAGTGTGTCATGTGCCATCATTACAATCCGCCCGGACGTGTGCTCCCTTGCAGTGACTGTCACCTGTCCGTTTCGTTAACACGGACTTCCGATTTGTCAAAGCCCGGCTTGAAAGGCGCTTATCACAGGCAGTGCGTCAACTGCCACCGAGATTGGGGCGGCACGATCGAGTGTGGAGCATGTCACCTTGCCAAGAGTAGCACTTCTGCGCTGGGGGCCGGTAGCCGCCCCAGCGGGGGCGCGGGTCATGCCATAAGACCCGGACG
>JACVXU010000317.1 GCA_015661185.1 Bacteroidota bacterium
CGCGGCGCACAGGAAACTATCATCTCTATCAGAGGACATGCTTCGAAGGCATTACTTGGCCGCATCGACAGTGTTGGAATAACCATCAACTAGAACACGCGTCCTGAGACCGGAACGATCACGGAAGGAAGAAACCATGGGACAACAGCAATTTCTGCTGACAGTTTTGGGAGTCGTAATTATCGGCATATCGATCAGAATTGGATTTCGAATAGTCGACGCGCAGTATATGCAGCAAAGCAGGGACCAACTGATTTCTCATATGCAGACCGTGTATGGATACGCCGAAGCGTTCGCGACCAAGACGAAGAAACAAGGTGGGGGTGCCGGGACATACACGGGATTCCGATTGCCAAAGAATATGTCACAACTGACATCTGGGACATTCACAGCCACCGTGTCTGGCACAACGAATCTTACGATCGTCGGCACCGGAAAAATCAAGGGAAACAACGGTAAAAGCCCGGTGAGCGTTACCTATAAGATCACGAAACGCAAGCTCACCAAACCTACTATCAACAATTGACAGTGGAGAACACAAGTGAGTCAGAGCTCTGCACGGTAGCGCAGGTACTGAAGGAGGATCGGCTCTATGGAAAATAAATTCTCAGCACTCATCATAGATGATTCCGCTGAAGTCCGAATCATTCTCACAAGGATATTGAAGAACTTTGGATTCGATCGTATTGACAGTGCGGAGAATGGAAGATCCGGCGTGGAAAAAGCCAAATTATCGAAACCTGACATCGTCGTTCTGGACGGCATCATGCCTGAGATGGATGGCTTGAGGGCACTGCCGGAGATCAAGAAGGAGAGTCCCACCACTGTTGTTGTCATGTGCTCGTCCTTGACGGATAAGGCAAGAATATTGAAGTTCAAAGAGGCGGGCGCAGACTTCTATATTCTGAAGCCTTTTGATCGGGAGAAAGTTGAGGACGTGATGAAACAAGCCATTGAAATTGTTGAACATAGACCAAGGAGGGTCTGATGATATGCACACGCTGCGATGCCGACAACGTTGAGGGGCGCAAGTTTTGCGGCTCATGCGGTTCCGCGATTGGAGTGATTTGTGATCGCTGTGGGATCGTGAATCCGCATGGCGACAAGTTTTGTGGCGCGTGCGGATGTGCTCTTCTTGAATCGCTCAAACAGGGATCTTCTCCGCTTGACCCATTTAAAGGGCCACTATCGGCCGCGCCAGGACAATATACAGCTCGAGATATTGAAGAACTCCTTGTTTTGCGAGCAACGATGCAGAAAGAAGAAGACTCAGTTGAGAGCCTTCGACAGGATGACATTGACAGTCTATTCGGGCAAGTCAGACCATGAACGAGTATCAGCAACTACTTGACGCGCTGGTGAAGGAAGGGATTATCAGCGCAGAGATGTTGAAAGGAAAGCGGACAATGCTGGACGATTTCGCCCGCCGTGAGGGAATCACAAAGGGCGTCATCAAGGTATTGGGTGTAGCGGAAGGAGATGTCGCTGAAACTATCTGTAAAGCCACCAATCTGCCGAAGATGTCTGTCGCCCGCGAGATGGGGACGGCTCCCCCCAATATCTTCGCAGAGGACGAGATACTCCGGTATCGGGTGCTTCCTGTCTTTCACTTGGGGTTGGAACTTACCGTTGCATTTGTCGATCCCCCTTCTCAGGCGGTCCGCGTACATTTACAGAAAATCTGCGGCTACAGAGTACTGCCAGTCATCACAACGGTCTCGGATTTCGAGTCTGCCCTGAGCAAGTATTCAGGAGCGCTCGACAAAGTACAACGCATCGGGTCGTTGTTCGATCTGGAGAAATACGATATTCGAAAGGGGGAGGGGAAGGATGGATTGCTGTTCGATCAGATGGAAGCGGAGGGCACCATGGCTCAGCTTGCTGAGGAGCTCCTGCTGCGAGCGGCGAAGAGTGGCGCAAGTGACATCCACATCGAACCGGGGAAACATGAACTGATGATCCGGTTTCGCATCGACGGTTTTCTTCGACGCATTGTCTCTCTGCCGATGTCCTACCACGCAGGAATCATTTCCGTCTTGAAGGCGAAATCGGGAATGGACATGTTCGAGCAAACGATTCCACAGGACGGCAGGATATCGCTCAAGTTTGCCGACCGCATGATCGACGTGCGGGTCAGTACGCTCCCACTTCTTCACGGGAACAAAATGGTGCTGCGGCTTCTCACCACGACCGCAATGATGGCCAACCTGGATAATCTCGGGTTCTCAGAATCGAACCTGGCTCTTTTCAGGTCGCTGCTCACATTGCCGAATGGGATTGTGCTGGTCACCGGTCCGACAGGTAGCGGAAAAACCACGACGC
Organism: Bacteroidota bacterium; assembly: GCA_015661185.1. GTDB lineage: Bacteria > Bacteroidota > Ignavibacteria > UBA10030 > UBA10030 > UBA9647. The sequence goes on from JACVXU010000317.1 coordinate 2,323, forward strand.
TCTACGCGGGCTTAAATGAGATCAGAAGTATCGATCGCAACATCACGACAGTTGAAAACCCGGTGGAATACATGCTTGATCTGATCAATCAAGTCCAGGTGATTGCGGAGCGGGGACTGACATTTGCCTCCGTTCTGCGTGCCATCCTCCGCCAGGACCCAAATGTCATTCTTATCGGAGAAATCCGGGATAAGGAAACGGGGATCATTGCAACTGAAGCGGCATTGACCGGCCATCTCGTATTGAGCACGCTCCATACCAACGATGCGGTCGGTGCGATTCCACGGATGATCAACCTCGGAGTTGAGTCATTCTGGGTCAGCTCATCTGTGATTGGAATCCTGGCGCAGCGATTGGTCCGCAAGATTTGCGCACGCTGCAAAGAAGAGTATAAACCCGATCCCAGGACCCTTGACCACGCAGGGCTGTCACTTCTTCCACGCGGAAAAACGTTCTTTCGTGGGCGGGGCTGTAACTACTGCGGAGGGGGGGGATACAAAGGGAGGGTTGCCATCCATGAAGTATTTGTGATTACCGAGGAAATGCGCGACGTGATCTACGGCGAGGTGACGACGGGAAAAATACGCGCCCTCGCCGCTGCCAATGGCTTTCGTGACATGTACTTCGACGGGATCCAAAAAGCCCTGGCAGGAATCACGAGCCTGGAAGAAGTCCGAAGAGTGACCAAGAAAACGATCTAGGAGGATGCAGATTGTTGGACAGATTGCCAATCTGTCCAACTATAGATGCCGAGCTCGGAGGGAGCTCTGCTCCTGAGGATACAGGAGTGACCGTCACCCTCTGATTACCCACGAAAGGTGACGGGCACACAACGTGAGCTCGGAGGGATCTCTGCTCCCGACAACCAGGGATGCGGTGCAGGTGGGGAGTACCCGACGCGGCAATATCTTGCAAAACATCGTATGTGTCCACCATCATCGTATCAGTAGAAAACACTTGGTTGTGCGAAAAAGAATATGACTGCAAACAGATGGGTGCTTGAGCATCTCATAGTGAAACTAGCTCTGATGGAAGCAATGCGATGAAATCAAAACTGATAGTAATGCTTGTCGCCGCCACGATTCTGGTAGTGACTCTTGTGCTGATCCACGACCTTTATCAGGCGAGCGAGAACGAAGTTACCGACCGTTTCCGTGAGCATCAGACCTTCATAGTCCGACACCTTGCCCAAGAAATCGAACAGTGTCTACGGGACCGTTCGAGGGGCGTTCAGGTTCTTTCCAGATTCGCATCGATTCAACATCGCGATACGAAGATGATGACCGCCGATATTCAGGGGTACTTCAAATACCTGAAGAAAAACCACGTGAAGGCGATCAGCGTATATGACGCGAAAGGCACAATCATCTGCTCCACGACG
>JACVXU010000318.1 GCA_015661185.1 Bacteroidota bacterium
GTGCACCAGATGGGGGGATTCGACGCCGGGAAAGTGCGTGAGCTCCTCTCCATTCCCGATGGGTATGAACCTGTGGTCATGTTCGCCGTCGGGTATGCTGAACGCCCCGAGACGTTGCCCGACGATCTGCGCAGGCGTGAAGAGGGGCCGCGATCACGAAAGCCGTTGGAAACAATGGTCTTTACAGAAGGGTGGGGAAAAGCCTCCCGGCTTGTTGACGCTCATGATTCCTTGATCAATGATCCACGTTCAACGAACTGATCCTGGAGTTCCCCAGTGGAATCCCGGGCACATTTCTCACAATACACGATTTGAAACGTCTGAGAGAGGACGAGAACGCATGGCCCAGTTTATGGTCGATATCCAGCTCCCGACGGATCCAAGTACCGAATTCTTCGCCCTCGTACCGCTTCAGCGGGCGCATATCGACAAGCTGCTTGAACGGGGAGTCGTCATGGGATACAGCCTCTCGATTGACAGGTTGAGGCTCTGGATCGCGCTGAACGCACGCAACGAACGCGACGCCATCGAGATCCTGGCCGCATTCCCCATGTTCAAGTTCTTCGAGCCAACGATTCATCCTCTGATGTTTCACAACAACTCCTTGATGTCGCTGCTCAAGGTATCATTGAATTGAGGAGTGATTCATATGAACTCTGAATCTCCTCAGCCATCAACGATTGCCCCCTTCACAGAGCGGCAACTGCCTGATTCTACCAGAATCAGCTACGCTCAGTTGTGCGTCTCGGACTCAGACCAGGCTCTTCGGTTCTACCGAGATTTGCTCGGCTTGGTCGAAACCCGAACGGAAGGCAGCACAACACATTTGTCGGCTTACGGGACACAGAAGCCGTTCTTGCTGATTACCGAAGATGCGGATGCGAAACCGAAGGATGTCCGATCACCTGGTCTCTTTCACCTCGCGTTTCTCTATCCGAGCCGCAAAGACCTTGCGGCGATTCTGAAGCGGCTCACTCTCCATCGCTGGCCTTTCCAGGGATTTGCCGACCACGGCGTGAGCGAAGCTCTGTATCTGGCCGATCCGGACGGGAACGGCGTCGAGCTCTATGTTGACCGACCCCGAGCGGAATGGCCTTACAGGAACGGTCAAATCGAAATGGTTACAGGGCCTCTGAATCTTGAGGACTTGTTGTCGGAACTCAATAGACCTGCGGAGAATAGCCCTCCTTGTCCGCAAGGCGTTTCAATCGGTCATATCCACCTCCAGGTTTCCAGTCTCCGTGCTGCGCAAGAATTTTATCACAACGCGCTGGGATTTGACCTCACGCAGTCCAATTTCCCTGGCGCACTGTTTTTGTCGGCGGGGGGCTATCATCATCACGTGGGCGTCAACGTTTGGAACAGTTGCGGTACTTCTCCTGCACCCGCGCACAGCCGGGGTCTGACGCGGTTCGGTATTCACCTCGGAAACGAACAAGCTTTGCGGTCTCTCGCCGAACGACTCCGCCCGACTCCATTCTGGGTGCAGGATTTGATCGACAGTTTCGTTGTTCACGACGGGGACAACATTCACATCGATATTACATGACTCTCCACCATCTCATCCATTCACCTATGTCAGGAGGTATCATGAAACGATTCAAGCTTCTGCTGTTGATGACGCTGTTGATCAGTATGTCCGCGCTGGCTCAGAAGACCGCATGGAAGCTCGACAGGTCGCATTCCAGCGTCGAATTTTCCATCCGCCATTTTGTGATCTCGGAAGTGACCGGCAGATTCAAGGACTTTGACATCAGCGTCAACGCATCCAAACCAGATTTCACCGACGCAGAAATCGAAGCGACTATCAAAGTGACCAGCATTAACTCAGACAACGAGAAGCGTGATGGCCATCTGCGCACTGACGATTTCTTCAATGCGGAAAAATTTCCCGAGATTAAATTCAAGAGTGCGTCCTTCGAGAAGGTCGGGGAGAACAAATACAAGATCACCGGGGACCTGACGATCCGTGATGTCACAAAGAAGGTGACGTTCGACGCAATCTACAACGGCTCCATCAAATCACCCTGGGGAGCTCTCGTCACATCGTGGAAAGCAACGATTGCAGTGAATCGGTTCGACTACGGCCTGAAGTGGAACAAGACAATCGAGGCGGGTGGATTGATTGCCGGAGACGCGGTGACCATCACGCTGAACCTGGAACTGACGAAGCCTTCAGCCTGAGGCAGCTTTTCAGAAGCAACTGAGCCCGCTCGGTGGAGAACATCGAGCGGGCTTCTCTTTTTGAGCGCGGTCGGGGAGGGGTAGAGCGCGCAGGCTGTTGGCTGCCTAGCCTATTTCGCGATGTCGTTGATCGTGATCTTCCTCCGGCTCGAGGTGTGTGATGATATTCAAGTAGACGGGTGATGTTGCCTTGAGCGCTTGCTCAATTGCTGTCGCATGCTCATGTGCTCGTTCCAACGTTGTGCCCTTCGGAAACAGCAAGTGAAGTTCAGCCCACATGGTAGCGCCCGAGACCCGGTACCGTACTTGGTGGTAATTGAGGTCCCGTTTCTGCGTCTCTTCGTCAAGAGCCTTGCGGAATTGGGATTCGTACGCCGGGTCTGCTTCATCCATCAATCCTCCGACCGACTGACGAATGAGCTTCCCCGCTGACCAGAGAATATTCAGCGCCGCCACGATTGCGGTAATGGGGTCGAATGGAAGCCACCTCGTCCACAGTACCAGAAGCAATCCGATAATCACCGCAAAGCTTGTCCACGAATCCGTCAACACATGCTTCCCGTTGGCAATGAGAACGAGAGAGCGGTTACGCTTTCCCTGCCAGACGAGATACCCGCCGAGTCCCGCATTGATCACTGCTGCTCCAACCGTGAATAGTGTTCCCTCTTCGAGGTTCTGCAGCTCCAGCCCGGACACCCACTTGGCGATCGAAACATAGATGATATAGACGGCCGCGATCGCGATCATCATGCCTTCCATGCCCGCGGAGAAAAATGTGACTTTTTCGTGACCGTACGGATGGCTTTCGTCGGCAGGTTTCAGGCTCAGCCAAAGGCTGAAAGCGGCAAAGGAAACAGCGAAGACGTGTATAACGGATTCGGCAGCGTCAGAGAGAATGGCGACGGAGCCGGTAATGGAATACGCATAGGTCTTGCCGAGCAACATCATGATTCCGACAATCAACGAGAGTCGGATTGCGAATTTCTGCTGTTGGACAGACGGTTTCTGTGTTTCAGTGAAAACCGGAGGCGGAGGAGATTCTGTACCCTGCATGAGTGTGCCGTTCTAGACCTTCAGAATGATGTTGTACTTGTACATCACATACGCGATGACGTACAGTCCAAGCATGAAGGCAACTGAGTGCAGGAATGAGGCAATCATCGGATCGCCAATGGGGACAAAAAGAAGCTGGTAGTACCATCCTTTGAGGGAAATTGGATTTCCATCCACACCTGCAAACTTGATAAGTCCCGTCAGCCGTCCGATAAACCCGGCGAGGAAGAACATGGTGATGGCGTTCAACCCGTAGATCTCAAACGGCTTCGTCCACCGCTTGTATCCCTTCACATCAATGAGCCAGTAGCAGAATGCGAAGATATTCAGGGCCATACCGGCCATGAAGACCGAGTAGGAGCTCGTCCATAGGTTCTTATTGATCGGCAGCCAGTTGTCCATCAGCAGGCCCATGAAGACCAACGAATTTCCGAAGATAAACATCCAAGGACGCCGAAGAGCGTCGTCGCGATCGCCGGGAGCGTGCTGAAGATTCCTTCAGGATCGAACCCAGGAGCCGGGGCGCCCGCCCAGGTGTGTCCGCTCAGGACCGTCGAGTCGATGTACCACGCCAGACTTCCTTTCGGTTCAAGAATGCCCACACCGTACTCCGGTACTGGTACTGTTTTTATCAGAACCCAATATACGATGAGGAACAACACAGTCCATCGTATCTGCCAGAGTGTGCTCGCATACAATACAATGATAGAAGCGATGAAATAGCAGATGGCAATTCTTTGCAGGACGCCCGGGAGTCTCATCGCCGCAAAGCTGAAGTGATGGCCGAACACGAGTCCGAACGGAAAGCCATTGAGGAAAAGGCCGATGACAAGGATGGTGACCGCACGCTGAAGGGCATGGAGCATCAACTTATTGCGATCCGCGCCCTGCTCCACTCTTTTTGACATGGAGAACGTCATGGCGACACCGACTATCCATAAGAAGAAAGGGAAAATCAGGTCGGTAAACGTCCAGCCATTCCATGCCGCGTGTTTGAACGGCGGGTAGATGTCACCCCATGTGCCGGGATTGTTTACCATCATCATGCCGGCAACGGTGGCGCCACGAAAAACATCCAGCGAGAGCAACCGGCCGCTGGTCTTGGCAGTAATCGGTTGTGCCATGGAATACTCCTTGGGATAATCGATCTACGAACTGAGGTTCAAGAGAGTGGTCGGCAACAATGCACAGATCGACGAGCACGGCGTCTCTACCCCCACGAAGTGCCGGAACGGAGAAAGACAACGACAATCCAACCCACGAGAAGCGCGACGACGATGAGAATGCGAAGTTTCTTGTCAGAGGACATGTATATCAACCGATGATTTGTGTCGGGAAAAGATAGGGAGTTTTGCCGGGACAAGCAAAAGAGACCGTATGAAGATCGGGAACGAGAGACACCAACGGGGCTATTTCGCCGCAAGCTCCAGCAGCTTGGAGGCGAGCAGTGAGCGGTTGTATTGCATCTGGAAATCTATGAAAAAGCGCCCAACCCTTTTGCCGCTGTTCTCGAGTACGAGAACCTCCCTCATTCCCGTTTTTGGAGACGCGCCAACCCGTTGAAGGAGCTCCTCCTCTCCCACATTGCCTCTCACGAGCAGCGTCGGTACAAAATACTTATCGACGGTGCGTGCGACGTCTTCGTTCTCCATGACCGCAGTGGCCCCCTCGATGTCATCCCCCGACTGGAGGACAAGCACCATGATGCGCCGCTTTTGCCCTTGGGCCACCAACGTTGCCTTCTGCAGATCCGGCCACTGAAGAATCTGCACGCCGGTAGAGTCGTTCAGCCATTTGATGAACTCTGATTTCTGAAAGAACCCGATATGTCGTTTCCGCTCTTTCCCTGCAGGACTTAGGACAATGTATGTGGGATACGCCCGTATCCCGAATTGTTTCTTGAGTGTATCTCCCTGAACCGGGTCGTCACCATTGATTTTCGCAAGCACATAGCGA
>JACVXU010000319.1 GCA_015661185.1 Bacteroidota bacterium
CGTCCCGATTCTTATGCTCCCCATCGTTCGGTTCGTTTTGAAAGAGCAGGTCTCGTGGCGCGCGATCATCGGAGCGGTTGTTGCTGTTGCTGGAGTGGCTGTCCTCTTCCTCCGCTGAGCTACTAAGATCCCAGCTTCCGTTCCCCGGGCACTCTCCACCTCATCGCAGCATCATCTGTGTGAATCAGTCACATCAGTGTTGTCAGTGTTCTATTACTATGAACATCGATTGAAAGGGCTCCACATCTCATGAAGAGAAAGACATTGCTCTATGCCGCGATGCTCGCCATCCCGATGGCAGTCACAAGTCCCGATGCCGGAGCTCAAAATAAACCGGCCTTTCCCGAAGATCAGCTCAATCAGGCAGAGTACGCAGCGCACCTCCGCTTCCTCGCTTCCGACGAGATGAGGGGAAGAATGACTGGCACTCCGTGGCTCGAAGTGGCCGCACGGTATGTCGCGGAACAGTACCGGGCTGCCGGACTTGCTCCTGTTCAGGGTGCTGAGGGCTACCTGCAGAACATCCCTCTTGCCCGCCGGACACCGCCGGCCGCGGGACAGATCGTGCTGGGCGGCGACACGCTTCGGCAGGGAAAAAGCATGATGATTCGCAACGGTGGAGCGCTCGAATGGAGCGGCGGATTTGTTTTCGTTGGCTACGGGACAGTGGATCCCGAGCGGGCCATCGACGACTACAAGGGGCTTGACGTGAAAGGAAAGGTCGCGGTCGCGAAATTCGGTTCAGCCGGAGGAAGCGATTTCATGGGATCGTTGACCTCTCTTTCTGAGAAGAAACGCCAGCTGGCCGCTGAACTTGGGGCTGTCGCCCTTGTTGAGTTGTATCGTGGACCGCGGGAATGGCGTCTCTTTCTCTCGTTCCTCGGCCGGGCAGGTCTCGATATTCAGTCGGGCAGCAGTGAGTTTGTGCATTTCCTCGTTGAGGACACCGTCGGCACGCTTGCCGCCAAAGCGGAGCAGCAAAAAGGTTCTGCCGGTTCCATCCAGACGCCCGGCATACGGGTGGAGGTCGCAAAGACTTCGAACGTGATTGGACTTGTCAGGGGCTCAGATCCAAAGCTGCGCGATGAGTATGTGTTGTTGACAGCGCACTACGACCATATCGGCACAAGGGCTCCTCGGGGAGCTGCCTCGGCCGATACGATTTACAACGGCGCACGTGATAACGCCATGGGAACTGTTGCCCTGATCGCGGCTGCGCGTTCGTTCACTGTACGTCCTCCGAAACGCTCAGTGATCATCGCTGCACTGACGGGCGAGGAAGTCGGCGGATTCGGGAGCCGCTACCTGGCCGAACATCCCCCCGCGCCGATGGACCACATCGTGTTCGACCTGAATACCGATGGCGCCGGATTCGATGACACGACCATCGTTACCGTCGTGGGACTCGAGCGCACCACCGCTCAGGAGGCTATCATTAAGGGAGCCCGGAGATACGGACTGGCAGCAATCAAAGACCCTGTCCCGGAACAAAACCTCTTCAACAGGTCCGATAACACGAAGTTTGCCTCTCTTGGAGTGCCTGCGCCAACATTCAGCGCAGGGTTCCACGCGTTCGGAGACGAAATTAACAAGTACTACCACACGGCTGCAGACGAGGCGGGTGACGATTTCAATTTCTCCTACTTCCTGAAATTCTGTAAAGCGTACGTCCATTCTGCCCGCCTCATAGCTGACATGAAAGAAAAACCGTTCTGGATCCCCGGTGATACCTACGAAAAAGCAGGAAGAAAACTCTACCATATGAAAGAGAGCCCGGCGAGACAATGACCCGGTACTTTCTTCTCCTCTCGATCGCTACCTTCGCGTCGGCGGGCTCCCTCCAGGGACAAAATCGTTCCCCTCAGCGCGGCATCGATGTTCTTCATTATGATTTCTCCCTCACAATCCCTGACAGCGGTCGCAACATCGAAGGGCTAGCTCTCATCACCGTCCGTCGCTCGCTGCCTGCCAGGCATTTCATACTCGATCTCGTCGACCTCCACGTCGACACTGTCTGGGTGAACCAACGCCCGGTCGGATTCGCACGAGAGCCCGACCTGCTGGATATTCCTCTAACCCCATCCCACGACTCTTCACCGGACACGTTGCTCATCGCGGTCCGTTACCAGGGCGAAGTGAAGGACGGGCTCATCATCCACGCAGATGAGAAGGGACGCTGGTATGCTTTCGGCGATAATTGGCCGACGCGGGCCAGGTGCTGGCTTCCGACCGTCGACCAGCCCGGCGATAAGGCCACCGTGACGTGGAACATCACAGCGCCCAGTAATCGCAAGGTTGTCGCCAACGGAACATTGGTCGAAGAAAAATCTCTTCCACTCAAATCCGGCGCATCGAGCCGAACGCTCACCAGATGGACAACGACACGGCCAATCCCTCCATACCTCATGGTGATCGCCGTGGGAACGCTCGTGAAGTACGATCTCGGCCTGACCGCAAGCGGTTTGAGCGAGTTCCCTAACGGTGTGCAACAGTCGGTCTATGTTGTCCCCGAGCTGGCAGACTATCTCCCGGGACCGTTCAAGAGTGCGGGGGCGATCGTTGAGTTCTACTCGAGGACTGTGGCACCCTTCCCGTATGAGAAATTGGCTCATGTGCAAAGCTTCACAAGATATGGGGGGATGGAGAACGCAAGTGCAATTTTCTATGCCAATGATCTCTTTCAACGACGGGATGTGAGCACAGGAATCATTGCACATGAAACGGCTCATCAGTGGTTCGGCGACGCCGTCACGCCGCAAAGTTGGGGACACCTCTGGCTCTCAGAAGGTTTCGCGTCGTACTTCGAGCAGCTCTGGGTCGAGAGCAGCACCGACATCCCGGCCTTCAGGACGGGGATGGGTCGCTTGAGGAATGAGATTCTTCGATCAAGTGTAACATTCTCCCGGCCTGTCGTCGACACTCTCGAGACTGTCCCGATGAAGCTTCTGAATTCCAACAGCTATCAAAAAGGAGCGTGGGTGCTCCACATGCTGCGCTCGATGATTGGTGATAGCCTGTTCTTTCAAGGTGTGCGGAGCTACTACCGGAGTCATCGTCACGCCACCGCAACGACGGATGATCTTTGTGATGAGCTCGGCAAGGTTTCGAAACGTGACTTGCGATGGTTTTTCGACCAATGGCTCCGCAGGCCCGGTGTGCCGGAACTCGTCGTGACTTCGAAGATTGATCATGACAAACAAGAAATCGTCGTTTCAGTGTCCCAGGACCAGAAATCGAACCCCTATCGATTCCCTCTGAGAATCGCATTGCTCGACACAGCAGGGAGGAGCCAGCTCATGAGCCTCCAGGTCTCAGCAGAGCGCACCGTCACCCTCGTCGTTCCGTTTCCCGCAGGTTTCCGCCCCGCGACGGTATCGTATGACCCGAACACCGAACTCCTCGCATCAATCAGGTGACGCCACGGAGAATCCCGGACTCGGGGTGCCAGGGTCCGTGTTCATGCTGAATCCTTTTCCAGGTTGGTGCATCGTATGAGCATACCAAAACCAGGAAACGAAACACTATCAATTATGGAGCGAGAAATGGCGGAAAACTTAACAAAACAGGCCTTTGTTGAAAAAGTCTTCAACTTTGAGCAAAACAAAGAGTGGAAGTTCGAAGGCGAACTTCCCTGCGTCATCGACTTCTGGGCGCCCTGGTGCGGTCCGTGTCGCGC
>JACVXU010000320.1 GCA_015661185.1 Bacteroidota bacterium
GGCGTCCTTATATGGTGCAAGGCAATCGATGCAACGATGATGTCACTTGGTGGAAGGGTCAACTCAGTGAAGTCTCCGAGCACAAACTCCACCTTGTCGCTCGCCGCCAGGCGCTCTTTTGCCATTTCGAGCATGGCCGTGTCAGTATCGATTCCGACAATTACGGCATCGTGTCGGATGCTGAGGCAACGTTCCGCAAGAGCGCCTGTGCCAATGCCAAGATCGACGACCTTTGGTGATTGAATGTCCAAGAGTCGCAGTGACCCAGCAGCGACGGAAATCATTTGTTCATATCCAGGCACGAACGTGCGGATCCGGGCATCGTACTCATCAATTTGGATCTTAAGGTGGGATGAAACGCTCATCAAACGACCTTTCTCATATTTGGATCACATAGCTGATTCTAATCTAATAGGTACGTCCAAGGATTTCAACAGAAAATGATTACATAGCCCTAAGTCTTTTTACCACTTATTATTACAATGAAATCTGGGCGAGTGGCAGTATTGACAAACTAATAAGAAATTCCTACATTTGGCAATAAACACATCTCATTCATCACGATTCCATTGGCAACAAACACTTCTCATTCGTCACGCTTCAATAATCTGGAGGATCTATGCGCAAGCCCAACATTGGAGTAGAACTGCTACTCCTTTTGTCGTTGTCGACTTCGCTGGTCATGTCACAAACTTTGACGGGAAAGGTGAGCAGCGAAGGGACCGCTGTGATCGGCGCAAATGTCAGGGTCAATGCAACCAGCAAAGGTACTACTACCGATTCGAAGGGGAAATACACTTTGAAGCTCGATCCTGGAACTTACGACGTCACTTTTTCCGGAATCGGTTATGCCGCGAAAACTGTGAATGTTACCCTCGGTCCCAATGAAGAGAAGGTCCTGGATGTGGAATTGCAGACAAAAGCCGTGGAACTTCAAGGTGTGGTCGTCGTCGGAACCAGAGCCGCCACCCGGACAGTGCATGACTCTCCACTGCCGATCGACGTCATTGACGTTTCGTCTTTCATTGCTACCGGCCACCTGAGTTTTGACAAGGCCCTCCAGGTGAGAGTCCCATCGTTCACATCAACGAACACGCCTGTGAATGACGCTACTTCGCTGCTTGATCCGTACGAAATTCGGAACATGGGACCGAGCCGAACACTCATGCTGATCAATGGTAAAAGAAAGAATTTCAGTTCCCTGGTGTACATTCAGAACAGTGTAGGTCGAGGCGAGACCGGTGCTGACCTTGCCGCTATTCCGGTCGCTGCGATTAAGAAGATCGAAGTATTGAGAGACGGCGCATCCGCTCTCTACGGAACCGATGCCATTGCAGGGGTCATTAACGTGATTCTCAAAGACAACGTTGACAAGACGACGGTCAATCTCCAGACGGGGGCGACGAGCAAAGGCGACGGAAACGTGTATCAAATTGACATGAATACAGGGAGCTCCCTAAAGAATGGGGGCTTTACAAACTTTACAGTTCAGTTCCAACATCAAAACAAAACACAACGCTCCGGCAAGGTCGACATCGCGGCGGAACTCGACCCTGATCTTGGTCTGTCATCTGACACTGCGCTTGTAAGAAGGTTCCTATCCAAATATCCCGACGGGAAGAACGTGGCTGGGACTCCCGATGTCACCGCTGGAAGTTTCGCAGCAAATGTATCCCTCGCCGTCGGCGACAACGACGAGGTGTATGGAAACGCGGCCTACGTTGCCAAACGAGTTCTGAGTTTTGCAAACTATCGCCAACCATACTGGAAGCAAGACCCGAACTTCCTCCTGCACCAACCGGGCGAAGAGTACATAGGGTACCATCCCACGTTCCAAGGTGATCTCGAGGATTACAATGCAACGATTGGGTACAGGACAAAGAAGAATGATTGGAAGGTGGACATCAGCGCAACTATTGGCGGCAACAAACAATTGTACACCGTCGAGGGGACACAAAACTTCAGTCTGGGTCCCAATAGTCCGATTAATTTCAAGCCGGGCGGATATGGTTTCTCTCACATAGTCGGGAATATCGACGTCACGAAGGCGTTGACTCCAACGCTCAATGCCGCAATCGGTTCCGAAATCCGAAATGAAGAGTTTCAGATGTTTCCGGGAGACACCGCATCGTATTCAGGGGTCGGGGCGAACTCCTTTGCGGGCATTAGGGCAGAGAACGCCATTCTTGCCGATCGATACAACCTCGGTGCTTATCTTGACTTATCCTGGGATGTTACCGACCAGTGGTTACTGAACGCGACCGTTCGCGGTGAACAGTACAGCGACTTTGGAGAGGCCGGCGTCTGGAAGCTCAGCACACGCTACAAGTTCCTGCAGGATAAATTGGTGCTGAGAGGCTCCGCGGCCACCGGCTTCAGGGCCCCCTCGCTGAATCAGATTTACAATCAAGTCAACCAGTATTCCTTTGGGCAGGGGACCATTGTCATATCGGGTTTAGCGAGCAACGTGAGCAAAGCCGCGGCAAAGCTCGGTGTTGAGCGGCTGAAGCCTGAACACTCCTTCAATCTCACTGCCGGTGTCGGATACAGTCCTTCGCGGGAGATAAACTTCGACGTTGATTACTACAACATCCTGCTGAAAGACCGGGTCGTCCTCAGTACGAGACTCAGTGGCCCGCAGACCGGCACGAAGCTCGATGCTCTGCTTGCCTCAAGCGGGGTAAGTGACGTGGCGTTTTTCATCAACGGTGTGAACACCCGAACGGAAGGAGTTGATTTTAATGCCAGCGTGAAGAATATTGAACTTGCGGGAGACTATTACCTGAACATCGGCCTTGCTGGAAACTACAATTCAGCAACAAAGGAAGGGAATGTAATTACGCCGGCTCCCATCGCCGCTGCGGGGGGAGTCATCTACAACAAGACAGAAGAGAGCTACCTTCTCACGAGCAGACCGAAATACAAAGGGACGCTGAGCATCGATCTCGTTCAGAGCCAATGGGGTCTCACGTTGAATAATACGCTGTACGGGCCGGCTACATTCATCAACAACGACCTTCGTGCAATCGATAGAAGGATCGACAATCCGAATGCCACGACTTCGGCGCGTATCGTGTTCGATACAAAAGTATTGACGGACCTCGTTTTCAACTACAGATTATCTGAGACGGTCACCTTCATCGTCGCCGCAGATAATATCCTAGACGTTTTGCCCCACTATAAGTTGGAGAACCTCCCGACCGGAGCAGATTATATCTTCGGGCGTCAACTCAGCGAACAGCAAATACGGGCCCTGATTGATTTCAACGGGCGCTACAGCCTCACGAGCTATGACGGTTCGCACTTCAGCATTAATGGAACGACATTTCTCGTGTCGTTGAACGTGAGTTTTTAAAGACGAAAGGTGCGGACACGGAAGAGGAGCGATAATTTGGCGCTCATCAATATGAAGAATCCCGACGAGTGAAAGCTCATCGGGATTCTTTTTGGCCTGATCCTATGACTGCTGTCAACTGACGCGTCCTCATTCCGTTTCATGCACTCTCTCCGCGTCGAAAACCACGGCATCATCGCCTTAAGCTCGAGTCGGTGATGTGTACATTCGGTACGAAAAGACATTGTGCGAACAAGGCATGGGATATTCAATAGGAGCCACAGAAAGCTGCAAAATTGGCGACTGACCAGGATGCTGTCGATCACCTTAATCGACGTAA
>JACVXU010000321.1 GCA_015661185.1 Bacteroidota bacterium
CGCTCAACTTCACTGAATTAACTCAAGTGCTTCTGTAATTCACCAGAGAGTATCGTTCAGTTCAATGAGAAACTCAAACGGCAATGTTCCGCGAGTTAGCTCTGTGCCGCCTAGGCGATTATGCTCTAACTCGCATCGGCTGCGCAGCGCCTAACAAACGGCAAACCGGCGCTCGCACACTGTATAGGCGAGGGAGGTTCAGGGTTTGGGTAAATGTAAAGTGCTCGCTCCATGCCGCTTGCCTAAACGTTAGGCATCATTGTTTTGCTGCAGTAGTACAAACCAACACGTTGAGGAGCGTCAGAAAGGAACAAAGCGTGGATGGTGGCGGGCAGGTTAGGCAGCGTGTTCCATCGTCCGTTGAGCATCGTGCAGATCGCAGGCGACCTGCAGGTTCATCCAGAACTCAGAAGAGCTCTTCAATACGCGAGAAAGGAGAATTGCAGTCTCTGCACTCATGTCCCGCTTGCCATTGATGAGTGTATTGACCCTTTGGATTGGGACACCCATTTGTCGGGCGAGCTCAACCTGGCTCATCCCCAGCGGCTTCAAGAACTCCTCGAGCAGGATTTTGCCTGGATGCGTCGGCTTTCGGTTTTTGGGAACCATTTTGGTTGTCCTTTAGTGGTAATCTGTTATCTGAACATTCTTCACGTTACCGTCAGTCCAATGGAAGACAATTCGGTATTGGTCATTGATTCGAACAGAGTGATAGCCAGACCATTTACCCTTCAATGCTTCCAGTCTATTCGCCGGAGGCACTTGAAGATCACGGAGATCCGCGGCAGCGTTGAGCATATCGACTTTCCGCACAGCCACTGGCCACACGGTTTGTGAAATTCGTCGAGCGGCCTTCGAATCAAGTCCGTTGAAAATGTCATCGGTCGTTTTATCCGCAAAGTTCAGAATCACGGTGACAAGATATGCCTTTAACGCCATATGTGCAAGCGGGTATTTGCACCTGCCATGGTGAATCAATAAGGCAGGCAGGCGATATTCTCCGCCAAAAGCGGATGCGCCTCCGGCGCAGTTATTCATGTGAACAAAACCTCTCAGAATGACCGCCTTTTTCAGACGCGTTGAAGCTCAGTGAATATCCAACACCGAACAAGGAATGTAAAATTTGAAGTTGTTTGGTCGGTCGCTCAGGATGTCTGGTTGTTATTATTCAAACAAGAAAAGAGACGACACCCTGAGCGGAGTCCTGAGCGAGCGCAGCGAGTCGAAGGACGTAGTCGAAGGGTGTTCCAGCCGGGGCGTCTCGAAAAACAAGAGCTTCTGGAGTCGCCAACCTGTTGAACAAGCTCCGTGGAGATTTGAAGTGAATCGACATCCCCGGATGCAAACGCCACAGACCTAACGGCTTGCCCTCAGATTGTGCGGCGGGAAATTTACTACCATGTACAACAAGCAATGGAATCAATTCATGGAACAGACGGCCAAAACCATCCTTCTCTATGCAACGATCTTGATCTCCGGCTTCGGGTGTAGCGCAAACAGGCATTCTCACCCTGCTCCGCCGATGGATGCCAGGGCGGAGAGCTTTGTCAGCAACGCCGGGATATACGAGATAGGGTCCGAGAACTATGACGCCGACTTTGGAACGATAACGGTACCGGAGAATAGGAAGAAATCAACCTCCCGTTTGATGACCCTCCCCGTTCTTCGAATCCACGCCCGCACAAAAAGTCCCGCTGAGCCGATTTTCGGTCTTGCCGGTGGACCGGGTCAAAGCAATATGAGCTGGGGACGATTGGAGTCTTTTCTTCCTGATCATGATTTCGTTATTGTCGGATACAGGGGCGTGGATGGCTCGACCGTTCTTCATCTCCCGGAAGTTGAAAAGGCGTTCAAAGGTGAAGAGGACGATCTGTTGGGCGAGGCATCCATGAGAAGCATCGGCCAGGCATGGAGCGCCGGTGCACAGCGCCTGACAGCTCAGGGCATCGACCTTAACGGGTACACGATACTCGAGGTCATCGAAGACATGGAATCAGTCCGCAGGGCGCTTGGGTATGAGCGCATTCACCTGTTGAGTGAGAGCTACGGCACCCGTGTGGCGTATCTCTACGGTCTCACATACCCGGCACGCATCTCCCGATCGGCGATGATCGGCGTCAATCCTCCCGGTCACTTCGTCTGGGATCCCGGCATGATCGATGCACAATTGAGGCACTACGCTGCTCTTTGGTCCAAAGACTCCCTCATGTCGCTGAGGAGTCAGGACCTGTATGCAACCATGCGGACGGTTTTGAGCGCCATGCCACGCAAGTGGCTTCTTTTTTCGATCGATCCGGGAAAAGTGAAGACGGTGACATTTTCTCTTCTCTTTCATCGAGCTACCGCTGCCATGGTCTTCGATGCCTATGTTGCCGCCGAACAGGGAGACCCGAGTGGTCTTGCCTTGATGTCGTTCGCATACGACTATGTTCTGCCTTCGATGATCAACTGGGGCGATCTTGGCTCGAAAGCCGTTAGTGCGGACTTTGATTCTACCCAAGACTATCTCAACGATATGGAGCCGCCCAATGCACCCCTGGGTTCGCCTCTGAGCAAACTGCTCTGGGGCCCCTTACGCTACGGTCGTTGGCCGACACAGCAACTGCCGGAGACATTCCGGAAGCCGCGTGAGTCTGATGTGGAAACGCTGCTCCTGAGCGGAAACGTGGATTTTTCCACACCGGCGGAGTTTGCCACGAGCGAATTGCTGCCATTCCTGAGACATGGCAGACAGATCATTCTCTCTGAGTGTGGTCATGTAAACGATGTGTGGGATGTCAGGCCTGAAAACACCAGGCACATCCTAACCAGTTTCTATAAGACAGGTGTGCCGGATACGTCAATGAACGAGTATGCCCCGATGGATTTTCATGTAAGCTGGAGCTTCCCTGCATTGGCAAAGGTCGGTCTTGGGACATGTGTTTTCATCATAGCGGCTATAACGGGTGGCGTCGTTTGGTGGAGAAGGTCGAGAAAAGCCTCGAAGGCCAAAGGACTGATATCCCGACCCGCGACGAACTCATAAACGATCACTGAGATTGGTACTCACAAAGGATGAACACAGTGCTTTGATATCGCAAATTGCGATGTCAAAGGAGAACTGAAGAAATTGATGGAACCACCTCAATCGCACGGCACTCGTCAACGCTTGATTCGAATTCGCCCGCCCCGCCTTTCCAACCCTTCTACATAAATGAAATTCCCCCGACTCGCCACATTTGCCTCCTATCCGCAGGCGGAAGACTAGTTTTCTCGAAGTAACGGGATAACTGCTCTCCGGCCGATGTGATTCCCCTTGATCCGTGCAGTCGCGTTCGGTACGTTAACGAGTACTAACCGGGTACTTAATATAGAAAACCGCCAAGACACAAAGAACGCCAAGATAATATTGAAATTGCTTTTTCAACAACAATTCAAGAATCTCTTTGTGTTCTTGGCGCCTTGGCGGTTCAGTTCTTCTTTGAGGATGGGATTTGCAGCAACCTCCTAACGATCTCAGGAAAGGTCAAACTCATGACACGACGGCAATGGCTCCTTCGCGGATCTGCGTTCCTGTTCTTCCTGCTGCTGGCAATCAACCTGTACGTCTTCTTTACGCGCGAGTGGGAATCTTCTTTTTCCCCGACATCGTACGCAACGCTCTACTACCCGCTCGATATACCGACCATCCGT
>JACVXU010000322.1 GCA_015661185.1 Bacteroidota bacterium
GCTCATGAAAAAAAATCCCTTCGGATTCGAAGGGATTTAAGATAAAACACAAACCGCTGAACAGCAACCAGACAAATGAGCGTTATCGCTCAGGTATGTCACCCTCCGCCGAACTTTTTGAAGAGGATTTCCAGATAATTTCGTTGCTTTCCTTCAAAGAGGTTCCGTTTACGATCCAGAACCGCCTTTGGCTGCGTTGGCCCGTCTGAATCATGAAAAACTCCGCATCTGTCGCCGGGGATTCGCCTTGAGGATGATGCGAATTGAACCTTAGCTCGTCGGTAACATCATTTCTTTTGATAAGCACGTGACCGGGACCGCGTACACTGACTTGGATATCGGTTCCATTTTCCTTAAACGGTACAAGCACTACCATGAATTCCACCGGCCGATCCGCAGCGGAAATCTGGTCTATTGCAATCCACTGAATCCTTTGCGTGCGGCCTGGTACCCGATCATCGGTGCTTGCCGCCATTCCTTCCCCTTCCCGAACCTGAGCCTCCGTCGGCGAGACAAGGAGTGAAAAGCCGGGCGTTTCACGCGTGGAGAAACCGTTCTTCGTTTTCGCAAGATGAAGCGGCGTATGAAGATACCAGCTCAGTGTATCGCCGCTGTTTCGGCTCGTGAGTCTGTCGTAGATGACCCAGTATGAAGGCTTCACAAACACAATATTTCTTCGATGGTGCACTCCTTTAAACTTGTAGCCATCATGCTCGCCGCCGAGGTAATCGATTGTCCTAGATGAGTACCATGTCATCTCCTTCCCGGTTGTCGGTTCGCGGTCCATGTTCAGGTTGTTGACAACCACCATATTATGAGCCCTCGAGGATTTGTACCACGGAATGTACAGCGGGTCGTCGTACGTCAATCCTATCCCCGCATCGACTGCGAGTGCACGTCCGTTCGCATAGACCTCGAAAGCGAGCATGTCCTGGTGTGTGTGAGAGCCGTTCCACTTTCCATAATTGATGGTCATCGTGAGGGCATCACGACTCCAGTCGGTCCGCATGACCGCGAATCCGGAAGCTGTCATATTACGGGATGTAAAAGAAGGGAGAATGGGCTGCGCGACCGGAACGGGGAGACCGAACAGACTCTTTAGAACTCCATACACTTCCGGCTTTTGGTAGAAAGTGGCTGCGTCCTGCAACAGAAAGACCGGAAAGAGTCCGCGGTGGCTGTCGTTGATGGCGGGAACCTCCCCCGTCGGAGCGAGCATGGTGATCCACCAGTCAATCGTTCTCGACATTCGGTGCCGGATTTCATCAGCGAAGCTATTCTCGAGTCGATGTTCCTTGAGGAGGTAATACAGATTTCGGTAAGCGACGTAAGTGGCTTGCGTGTAGTTGCGGGGAGCCCGCTCGGAATGGCCACCGTCCTCAAAAAAGTCTTGTTCCAGATGCTCTTTCAATCGCTGGAGGCCTAGTTGAAGCCAGTTCCGCGATTCGCGAAACTCGGGGAAGGTGAGTGCGATTTGCGTTAACATATAGGAACCGTGAATTTGCCAGTTCCCGGATCGGTACCCTTCCCACTGCTCAAGCTCATAGAGCCAGCGTGCGGCGCCGAGCATCGTTTTCAGCATTTTCTGATGCGTCCTCCAGCTCCTGCGAGAATACGGGAGAGTATAGTACTCAATGAAGATCCGGTTGCGAACACCGAGACCAAGCTCATAATAGACGACATCAAAATCGGGGATACTGCGGTCAATGTTGTTCCGCTGGTCGTACCACTGATGAAACATATCATCGAACCCAGCGGCATACCGCTCGTCTCCGGTGATTACAGAAGCTGCATTCAGCGGGCGGGACCAGATCCAGTAATGAAAGCCGTACTTTCCGGATTGACCCACGTTACGATTGAAATCGATCGACGGTCCAAACTCAAGCACCACGTCTCCCCACGCGGGGATCTTGTGATCCAGCAGCATTGCAGCGCGCCGCAGAATTGTGTCACGTTCCTCAGGATATTGCCGGACATACGCTCGAAGGGAATCATATGCCATAAGCATGTCCGTGTCGATCAACATGCGGTAATTCTGAGTGATATAGCTTGGCTTGTGCTTCGAGCCCCAATATCGGGCCCACGCCTCGTAAGCCGACGGATAATGCCGGCTTCCGACTGCGGCGTGTACTTTGCCCAGAGGTTTTGCGGAGAGGTTCATAGCGAAAAACAAATCCGAATCCGTGATCGACTTGATCGCCTGCCCAACATAGATGGAATCGTTTAGCCGCGACCGGGGGTTGAGGGAGAGCTGCGCATAGAGCGTATGGAACGAAAAAACCGTTGCAAGGACGAGGAGAGAACGCAATGTTCTTGATGGAGGGGCTGGGTTCATCTAAAGTTCCATTAGGGGCAATGATATTGAACTTTCGATAGAAAAACCATCTTTCACAGGATGATTGTGAATCGGCTTTGTCCCCTTTTTTACCCTATCCCGACAATCTTCTGACGACTTTGAATTCGCGTTTTGGTATTTTCTAGATGAAGTTCGATTCATCCACCAAAACCAGGCCATCCAATGCTTGTCATTCATGATGCGGTGCGAAAGCATATTGTAATGAACACGAGGGGAGGCAGCCTTGCTCTCCGGATTCAGTACGGAGGGAAATGTGTCGTCGATCAGCTCTTCGTGCGGGGGAAACAGATTTTGGCAGAATCTCAAAGTGTTTTCACAGGAGTCGACATCGGAGGGACACGGCTTGCAACGGTCAGTAGCTTCGGTGATCCAGCAGTCTCAGTCGAGAAGGAAGCTGTAACGATTTCGGGTATACGGTTCGGCAATGAGGCTCTTCAAGTAGAAGAAAAGTGGATATTCACCGAATCGGAGAAACACATCCGGTGGAGCATTGAACGGACCTATCACGGAGAAGCAGTAGCAGAGGAAGTCTTGCTACCTTTGTGGACCTTTCCTTCCATCTCGACCTGGACTGCGGCGATTCTTGGGACCGGAGGTGTCGCGTGGTTCAGGCTCTTTGATACGGTACATGCGACCTACGCTGTCCATACGGACTCAGTAACCTTCTGGAATGCCGACAGCGGATCGAGTCTTCGCATTATCGCGCGTCCTCAACAAGGACAGTATGTCGCGGTCCGATTCAGCCGCCTGCCTGGAGATCAAGTGTGCTGCAGTTTTGCCGTCACCCATCGCGAGCTTGTTCCGCGTTATGATCCTGAGTTTCATCGACGGAGATATTTGATGGACAGGGAAGATGCATGGAGCCCCGAGCAGGTATCAGGAAGCGTCAGCGTCGAGTACGAATTGACGGCCATCGATTACAATGCAGAGTATGACAGGGGAACGATCAAGCACTTCGATAAGAAAGCAATGGGGACGTTGATGAATACAGTTGCACGCATTGGTGTGATTGACCGGAATCTCCACGGCTCGAACAGTTGGCGTACTCCGTTTGGCCCTGTCTGTTTGCACGAACAGTTCATCGCCCAGATCGGACTCCCTCTGGATGGCGATGAGTACCTGAACTCGTACAAACAGACGCTGGATTATTACCGGGATCATGCAATTGGGTCAGAGGGGAGAGTCAAGGCGCGGTGGGCCTACACGTGTGAAGACGCCATGCCGGGTACATGCGATGCGCTTGGGTTCTACGAGGCACAATGGGGGTGCCTGCTTGACTCCAACTGCGACTACGTAACGAATGTCGCTGACGGACAAAAGGAGGCGTGTGAGCAGGCGCTCGGGTTTCTGTTGAACCGGGACACCGACGGGGACGGTCTCGTCGAGATGATGACCGACAGCCACATGCAGAAGCTGGGGAGCGACTGGATCGATGTCATCTGGGCTTCTCACAGGAACGCGTTCGTTAACGCCAAGCTGTACTATGCCCTTACCCTCTGGTCCGAAGTGGAAGAACTCCTGGGGGATTCATCGCGCGCTAGATCGTATCGTGATTCCTCTCTGAGTTTGAAGAAAACGTTCAACATGACAACAGACAACGGGGGCTTCTGGGACCCCGAGAATCGATGGTATGTCTACTGGCTTGACCGGGACAATTCCGTACATGGCAACAATCTTGTAATACCGGTGAAC
>JACVXU010000323.1 GCA_015661185.1 Bacteroidota bacterium
TGAAGCGCTTTCGCTCTATGGCTCAGCGGCGATCGGCGCACTGGCGTTGACTTTCAGCACCACGTTTTGGTTTAATTCCATCGAGGTGGAAACAAGGAACACAAGCCTCCTGTTTACAGCGCTCACCATCTGGCTTGTCCTGCTCTGGTACGAGAAGGCCGAAGACAGGCACAGCGACCTGTATCTTCTGCTCATCACATTCCTTGTCGGCCTCACGGTGGGCGTGCACATCCACGGGCTGCTTGGATTCTTCGTCGCGATTCTCCTGGTCTACTTCCGTTTCTATCAAAAGTCTCTGAAGGAGTTCTTGTTCTCGACTGATGTCTTGAAATTCGGTATCGTTGCATCTCTTATTTTCTTCACAGCATATCCAGGGATAGTGAAATGGTTCCCGTCGATGCTTGACGCGGACGTGTTTGGCATCAAGAGCAATCTGTGGATTGCGGTCGCTATAGCCGCTATCCTGGCTGCCCTCTACCTCGTGCGATATTCGACCAGGAAGAACAATCGGATTCTCAACATTGGCTCACTTGCATTCCTGTTTATCGTCCTCGGGTATTCGACGTATCTCGTGACCTTCATACGGGCAAATGCCGATACCCCGATGAATGAAAACGATCCGAGCAACCTCAAGCGGCTCGTTTCGTACCTCGAGCGGGATCAGTACGGCGAGACGCCGCTGATGAACCGTCGGTTCTCACTCGAGCCTGACAAGGTTGAGAATTTTAAGAAATACAAGAGCGATCTCGACTACCTCTGGGAGTATCAAATCAAGCACATGTACTTGAGGTACATGGGATGGAATTTCATCGGAAAGGAGGCAGATTGGCAGGACGCTGGAATACGGTTCTCCCAGCTCTACGGGATTCCGCTCATCATCGGACTGCTTGGGTTATTCTACCACTGGAAGAAGGACCAGAAGATGGCCTTCATAATGACAGTCTTTTTCCTCCTGGCGGGGTTCGCACTTGCGTTCTATTTCAATATGCAGGAACAACAACCCAGGGAACGTGACTACTTCTTCGTTTATTCCGTTTTCTGCTTCTGTCTTTGGATCGGACTTGGGGTCCTGGCGATCATGGATTTTTTGCGGGAGCGCCTGGAAGGGAAGAACCTGACAATGGTTGCCTCTGGCGCGTTTGCCCTCCTCTTGATCCTGGTCCCCGGAAATATGCTCCGCACGAACGCTCAGCCGATGTCTCGTACCGGACACTACCTCGCGTGGGATTACTCGTACAATCTTCTTCAGAGTGTGGAGAAAGACGCCGTTCTCATCACTGCAGGCGACAATGATACTTTCCCGCTTTGGTATCTGCAGGATGTCGAAGGTGTCCGCCGGGACGTTCGCGTTGTCAACCTCAGCCTGGCGAATACCGATTGGTATATCAAGCAGCTCAAACACAACAGCCCGTATGGCGCAAAGCCGGTCCCGATCAGCATCCCGGATGACCAGATTGATGGTATCCAGCCGATGATATACAAGACCCAGTTGGTGCAAATTCCGGTGCCGCGCTTCGCAATGGATGGATGGAATTCTCCGGACAACAACGATCCCAGGAGCACGACCATCGTCGACACGATGAAGTTCGTGATGCCGGCGACTCTCCAATTTGGAAACGTGAGTGCACTCCGTGTCCAGGACATCCTCGTGTTCGATATTGTCCGGACCTCGAACTGGCGGCGCCCGATCTATTTTGCCATCACGGCCGGCGGGGACGATAGCAGGATCGGCTTAAGAGACTATGTGGAGCTTCAAGGATTGGCATACAAGCTTGTCCCACAGCGGCGACAGGCGTACTGGGCAGCGGTGAACGAGGAGAGAACTCGCGCTCATCTCTTCACGGATGTGAAGGTGGCGTCGAAGGAGCCATCCTACGGCGCTCTCTGGCGTGGGTTGCAGGATTCAACGATTCGCTTTGACGAGAACCAGCGGCGGATGATCAGCAGCTATAGACAGCCGTTCTACGCACTCGCAATGTATCTGTCGAACGCCAAGAACAAGCCTCAGGAAGTCAGCGCAGTGCTTGATAGGATGGAACAGGTCGTACCTCGCCGTATCCATCCAATGGACTACCGGCTCAAGTCCGATCTGGCGATGCTCTACAACATGGCGGGGAACACGCAGAAGTACCGGGAGGTCCTGACCGAGATCGTGCAGGAATTGAGCCAGAGCGTTGAATCTGGGCCTTCAGAACCTCTTACTCAGTATAGTCCGATTATGCTTCTTTTCCAGGCTTACGAAGGAGTTGGAGAGTTTGATAAGGCGGTGGACTTGCTGCAACGCATCGAGCGCACGTACGGCACAATGGGAGGGGTAAAGGAGTTCGTCGGGGCTAAGAAGGCCGAACTTGAAGCTCTTAAGAAGAGTCAGAAAGCAGTGGCGGATACCAGCCTCCCCAGGCAGACAAATCCAAAATAGCTGATGTTCAGCCAGCATTCTGGCAGAAAAGGCTCGGGAGTTCTCCGAGCCTTTTCCATTTGTGACCAATCCCGCCCAGATCTGCCGATATTTGGACACCATTCTTCTTGTGCTTCCCATCATAGCTTGTCGCCACCTAGACCGTTAAACTATCCTCAAGCGATGGAAAGAACATTCCCGCGATAGACAGAAACCTACCACTCCCAATGGTGTTTCGATGAAAAAAATCCTGCTCGTCGATGATGAGGATCAACTCATCAATATTATGGCCACCATACTGCAGGACGAAGGTTTTGCGGTAAAAAAAATGCCGAGTGCTGAAGAAGCCCTGAAGGCGTACACGTCATACTCTCCAGATCTCGTTATCTCCGACGTTAGGATGGAGAACATGGATGGATTTACGATGTTTGAACAGTTGAAGAGAACTCAAACCAATAGGATTGTTCCTTTCATCTTTCTCACCGCTATGGACGATCGGCTGGGTCAGCAGCGAGCAAAGACTTTGGGGGCCACTGCGTATGTAAGCAAGCCGTTCGATGTGGATGATTTTGTAGGAATCGTGAAAAAGGCGCTCCCGGCGGTGTAGCGCGGTTCATCTAGTACCCCAACCAGAATTGATGAGCCCACGCAGATGTTGCGTGGGCTTGTTCTTTGAGGAGTGGCCTCATCTCAGGTTGGACTTTCAGACAGGTGCCGGTTACTGGGGAGAGCTCAAAGTTCACGAGCGTGAAGAATCACAAATCAATCACGCCCGAGTCGGTTTCCGAGACCAATATGTTGAATGTCTCAGTCGTGACCTGGCGGGGATGGGAGTGCGACCATCGTCGCTCTTATGGGTGAGGAAGGCGTCTCAAAAACTGCCAGATATCTGAGTGAATCCTTCTTCGAGGGCAAGGAGCAGATGCCGCAGCGCTCAGACAATAGACCGTGGAAATCACGGGTGTTTTGAATCATCTCGGACCTTCGATACTCTTGCGATGTGTATGTTTCTTTCGTATCTTTCACCTCAAGCTTCATTTGTTCGCTACGCTTGGAGCCGCGGGCCAAAACCCAGCTCAAGCGAAAATCGATAACAGTCGATCTCACCGCGCCCGTAGCTTCCAAAATGGCCTGCTAGCGGTTTCTGCGAGCAGCTGCCATTTTGAGAATCCCGTTGAGCGAAGCGAAACGGGATCTGCATCACCCGCGCCCGTAGCTCAGCTGGATAGAGCGACAGCCTCCGGAGCTGTAGGCCAGGCGTTCGA
>JACVXU010000324.1 GCA_015661185.1 Bacteroidota bacterium
GTTTCGGGCGCGCTCTTGGCTCAATCAAAACAAGCCACCCGTACAAGAAAGCTGCGATTTCCACAAGAACCCGGAACGCGATCCCTTTTCCTGTCTGGAAAGGAAACAACGTCTCCCTGGAAATAATAAGCGGAGTGAAAAGCACAGCCCAGAGCAAGGCCGTGATCATCCACGACAAGATTTTTGCAAGACCGGAAAAGGAATTATGCATCGTGTTCTCCGGGGCTGACTACTTCCATTTATAGTCCCCTCTGCAGCGTTGGTATTGAGCTATCGCGAGAGGGGATAAATTCATTGTGTTGTCTCGAGGGGTGTGTACTTTTATGTTTTTTTTTGCATTTTCAGAAGCAACACACCCCTTCATCCCCTCTCACACTCCTCTACTCCCCTCCCCGCCAGACCGCTCGGTAGGCAGGCTTAAAATCCGCGGGAGTGACAGATATGTGTGGGGCTATTTCAACAGCATCATCTTGCGCATCATCTGCTGTTTGCCGGCTTCTAATTTCGCAACATATAACCCACTCGGGAGCTGCGACGCATCGAATTTCACGTGTTGCACTCTCCCCGCCTGCGCTTCACCGTCAAACAACGTCGCCACTTCCTGCCCTAAGATGTTGAAAACCTTGAGCGTTGCTTTTCGATCCTCGGCGAGCATAAACTGGATCGTTGTTGACGGATTGAACGGGTTGGGATAGTTCTGTAGAAGAGAGAATTCTGCCGGGACGTTGTCGAAGTTCCAGTTGACCTGCTGTCTTGAACCACCTTTATACAGCACGTTGCCCGCAGGGACCACACCAGATGCAATCGTCTGTTGGGTGCATACCTGTTCGGCGAGATTCTTCGCCTGCTCATACTTCGAAGCGTCGCCTCCCGTGACGAGGGTTGACACGTAGGTCAGCACGTCACCGGCAGTCCGCCCATCGCCTGTGACCACAACGCCCTGGCCGATCTTAAGCGACGTGAAATTCATGACAAGGGCAGCGAGCTGCTGTAGTGCTTTATCCAGCATGGTCGCATTGTTTGGGGCTGAAAGCACTGCCTGCCACTGGGAGAACGTAGTAATAGGATCACTGAAAACATCGCTAAAAACGTTGAAGTGAGGCGTGTAGTACTGATGCACTCTGCTGATATACTGATTCAATTGTAACTGCGACTCCTCAGCATTCCCTCTGTTCCTGATGTATACATCAAACTGATGTTTCCAGTATCCCATACCTCTGCCATTGTTCGTGACGGTGACGGGCGTGAGTGCAAAGTTCACCTGATTGGTGCCGCCGGGATCGAGACTCGTCTGTTTGGGATTTCCGTCCGAGAAATAACCCAGCGGTTCTACGATCATCACCCGGTAATCGTCGGGATAAAGATCGTCAAAGCTGTATTGACCATTGGCGTCGGTGCTCTCGTCGTCAACCCCAATCACCAGTTTGCCGCTGTTATCTAAGAGCTTGACGGTGACGTTTGCCAGACCGGACGGTCCGACAAGTACCGATCCCGAAATCGTACCGGGATCGACGTCCGTGACTACTCTGATGCGTGGGAAAGAAGTGTTGTTCCCAAGCTCTCCAAAACCTGAGCCAAATCCTCCAAAACCGTTGAACGTTGGGTCAATGGCCAACTTTATCCGAAACCCAAGACTGCTGCCCACGAACTGAGTGATCAGACTGGTGATGTCAAAAGAAAACGTTTCGGTGCTCAAGTTGACGTCAGTCTCGAAGGAGACAAGAAAGGTCGTCGGTCTGTTAAAGTCATCAGTGTTGACGATCAAATCCGCTGGATAGTAAGAAAGCTCGTGAACGTCGGGTGGCACTGGAGTGGAACTCGTGCCCCGATTTTCTCTCAGGATGAGCTTGGCCTCAAGGATCTGGCCTTGGATCGGGGGTATCGCGAACTCAATAAATCCACGACGGAATTCACGGTTTACGTTAGTGGTTTTAAAATACGTCGACTGTACCGCCGTCCCAACGTGAGCTGCATCCAATATCCCAAGTTCTGGAAGGAATCTGATCGATCCAGAAATTTGTGGCAGGATGGTCGTCGAAGCCTGGCCATGTGCTCTAGGAGTAAATGTTGTTAGCAGAATTATCATCACGAGCGCCGTGATGAACGAGTCCTTCATTGTGGTCTGCGCCGTGTCGCGCAATGTTTCCCAGCAAGTCTGAGCAATCTGGTATTGTGTATTCTTCATGGCAAATCTCCTTGTATGATATTTTTTGGAAAGCATACAGCGAATGAGGCAGTTGCAACTAGCTTTGCTGGAATCGAACCCGTGAAATTGGGGGGAACGCTTAAAAATAACTAACGGACACGAGGGCAGCGCCACTGGCGGGCAGAGTTACCGGTCGTCGCCGAAGAGGTAGAAGGAGGCCCACGAGAAAGGGTGCGCGCTCTGCCCTTTTTCGATTGAATTCGCCAAAAAACGACGCTGTGCAAGAGCGAGGGCTCCGGCAAGGGAGGCCGGTTTCTCTTGAGCCTTTAGCGCCGAATAAAACTCCTCGAAGATCCTGGCTGCGCTCTCATCCTCGACGAGCCAGAGCGAGGCTATAACCGAGGGCACGCCATTTTGAATGAAGGCGCGGGGAAAACTCACGATGTCGTCAGATGTGTACTTGCGGTCATAGATTCCAAGGCCGACACCGCTTTCACAGCCGCTCAGGACTACCAGTCGCGCCGGTCCCGAACGGTGAAAAATCTCGTGAAGCTCCAGCCGTCCGTCATAACATTCGATGAAGGAGTACAAAGGATACCGGACATTCATCCGGGAATGAGTTGCGAGATGAACGATGTCGAACTGGGAAAATAATCGTACAATTTCACCGACAGTCGCGTCGTTTTCTGAAAGGATTTTTACCGATGAGAACCGTTCCGTCGGGATTTTCTGAATCTCCTGCTCAGAAAACGGAAGCGAACCCGCGAGCGGAGCCGCCGCGAGAAGGCTCTGCATGGTGACCGGGGCATGGCTGCGTGTTTGAACAAACCAGGTAGCTGAAGGAACAGTCGAAACAGTATACTGTTGCACAACGAAGATCGATCTGCCTGAAGAATTACCGCCGATCAGCGCGTGAAAAGGAAGCACGTGGAGTATTCGATGCGGAACAACGATAAGCTTGTCGCCGTGTACGATCAATCCGGCCTTTTCGAGCGGAGCAAGCAGCATCTCAAACAAGAACGAGGCCGGCGATTTCCAAAGAGTATCGCGGGGGGCTTCCCTGCCGCGCAGGAGGAGGTCGCGAAAAATATTCACCGAAGCCGTGAGGTCGCCGGCGCGCATGCCGAGCGTAAAAAGTTTTGAGCGTTCTTTCCGCGATACTAAAACAACGACCCTTTCTTCCGTCAGGAAATACTGGAGAAAAGCCTCCCCCTGTTCGAGCGATTCCCTGAGCTTCCGTAATGGGGGAACGGCATAGGATTCCACTCGATTGCCGGCTTCTGCCAGGATTCGCTCCTCCAGGATCGCGGATTCCTCCAGCTCCGTGATGCGGGAATCAAGAAGGGCCTTATCCTCAAGTTTTTCCGGACGCTCCTCAAACTGTTCCAGCAGGCGAACATAGAGGCTTACGGCGTCCCGTCCATGATCCGCCTCGCTTTGTGTACCCTCCCGTTTTCCCCAAAACAACAAGGCTCGTTCTTGTTCGATGAGATGAAAGATTTC
>JACVXU010000095.1 GCA_015661185.1 Bacteroidota bacterium
CAAAAGAGTATGCCGAGTAGCCGGGCTTCTATCTCAAGGAAAAGCGAAACGATGGTTCGTCAAATCCTCATTCTGTTGTTTCCTGCCTTCCTGCTGGTTGGGTGTACCGCCTCGTCGAGACTTCAGTCGACCCTGGGAAACAAATACCGGTATTCGATTTCAATGTTCACACCGGAAAAGTCGAAGGACTTGCTCTTTCGCGATGACCAACTCATCATACAGTTCCGGCTGGACAACCCGGGTATCCGGTTTCAGCTCCAGAATATCTCTCCCACGGACATGCGGATTGACTGGACAAATGCATCAATCGGGATCCACAATGCATATTCCCCCGTTCGGAATATATCGACGATCTACGATACGACAGCGAATATACCGGCCAGCCAGCTCATTCCGCCGCTCGGAGTCATCCGTGATGCAATCCTCCCGCGGGGGAACACATATTTTGACGGTGCCCAGTGGTGCATCGACGACATGCTTCCGACAACAGATGCGAATTCGCGGTCGACTCGGTTCGACAAGTGGCGTGGAGCGATTATCGCCCTGCCAGTTGGCTTCCCCCTCAGCCACCAGTACGCAGGCTGCAGCAGAGTGCGGGGGATTGGATCACCGCTGCCGTTCTCGCGACTGGTTTCCTTGTCGTCCTGCGCTACGTGACGGCGGCTAAGAAGACTCCGGTGGTCGAATGATGGTCCACAGTACAATGTTGTTGAAGCCTCGCCTTTGTGTCGTGATTCTGTCCCTGCTTGCCGCTTGTTCCGTCGTCAACGGTTGCAGAAGCTCGAGGCAGGCGACAAACCCCGACGAGAGTTTTTTTGAGCCGTTGAAGTCGATCGATCGGCCCGTTGTTCCGAAGCCATCGAAGGCCGGCGATGCCGTGAAGTCCCCTGCTGGTGGGGAAAGGGCTGACTCTCTGCTCACCAGTCAGAAAGACCAGGAACGACGCATCGGAGCGCTCTCGGAGCAATTGCAACTTCTCGAATCATCCCGTCGGGGGGCGCAGGCTGATTCCTCAAAGGAATTGAAGGCACCATCAGCCCAGCTCTCAAAGCAGGATGGACTGCCTGCCTCGCCCGCCTACGAGGAAGTCCTCCAACACTACAACGCGGGTCGTTACAAGGCGGCGGCCGAAGGATTTCAGGAATTGCTGCGGCGCGGAGTCTCAAAGGACGCGGAAGACCAGTATCACTACATGGTCGGCGCAAGCCACTACCATTTGAGACAGTTTGATCTTGCTGCTGCTTCTTTGAAGCGGGTGGTGAACTGGAAGGGATCAAAATTGAAAGCGGACGCGTACTTCGTGCTTGGACAAGTCTACAGGCAGTTTGGGGCGAGCCGCCAGGCAAAGAGCATGTTTGAGGCCGTGCTAAAAGAATCACCGAGAAACGATTTGGCTGCAGCAGCTCGCCAGGAGCTCAAGGAGCTTGCATCAAAAAAGTGACATGATGATTCCGGGTTCCTCGCCTCACCGGAGCATCTGTACATTGGAAGTCCCGCCGAACCTCACCTTCAGCGGGACTCTTTGTTTTACGGCATGGATTCTCGGGTTCTAAACCTCGACATTCAGGATGTTTTCTTCTTCCTGGGAGATGCAGACCGCCGGGGGGGAGCGGGTGATTCGATCTCTGATTCAAGCTGTTTGATCTTTGCCTCCATGCTGGCTACGGACGTGGCGAGGGTAACAAAGACCCTTTCTTCCAGATCTTTGCGTTGTCGCTGTGCCTGGTTGAGTGCTCCGAACATCATCATAGTTGCCACGATCATCACGCCCAGCATCACATAGATCCAGATCACCTTTGAGCCGAGATCCTGTCGTAGCAATTCTGCGTTGTAGACGACGACAAACTGCAGACTGTCAACGCGCTTCGCCACGTCGGTGACGGTTGAGAGTCTTGCCCTGCCGACAGAGTCCTCCTGAGCCGGTTTGGTACGGCTGGTTCCGCCACCCTGAGCAAGAAAGGCCGATGGGTTGCCCATTGCGGGAATCGACACCGACACGAGAAGAATCAGCAATATCCAGATCTGCCATTTTGGTGTAACGGTACTCATGTGATCCTCGCGTGCAATGGGAAAGGTTCGGTGCCGCTGACTCGCTGGCACTTGAAATTAGAAATATGGCACTGGAAAGTCAACCCCCAATTTCCGGACTCATAGAGCATTGAATTTCACTCGGTCTTTGGCTATCTTTTGGCCGCACCTGAGTCCTCACCTGAACGTCTTTTTCTTATGAGGCATCCCCATGCGTCTACTCCTTCTCTTTTTCACCATTCTCCTTGCCGTTTCTGCCATGAGCCAAACACAAGTCGCTGACGTCATTTTTGTCAATGGGAAGGTCTGGACGGTTGACAAGGCGAAGCCAAGCGCTGAAGCGGTGGCCGTTCTGGCCGGCCGGATCCTCGCCATCGGCTCGGGCAACGAGGTAGGGAAATTCGCGGGAGCTCAGACCAGGATTGTCGATCTCAAGGGAAAACTCATGCTCCCCGGGTTCATTGACAACCACACGCATTTCATGAGTGGTGGATTTCAGCTTCAGAGCGTGGACCTGCGCTACGCGAAGAGTGAGGCAGAGTTCGCCGCGCTTATCAAAGCTCGGGCAGAGAAGTACTCAACTCGCTGGATAACGGGGGGCGATTGGGATCACGATAACTGGCCGGGCGGCAATCTTCCGACCAAAGAACTGATCGATCGTACCACAGCTCGGACGCCCGTGTTTGTCAACCGCTACGATGGTCACATGGCCCTTGCGAATTCCTATACGTTGAAGCTTGCAGGCATCGACAAGAATACGCCCGACCCGCAGGGAGGGACGATCGTACACGACAAAAAGACCGGAGAACCGACCGGAGTGTTGAAGGATGCCGCGATGAACCTGGTGTACAGACATGTTCCCGATCCGGGTGAAGCAGAGATGCTGGAAGCTGCGAAGCTGGCTCTCGCCGAGGCACGAAAATTCGGCGTGACCAGCATCCAGGATGTTTCGTCGGGGAATGATGTCCGGGTGTACCAGATCCTGAGGGACAAAGGAGAGCTGACGGCGCGATTCCATTGCAGGATACCACTGAGCCAGTGGGGAAATTTCGCCGCCGTCGGGATCAAAGTTCCGTTTGGCGACGACTGGGTGCGTGTTGGTTCCTTAAAAGAATTCGCTGACGGGTCGCTCGGTTCGTCGACAGCGCTCTTCTTTCAACCGTTTACTTCGGATCCCGGCACCCGCGGCCTGGCAATGGATGTCGTTCTTGATGGCCGGCTGGAGAAGTGGGGGATGGGAGCAGACCGGGCCGGGCTTCAACTCTCGATACACGCCATTGGAGACAGCGCGAACAGCTTGTTGCTCGACCTGTTCGAAAAGATCACGAAGACGAATCCGCGATGGGATAGGAGATTTCGCAACGAGCACGCCCAGCATATCGCTCCGAAAGATTTTCAGCGCTTCGCTACACTCGGTGTCATCGCCTCTGTCCAGCCGTACCACGCTATCGACGACGGTCGTTGGGCGGAGAAGCGCATCGGTCATGAACGATGCAAGACGACGTATCCGTTCCGGACATTTCTTGACAGCGGTGTGAAGATGTGCTTCGGCAGTGACTGGACCGTTGGTCCGTTGAGCCCGATCCTCGGAATCTATGCCGCCGTGACCCGTCGGACGACTGACGGAGCCAACCCCAACGGGTGGATCCCGGAACAGAAAATCACCGTGCAGGAAGCGATCGAGGCCTATACCGTCAACTGCGCCTATGCGGCGTTTGAGGAAGGTGAGAAAGGATCGATCACGCCGGGAAAATTGGCGGACCTCGTGGTTCTGACTGACGACATCCTTACGATTGATCCTGTGAGGATCGAACAGGTGGGTGTCGAGCTGACAGTCGTCGGCGGCAAGATTGTGTACTCAAAATAATCTCGCCACATCCGAATACATCCCGGAGCTTATGGAGAGCTGGACGTCCCTCCATGACATCTCCCGGCGGCTCAAGGCAAGTGAGGTGTAGCGATGAGATTAGACGGCCTTAACCCGCTGAGCCGGGCACGCAGCCCGAGCGAACTGAAGTTCGCTTTACAGCAGTAGAGCGAAATTCATTTCGTCGACGAGACGTGACGCAGCGCGAGCGAGCACTTGGCTATGGGCAAGCTTTCTGAATACATGAACAACCATCTCTCGGAGTCAAGCGTGCTCCGCTTCCCCGTTACCCGACATCAGAAAAATGACTATATCCACGCCAGGTGAATAAGAACAACGTGAACCGGCCACCGACGACACTCGACACCAAGGCTCGTCCCCGGACAGAATCACCGATGCAGTATGTCAAAGGCATCGGGCCGAAGCGTGCGACCGCCCTCGAGATCGCCGGCATCCGCTCCATCCGGGACCTCCTCTACAATTTTCCTTTTGATTACCTCGATCGAAGCAAGATCGTCCACATCAGGGACCTGAAGAAGTACGTCGACGCGGAGAAGCCTGTGACGGTCATTGGCCAGGTGTACCGCCAGGAACTTCGCCGTTCGCGACGGTCGCATCAGCTGGTGTTCTTCCTGACGCTGGAGGATGAGACGGGACACCTTCCGTGTGTGTGGTTCAAAGGTGTGCAATGGTTCAAGGACGCATTCGAGCCGGGGGAACTGCTCGCGGTTTCGGCGTACCCCGGCCTCGACAAACTCGGCCGCATCCAGTTCACGCACCCGGAGTTCGATCGTTTGAAGGGAGCGGAGGAAGAAGATGAGCCGGACTGGGGGAAGCTCTTCAACACGGGGGCAATCATCCCGAAGTACAGCTCGACGGCCGACCTGACGAAGGTAGGACTTGACAGCCGGGGATTCCGTCGAATTGTCCGCAACGCGCTGAAGAGCCACCTTCATTCGGTGGAAGAAACCCTTCCTGAAGAGATTCGCTCACGCGCAGATCTCCTTGGTTGCCATGCAGCCCTCGAGCAGATTCACTTTCCTGCGCGGCCGGAGGATCTCGCTGCAGCGCGCAGGCGGTTGAAATTCGATGAGCTCTTTTTTCTCCAGCTCATGCTGGCGTACCGCAAGCGGCGCCTCGGCCAGGAAAAGAAAGGGATCACGTATTCCCTCAAGAGCGAACTTGCCCGCACACTGGCGGCCTCATTGCCGTTCGAGCTGACGAAAGCGCAACGCCGGGTCCTGAATGAGATTGCCGATGACATGCGTTCGTCAAAACCGATGAACCGATTATTGCAGGGGGATGTCGGAAGCGGAAAGACGATCGTAGCGCTCTTCGCAATGTTGGTCGCAGTCGAGAACGGATACCAGGTAGCGATGATGGCCCCGACAGAAATACTGGCAGAACAGCATTTCCGGACGCTCGAGGGCTACGTGAACAAACTGCCGGTGACGATGCGCCTCCTCATCGGGGGACAAAAGAAAAAGCTGCGCGAAGACATCCGCGAAGAAATCCAGAGCGGTCGGGCACAGATTGTTGTGGGGACGCATGCACTCCTGGAAGAAAACATCAAGTTTGCGCGGCTTGGTTTCGTTGTGATCGATGAGCAGCACCGTTTCGGAGTTCTTCAGCGCGCCGCGCTGCGCGAGAAAGGGCTCAACCCTGACGTTCTGGTCATGACGGCAACGCCGATCCCGCGCACTCTGTCCTTGACGGTCTATGGAGATCTCGACATCTCCGTAATCGACGAGATGCCTGCAAATCGTAAACCCATCAAGACCGGTGTGCGATTGGAGGACCAGAAGCAGAAGGTGTACCAGTTTGTGAGGGAGGAGATTCGGCATGGCCGGCAGGCCTACATTGTTTTCCCTCTCATCGAGGAGTCGGAGAAAGTCGATCTGAAGGCGGCGACGGTGGAGTTTGAGCACCTCCGGACCGAGGTCTTTCCCGAGTACTCGCTTGGCCTGCTTCACGGACGCATGAAGTCCGAGGAGAAGGACTCGATCATGATGAAGTTTAAGGCCCGGGAGATCCAGATTCTGGTCTCCACGACCGTGATCGAGGTCGGTATCGATGTCCCCAATGCGACCATCATGATCATTGAGAATGCCGAACGATTTGGATTATCACAGCTCCATCAGCTCCGCGGACGGGTGGGGAGGGGCGGCGATCAGTCGTACTGTATCCTTATTGCGAACTACGGTTGGTTTGACGCTCACCGGAAGGGACTCGAGGCCGGCGAGCTGAAAAAGGAAAAAATGTACGCTCAGACCCGGTTGGAGACGATGGTCGAGACATCAGACGGCTTCAAGATTGCGGAAGTTGACCTGAGACTCAGGGGCCCGGGGGAGATTTTTGGAATCCGGCAGAGCGGAGTGCCGGAATTCCGGATCGCAAACCTCGTCGAGGACGGGGAACTCATCGCAATTGCCAGAAAAGAGGCGTTTCTCCTGGTCGAGCGAGACCCCCAGCTGCGGTCTCCATCCCATCGACAACTGCGGAAGCACTTCGAAGACCATTACAAGGATGCCCTCGAGCTTGGCAACGTCGGTTGACCGGCTCCCCCTGCCTTCCTCTTGTTCAAACGACTCCTTCCCGATCAACGCTCCTCCGGCGATCATCGAGTTGACCTCGCGTCGCTCCATGACGGACATGAACATGCTTCGATCGTCTTCGTCTTGAGTCTCTCATGAGGATCTCACCCCCGATCGTGTCAAGGAAGATCGCGCGTCGAAAGCGCGAAATACCTCTCTCAGACTTGACAACGACGATTAAAAGACTATATTTGTATCAACGATACACGTTCATTGATAGGTCGTTCTCCCACAATTGAAAGGTTGATCAACCTGCTTGTTACCGCGATTGAATGTCGCGCTCGTCTACAACATGAAGAAGGAAAACGCGGATGAAGTTTCGAATCATCCTCGGAGCGGAGGGAACGGAGAGGGTGGAGTGGCAGTAGCAACACGAACGAAACTTCAGGAGACGAGACACGACACATACGCAGAATGGGATAGCGAGACAACCATTCTCGCCGTGAAGGCGGCTCTGGCGGAGCGACACAGCGTGACGATGATCGAAGCGACTGAGAGCGCTCCCCAACGACTGCTCGAAGTTCAACCCGACATTGTGTTCAACGTCGCGGAAGGATTACGAGGAGCCTCCCGAGAAGCGCAGATCCCCGCCATTCTAGAAATGCTCGGCATTCCGTACACGGGCTCCGATCCCGTTACGCTGGGCATATGTCTCGACAAGGCGCGCGCGAAAGAAATTCTCTCCTTCCACAACATCCCGACACCAGCATTTCACGTCATCTCTTCCCTTGAGGAGCTCGTGCGTACCTCTGTCGAGTTCCCGTCTGTTGTAAAGCCTTTGCATGAAGGATCGAGCAAAGGAATTTTGGATTCTTCCATTGTTCGATCTCGCAAAGAACTCGCGGATCAGGTTCAGAGAGTCTTAAGCGATTATGCAGAACCCGCGCTGGTGGAGAAATTCCTTCCGGGCAGAGAATTTACCGTAGCGCTGCTTGGAAATGGACCTTCCCTGGTTGTATTCCCAATAGTGGAAATTCGTCTGGACAAACTCCCAAAGAACGTGAATCCTCTCTATTCTTATGAGGCGAAGTGGGTGTGGGATCAGAGTGACCACCCGGTCGAAATGTATGATTGCCCTGCGAATATCGAGAGCGATCTCGAACGTCGCATCAGGGAGATTTGCATAAATGCATTCCATGCCTTGAGATGCCGCGATTGGACACGGATGGACTTACGGCTTGATGAAAACGGAATACCCAATGTGATAGAACTAAATCCTCTTCCGGGGATATTGCCGAATCCTGATGATCATTCGTGCTATCCGATGGCTGCGCGAAAAGCTGGATTTTCTTACAACGCAATACTTAACGCTGTATTGGATGCAGCAATCGTGCGATATGGAATCGCCTAAACCATTGTCACTGAATCATAAAGCTGCTTCTGGATCACACTAGCGCAAGAGAGAGTATGCGAAAAAAGATACACGTTTCTGTTGTATTCAATGAGCCGACGGTCGAAACCTCTACTGGAAGGAAGTTCATTTCCGAGATGGGGAAGATCGAAGCAAACGTTACTCGTTCGCAAGTGCTGTCGGGTGCTCAACCGTCGGCAGTCGATCTCTCGGAAGTCGGTGTCCTTGAAGAACGTGGACATGTTCAGGAAGCTCTTCAGAAGAACGGGTACAAGACGTCGCTCTTCAATATGAACAGCGACATCAAGCGCCTGATCCAGTTCATCGAAGAAAAAGAACCTGATCTTATTTTCAATCTGTGTGAATCGGTCGGCGATGAAGCAACTCATGAAATGTTCGTCGCGGGCGTCTACGAGTTGATGGGAATCCCCTACACGGGTGCCAGCGCATTCACGCTGGGCATCTGCCAGAACAAGGTTCGGACGAAGCAGGTCCTCAGCTTTCACAAGATCCGCATCCCCCGGTTTACGCTCTACAAGAACGCGAACGAAATTGTCGAAGACGAGTTCGAACTTCGGTTCCCTGTGATCGCCAAGCCCTCGTTGGAAGATGCCAGTGTCGGGATCGACAACGGTTCGGTGGTCGACAATTTTGCCGCGCTGCGGAAGCGCGTCCGCTTCATTTTCCAGAATTTTGACCAGCCTGCTCTTGTCGAAGAGTACATCGAGGGCCGGGAGCTCAATGTCGCCATCATAGGGAACCGGCGGCCAATCACTCTCCCGATCTCGGAAATCGATTTCTCGGGGCTTCCCCCCGAGCTTCCTCGCATCGTAACCTACGCCGCGAAGTGGATGGAGGGGACGGAGGAATACAAAGGGACGGTCGGTGTGTGTCCCGCACAGGTGCCGATCGATGTCGAGCGCCAGGCGAAGGATATCGCCCTCAGGACATATCGCATCATGGGATGCCGCGACTATGCGCGTATTGACATGCGTCTCGACAAGAACAACAATTTGTACGTCATCGAGGTGAACCCCAATCCGGACATCAGCGATGATGCGGGCTTCGCTCGCTCGGCCCGGGCATCCGGATATTCGTTTGACGAGGTCATCAACAAGATCGTCGAGTACGCTCTGGAGCGTACACCGTAGTGTCTGCCATGACGATTCGCTTGTTTCAGAAGGAAGATCTCGAACCGCTGGTTGAGATTGTGAAAGCGACGGACGTGTTCCGGCCTGAGGAAGTCGCTGTAGCACGCGAGTTGATGGAGATCGCCGCCGGGCAACCGGGGCAGAATGACTACGTGATTTGCACATCGGTGGACGAGGGCGGCATCGTGCGAGGGTACTATTGTATCGGGCACACGCCCATGACGGAAGCGACGTACGATTTGTACTGGATCGCTGTCGATCCGCAGGTCCACGGTCAGGGAATTGGGAAGCAGTTGCTACGTCACAGCGAGGACTACATCAGGCAGCACGGCGGCAAACTGGTCGTCGCCGAGACATCGTCGCTGCCGAAGTACGAAAAGACACGATTGTTTTACGAGCACAATCACTACACCGAGGCGTCGCGCATCAACGACTACTATGCTCGAGGCGACGGACTCGTGGTGTACATCAAGTACCTCTAAGGAGGATCAACAACCTGTATGGAACTCTGGCAAGAGATGTTGCGACAGAGTGTGGACAGCGGTAAGGATCTTGTCGAACGCTTTGGATTTGACAAAGAGCTCGCCGATCGGCTGAACAAGCTCTTTCATATTCGTGTCAATCCCTATTACCTCAGCTTGATCCGCTATCCCGGTGATCCCATTTGGCTTCAGTGCATTCCCGATGCAGCGGAGCTGGAAGATCGCAACGCCCTGGATGATCCACTCAACGAAGAGGCTGACAGTCCGGTCCCGAGTATCACGCATCGCTACCCCGACCGGGTGCTCTTTCTCGTGACAAGTCAGTGCTCGATGTACTGCCGGTTCTGCACGAGAAAGCGCAAAGTGAGCGACTCCACCAAGATTAACTCGAAGTGGATTCAGGATGGCGTAGATTATATCGCAGCGCACCCCGAGGTGCGGGATGTTGTCCTCTCGGGCGGCGATCCTCTGATGGTGACCGATTACGTGCTTGAGCGGGTGTTGTCGAGCCTGCGTGCGATCCCTCACGTCGAGATCATCCGTCTGGGTACGAAAATGCCGTGTGTGCTTCCCCAGCGCATCACGCCAAAGCTGTGCAAGATGCTGAAGAAGTATCATCCGATCTACGTCAACACCCATTTCAATCATCCCTGGGAATGCACGCCGGAAGCGGAAAGAGCATGTACGATGCTTGCCGATGCAGGATGTCCGGTTGGGAACCAAGCCGTCTTGATGAAGGGGGTCAACGATGACGCCGACGTGATGCTCGAGCTTCATCGGAAATTGCTGAAGATGCGCGTCCGTCCGTACTATATCTACCAGGCAGATTTGACCAAAGGCACCAACCACTTCAGGACTCCCGTCCGAAAGGGACTGGAGATCATGGACAAGCTGCGTGGACACACATCGGGTCTTGCCATCCCGTACTACGTCATCGACGCGCCCGGGGGAGGCGGAAAAATCCCCTTGCTCCCGCAGTACGTACTCGGACGGAACGGAAAAGACATCATCCTTCGCAACTACAAGTATGAAATCTTCACGTACCCCGATGTCGAGGAAGAGCAGCCGGAGCCGCAATTGGAGGTGGAGACAAAGTACCGCCGACGCCGCCGTATGACCGAAAAGAAGCTGGTTCCCAACGAGCCGTCAAAGCGCGAGCTGGAGCCGGAACCGGTAGGGAAGTAGCACTGGTTTGTCCTTCGTGAAAAAGCCCGCGCTTGATAGACGCGGGTTTTTTTTGTCCGAAGCTACCGCAAGGAAGGATTCGCTCTCCGGCCTTGCCTACTCCTCCAATCTTTCCTACATTCAGTCCACCAAGCGTTTGACTCTAACCACCTCTGGAGATGCTCCCATGGCAACACTCGGACCCGAAAAAGTTCAACAGATACAGGAAGCCCTTCAACAGGAGAAGATCGATGGCTGGTTGTTCTACAACTTCCGCGGGTCAAATGTGTTTGCCACCCGCATCATAAATCTTCCGGCACACATCATGCAGACGCGGCGGTACTTCTATTTCATCCCCGCCTCAGGCTCGCCGCAGAAACTCGTTCACAACATCGAGCAATGGAACCTCGACATGATCCCCGGCGACAAAATCCTGTATGTCAGTTGGCAGTCGCTGCGGGAGGGAGTGAAGAAGATTGTGGGTGGTGCAAAAAAGATTGCGATGGAATACTCGCCGATGAACAACATTCCATATGTCTCGAACGTGGATGCGGGTACGGTTGAGCTTGTACGCGCTCTAGGGCTGGAAGTCGTTTCATCAGCAAATCTCGTGTCTCGGTTCGAATCCACGTGGGACGACGAGCAGGCGGGAGACAACATGATGACCGCTAAGCATCTGAGGCAGATCGTTGACCTGACGTTCGGGTTTATCAAGCAGCGAATCAACGCCGGCACACCCACAACAGAATACGATGTGCAGCAATTCA
>JACVXU010000325.1 GCA_015661185.1 Bacteroidota bacterium
ATGAATAATCTTTGGGGGGTGTCTCGCAATTGAAAGTGTGTTCTCCCAGCATGCAAGGTTACTCGAGGTTGAGCAGATGACGGTTTCAAAGAATCTCTTCATCGCCCTTATCCTGATCCTGCTGACAGGCTGCTCGGACCAGCAGATTCAAAGCAACTGGGCTCGAAGGTCGCCGACCATTGATGGGAATCTGGAGGAGTGGAATAGTGCTTCGCTGGTGGTTTTTGAGGATCTGGAGGTGTCAGTTGGTGTGGGGAACGACACGTTGTTTCTTTATCTCGCCGGCCGCTTAGCCAACGCCACTTTCCAGCGAATGGTCGGTCAATCCGGGCTTGTTATCTGGCTTGACCCGGAGGGAGGACGCCGAAAGGGTCTCGAGATTCACTTCCCCGCTTCAAGAACCGAGAGTGCGAACCTCAATCGAGGGCTTTTCTATGAAAGCTTAACTGTGGAACAGAAGGCGAGAGCTCGAGAGAAGGCGGAGGAAATGGCCAGAGGGGTTCTCGTCATCAACAGGAAATCAGTTGAATCCCGCGTTTTCCTCCCTGGAAACGTCGAAGGATTTTCAGTTGCGATTGCACATGAAGGGGGGCTGGTTTCGTTCGAAGCTCGCATACCTCTGCAGATCGGGAAGCTCTTCTCAAATTTCAGCAGCATCCAACCCGGGCGAATTGTGGGAATCGGAGTGGGACTGAGCGAGTCGAGGCGTGATTTGTCACTTGGTGGTGATTTGGAAGGTGCGGTGTCGATGAGTCAGCCTGGACTTACCGGTCGTAGCGGCTCTCCAGGCGGATTTGGCCCTGGAGGTTCTCGAGAGCCACTGAAAAAAGAGATCTGGCTGGAGGTGGGGCTTGCTCAAGTACAGTAGGACTCAGAGTGAGCATTTTGCACTGTTATTCCTGTTGGCCCTTTCAGAGCTGATGATTGGTTTTGCATATCAGGGGTGCGCGCCAGCCGGAGGATATCGTCTCGCTGAAGAACAAGAGGAAGTTGCCATCCCCTTGTTCAGCAACTCGTTCGAGGCGGCGTGGAAGAAAAACACCTTTGTTCTTGGGCCGGGGTCGTCGCGGAGGCTTGGTTCATTTCCGATGCCGGGTGGAGATCGAGGCGACGGCGGGTTTCCGCTGACGGTGCAAGCGACGTTAATGGACTCTGCACTCGTTGAGGCGGGGATCAAGGAATTCGCGGGTCTCGCGGGCATAGATTCAACCAGCTTCAATGCCTATCGTGCAATCTATCTCAAACGCCACAGCATAGACGGTTGTGTCCTGGTCTATGTAGACATTCAGACGTTTCTCGCGGAGGATTACTTGGAAGCCGACCGCTGGGTTTTCTTCGTGGAAGATGAACATCGGAACCAGGTCGAGCCGATTCGGATTGTGCAGCACCCTGTTCAACGGCAAGCACCTCGCCCAGGTTCACCGTACGGAGCGGGCAGCCGGGTCGGTTTAGGACCTTTGAAGAGGGTCCTTGAACTCTTCTTTCCGCTCAAACATCTTCCACAAATGAGAAACTCAATCGAAGGATTCAGATCATTGAAACTCGTGGTTCTTCAGATCAACAATTCGCAAGTCCGGGCTGAAGGAGGTTGGAATCAGGACTAGCTCAGTACCGCCAGAACAACGAGTGCGTTGCCGCGGTACGCTTCGCGGTTTACATCAAAAGAGAGGAACGCTTCGATGCACTGCACAACAACATCGTTCTATGGGCAACGATGCCCGAATGAAGTTCTCATCGGCCTCCCTGTCCGACTTGTCCTGATTGTTCTAGTTGGCGTCGTCATAGCGACGAGCGGTTGCAGTAGCGCGCTCCAACTCTCAAGCGTGTGGCGCGATCGTGAAATTCTCGTCGATGGCTCAGATGCGGACTGGCAGGGCACGACCGCCTACATCAAAGGTTCAAACGTCTCGCTCGGTATTCGAAACGACAGCGAGTACTTATACACATGTGTCATCGCGATGGACCGCCAAACGAAGATGCAGATGATGGCATCGGGATTCACCGTGTGGTTTGATCCAGAGGGAGGGAAAAACAGACGGATCCGGAGGAAGCGTTGAAGTCAATGGAGCAAACGCAACGTGAGCTTGAAATCATAGGGCCCGGGGAAAAAGACCGCGAGAGGGTTCTCCTGGTGCATGTGCAGGGCATCGAGGCGAAGCTTGGTAACAATCACCAGGGATTTCTTGTCTATGAACTGAAAGTACCCCTGCGGAGATCGGCAAACCATCCCTATGCCATCGGCATAGGCAACAACGAAGCCATAGGCATTGGTTTTGAGACGACTGAACCCAATTTGGAAAAGATGAAAGAGCAGATGGGAGGGGCACCAGGTGGAGGCGGCATGCCTCCGGGTGGAGGTGGAATGCCTCCCGGAGGTGGGGGAATGGGTGGACCGCCAGGCGGTGGCCGCCCTGGAATGGGACCTCTCGGAGGGGAACAGGTCCAATCTCTGAAGTTGTGGACCCGTACAGTATTGGCAACGGAGATAGCATCTGCTGCGAAGTAGATGGTGCTCCATTCATAAAGAGTTTGGATTTCCAGAGGATCACTGGATACTAGACTGAATATCAGCACCGGTTCAGTCTTTTTGGAGGAAAGAGGAGGTGGAGCCGTGAGCGACAGAATGCCCTTTTCGAAACACAACCATGTTGCGATTGTTTGCATCTCCCACGCGTTGGGAGGCCTGGAGCTTACCGCGATCCAACTCGCTCGGGAGTTCAAGATGCGGGGGGCAGATTGCACCCTCGTTGTTCCCACGGATACTCCGTTGTCACGTGAGTCAATCCAAAGCGGGGTCCAGACAGAATTTCTCAATCCTAAATTACGGTACGGAGATCCTCTGGCATCGATTCGGTTGGCGAAAATTCTTATGGCTCATTCGACAGACATCGTAGTTGTTATGCAGTCGAAGGACATTAGCGTTGTGACAGGAGCGCAACTCCTTTACAGAACAGTAAGAGTTGTCTTCTATCAGCAAATGCAATCCAACGTCGACAAGCGTGATGCAGTTCATTCGTGGATGTACTCACGACTATCATTGTGGATTTCGCTAACCGAGCGGATGAAGCAAGAAGTACTAAAGCACACCCGTGTTCCTGAAAGTATTATCCGGGTGGTTCCGCTTGGCCGAGATACGCATTTGTTCGATCCGACGTTGTTCACACAACATGAGGCCAGGCAGCGATACGGCCTGCCACTGGTACCTCAGATCGTTGGTGTGCTGGGACGGCTCGATCGTCAGAAGGGGCAGGAAGAGTTTCTTCGTTCGATGCCTTTGGTTCTGAAACACTGCCCGGAAGTATTCTATGTCATCGCTGGGGAGGAAACACGAGGGGAAGAAGGTTTTAGGAAGCATCTTGTTGAGGCGTGTTACGAACTTGGCATAGAGAGCCGTGTCCGGTTTTTGCCCTTCACCGATAATGTCCCGGAATTCATGGCAGCGATTGACGTATTTGTGATGCCTTCCTACTGTGAGACCTTTGGGCTCGTTCTTATCGAAGCTATGTCTATGGAGAAACCAATCATTGCGACAAGCTGCGGCGGAGTTCCGGAAATCGTTGATGATGGTCTTGACGGGCTGCTCATTCCGCCCCGCGATGAACGAGCGTTGGCGATGGCAGTTGTTCGAATGCTTAAGGATGCTTCCCTCAGGGATCTGCTGTCAAAACGTGCGCGCCAGGAGGCTCTCAAGCGATTTGATACAAGGCATTGCGTGGATCAACTCGTTCTTTCGCTGGACTCGTTATAACCATGCCCCTGCGCGCGTTGTTGGTCTTACGGATCATGCTTGTCTGCCTGGCTTCGAGGACATTTGCCTCACAGCGAGTCCACCACAATGTTAACACTCTTGACAGGTTTTTAACGTCCTTAGCATCGGTTTGTCTTCTTCTTAACTCGTGGATACTTGGTGCACCGTATATTAATCGAAAGTTTCAAGAACAAATCTTCCGATCAAACTTGGAGTCAAAAAACGAATCTTCTCAATCATAGTGAGAGTCTCTCATGCACAGAACGTCAGATGAATATTCGACTTGGACAACAACCGTATTCTTCCTCTGCCTGGCTTTTCTTCTCCCGTCGTCGCCTGGGTGCAAGAACAGCAGCAGTAGCGCCAGTGACGACGTCACCGGGGACTGGATAAAACTCTCCGATTTCGAGGGCCTGCCACGATCCAGCGCAGTTTCCTTTGTTATTGGGACGAAGGCGTATGTGGCGACCGGATACGATGGCAAGGACAGACTGAACGATTTCTGGGAGTATGATCAGACAACCAACAATTGGAAGCGGAAAGCTGATTTTCCGGGTGCGGCACGAAATGGGGCAGTGGGTTTCAGCATAGGCTCCAAAGGATACGTGGGAACCGGTTATGATGGATCACAAAGGCTCAAGGACTTCTATCAGTACGACTCTGAAACCGACACATGGACTCGCATCTCGGATTTTGGGGGAACCGCTCGCTATGAAGCCATTGCTTTTTCGATCGGGAGCAAGGGATACGTTGGCACCGGAGACGACGGTAATTACCAGAAAGATCTTTGGGAATATGATCCTGCAGCGAACCGCTGGACTCAAAAGGTAAGTATTGGAGGGGCAAAACGGCGCGGTGCCATTGCACTGGTCATCG
Source organism: Bacteroidota bacterium (assembly GCA_015661185.1). Lineage (GTDB taxonomy): Bacteria > Bacteroidota > Ignavibacteria > UBA10030 > UBA10030 > UBA9647. Next base: position 4,625 of record JACVXU010000325.1, read on the forward strand.
ACGGGAAAGCCTACGTATGCACCGGCATCAATAACGGAGTATACGAAAACGATTTGTGGCAATACGATCCGTCGAGCGACCAATGGAGTAAGAAAAGATCCATAGCAAATGTTTCAGACGAAAGCTACGACAATGATTATTCTGAGATCACGGGGATGAACAAGGTCGCGTTTTCGATCAACGGGAAAGGGTACATCGCGACGGGAGGTGAAGGGGGTGCCGGAACACGCGTGTGGGAATACGATCCGGTGTCCGATTTGTGGAACACGAAGACTTCATTTGAATCGGTGGGCCGTACCGAGGCCGTGGGTTTTTCGATCGGGAACTATGGATACGTCTCCACAGGGATGAATTCCGGCTACTATTTCGATGATCTGTGGGGATTCAAGCCGAATGACGAGCAGCAATCGAACAACAAGGCAGAGTCACCTGTAAGTCCTGTGACAGGCAACTGATCCCCTGAAAGGTCCGGTTTGACGCACCGAATATACCATCGATTCCAGGAAGCTGCCGGCTCTGCTGTTGCCTGGCCCCTGATGCTGGCTTTCACGTGCATGTTCCTCAATGCATGCAAGGAGAATCCCGGAGAATATTCCCTGGGAAGACAGTTTGTTGAGTCGCAAACGTCCTTGAGCATCATCGATACATTTTCTGTCAGGCTCTCGACGGTCATGTTGGACTCCGTGCAGACCTCCGGCACCGGCACTGTTCTCCTGGGCAACTACACTGATGCCGTTTTCGGAAACATCTCGGGCAGCAGCTACATGCAAATGGCTATCCCCTCAAGCCACGATGTGCAACAGAGTGATCGGTACAACGCTCTCTATCTTGTCCTGAAGTACAACGGTTATTACTTCGGCGACACGACGAAACCTCTTAGCGTCTCTGCTCACCGACTGACCGAAAAGATCGAATACGACTATGATAACGTGATCAACAGCACCACATCATTTCGTTTTCAATCAGGTCCAAT
>JACVXU010000096.1 GCA_015661185.1 Bacteroidota bacterium
CGTTTGTTGCTCGCGTTTCGCTTCGAACAAATCCGATGGGTCACGCTTGACGAGTTGAGATCCCTCGACATCCTCGAGGGAAACAAGCCTTTTGTCGCACAATTGAGTGAAGCGATATTTCTCTGACAGGCGATCCAGGAGAGAACCGCAAGAGGCCAGAAGCGCCGAGAAAGTGCATCGAAACATTGAAGCAGAACATTCCAACACCCTGGTTGAAGATCCGAAGATTGATCTCTCACAGACGGGAGCAAATGGTGTGAAACGGCGGTCAGACATGACAAGGCGAAAATCAAGGATTATTGCCGCGCTGTTGCGATGGTACCGTAAGAATGGCCGTTCGCTTTCGTGGCGAAACGAAATGGACCCCTATCGCATACTCGTCTCGGAAGTCATGCTTCAGCAAACCCAGGTCGCCCGCGTTTCAACGAAATACCCGGAATTTCTGAGGAAATTCCCCACACTGGACCGACTCGCCTCTGCAAGGACATCCGAAGTCATCAGGATCTGGCGTGGGTTGGGCTACAACAATCGGGCTCTGCGTCTGCAGAAGCTCTCAAAGATAGTTGTACAGGACTTCGGCGGCAAGCTCCCTGAGAACATCGAGGATCTACAGAGTCTTCCCGGCATCGGACGCTACACAGCACACGCGGTGGCATGCATCGCTTTCGGCCAACGAGTCCCGGTCGTGGACACAAACATCAAGCGAGTACTGAGCCGTCTGTACCCGCAACGAAAAGGACTGCCAACCCTCAAAACGACGGAGATGTGGGCCTTGGCCGAGTATCATCTGCCGCGAACGAACACGCACGACTGGAATCAGGCGTTGATGGACCTTGGTGCAACGATATGCATAGCAGCGATACCACGGTGCGAGCTCTGCCCTCTCAAGAGACTGTGTCCAAGCGCGCATATGAAGCGCCAGAGAGCAGCGCGCGCTCCGAGGCGCGAGCCCGGTCGCCATGGAATTCCAAACCGGATATACCGCGGCAAAGCCATCGAAGTCCTGCGAGATCTCAAGCCCGGCCGGTCTATCACTTCCTCCGCGCTGGCGCGGAGAATCATGCCAGAATACACCGAACGGGATCGACGATGGTACCTCTTGCTCCTTCAGAATCTTGAGCGCGACGGACTGATGAAGCTGCGGGGACGAACGAGAATATCACTTCCTGACTGAGAGTCTCCTTGACAAAAGCTGAGCGAGAAGAGCTGTTGATTGACATGCGGTCACTCCACGCGTCAAGGCGGAAAGCCATCCGACGACGTCTTGGAGAATTTCGCCGCGTGAAGCCATCGGAGTACTTCTATGAACTTGTGTACTGTCTGCTGACACCGCAGACAAGCGCCGAGAACGCCGGGAGAGTCGTTGACAAACTGCGGGAACTCTCCTTTCATGAGCTCCCCGTCGATCCTGAACCAATCCTTCGCAGTCGCAGCACCTACATACGATTTCACAGGACAAAGTCGAATCATCTTGTGAAGCTCAAGGAAGAGTTCCCGATCGTGCTCGGATCGATCACACCCGACATTTCCCCCTTTGAGCTCCGGGAATGGCTTGTGAAGAACGTCAAGGGGTTGGGGTACAAAGAAGCGACACACTTTCTCCGAAACGTGGGCAGGAACGGTGGGCTGGCGATCCTAGATCGCCACATTCTGAGAAACCTCAAACGCCTGGGTGCAATCCGCTCTCTTCCGAAGACTCTCTCCCGCAAGAAATATCTTTCCATCGAACAGCAGTTCATGCGCTTTGCAGAGCGTTCCGGGATTCCGCTCGATGAGCTCGATCTCCTCTTTTGGAGCATGGAAACAGGAGTCATTCGAAAGTGACGGAAGGAAGATCCCAGGAATGGGACCACCTCCCCAGCCGTGGTGTTTCGAAATGGTACAGTGACTCATGGTACTCCAGTGACTGAGACTGATACAGTCGTTTTCCCCCCTTGGGTCTGTTCGAACATCCTGATGAGCAGGGGCTTCTTCCCAGAGCCACGAAGAGGAAAATGGCTAAGAATGCAAGGAATGGCGTTCTTCCTAATAAACCGAAAAAGCCCGTGTCTGGGATCACCGGAGACAAATATTTCAGTGTAAAATGATTGATTTTTTCGACGAGAATGACAATATTTCCTTAGAGGCTGAGCGACAGTGTTCGCGATAGCGATTATCGCTCAAATCGTTGCGGGCGAAAGCATTATGTCGCGGGGCGTATTCCCACGAGAGCAGTACGTTCCTTCGGAGTCTGTTTTCACCACGCGCGAAGTCCGCGGCATACATTTTGACCAATAAATGGTACTGAGTGTGATAGTTGTCTTTCAGGGTTTACACTTCGCATCCGGTTGATTAACCTATGGGACAGACTCAACTCCTCCTCGTCGTTCTGGGCGCGATGCTTGTCGGCATTGCCATCTATGTCGGTATAAGCATGTTCTCCGCGAATACCGTTGAGGCTACGCGAAATGCCATCATCGTCGATCTGGGGAACTTCGCCGCTCGAGCGAACGCGTATTACTGGAAGCTTACGGTGCAGGGAGGAGGTGGCAAGAGTTTCGCCGGCATCACGATGTCGCAAGTCTTTCCCATGAACGAAAACGTCAACGCACGTTATTTCATAGAGAGCGTTGAGGCTGACCAGTGCACCATCACAGGGGTCGGAAAAGTTGTCACGACAAATGGAGATTCCATTCGCGTACGGGTTCGGGTAACCACAGAACGCAACATTGTTGAGATTCTGAACTAACAATCATGGCTCAGCAAAGCTCGTTCGACATCGTCTCTCAAGTTGATCTCCAGGAAGTCGACAACGCCCTCAATCAAGCCCGAAAAGAGATCATCCAGCGATACGATTTCAAAGATTCCAAGACGCTGATCGATTTCAACACCAACGAGAAGCAGATCACCCTCCATACGATCGACGAATTCCATTTAAAGAGCGCCGTCGATATTCTTCAATCAAAACTCATCAAGAGGGGTGTGTCGATCAAAGCTCTTCGCTACGGATCTGTGGAGTCGGCAGTTGGAGCGACGGTGCGGCAGGAAATCACAATTGTCGTCGGGATTGGAAAAGACGATGCCAGAGCCGTTGTGAAGATGATCAAAGATTCAAAAGTCCGGGTTCAGGCCGCTATCATGGAAGACCAGGTCCGTGTGAGCGGTAAAGACAAGGACGATCTGCAAAAGGTGATCCAGATGCTTCGTGATGCCGATCTGTCGTTCCCCGTGCAATTCGTAAATTATCGATAGATGACCAACGCGCCTTCCCGTGTTTCTTTCGCAGCACTCCTGATCCTTTTCCTGTTCTCTGCCCTTTCCGTTGCGCGTCCCGAGAAAATCACACTCCGGGTCCAGCTCGGAGACCGGGCTGCCACCGTTCGCGGGTACGACAGCTCCGGTGTAGTGTTCATCTCCGTGCGTGATTATGCGACTGCGCTTTCTCTGCCATGGGTCATTAGTCCCGAGAGGAAGAAAATCGAGGTGCGGCTTCCGAATCATCGAGTCAAAGCCACGGCAGAGAGTCCCTTTCTCGTTATCACCGATGTGGCCACAAGCATTGCTTCCGTCTACCAGGTGACGAGGAGTGTTTTCTTTCTCGACAGCCTGTACTACGCTCCAGCATCCGAGTTCGTCCCCCTCCTTGAGCGACTCTCTCCGATGGGCGTTACTCTTGATGCCGGGACCCACACACTCACAAAGGAATCGGTTGTGCCGGAACCCGGGTTTGACGTAACGGGACTGGCCATTGAGCCCCGGACCAACGGCTATCTCCTTACAATCAAAGTCAGCCGAAAGCTCGGGTCGTTTGACGCTTTTCTTTCCCCTGATGGCTGGCTGTACGTGACTGTCAATGACGCTAAGGCCGACACCCTGACCCTGAGCCGCTTCAAAGCCGCCGACGCCATTCGTCGTGTGCTCGTATTTCAGTCGCCCACCTCTGTCCAGCTCACGTTCCAGGTCTCGCCTGATATTGTGTTGGTCGACCCGATGATCGACAATCAGACCCCAAATCTTCTCATCGCACTTCATACGCGGTCCGCCCTGCAGAAAGCAGAGCTTGAGAAGAAAAAGCAGCAGGAGCAGATTGAGAACCAGGAAGACACTCAAGGCAAGCTGCAGCGTGCGCGAAGCCGTGCGAAGCTGGACGTCATTGTGATCGACGCCGGTCACGGGGGGAAAGACCCCGGCACCATCGGTGTGACGGGGACGCAGGAGAAGGACGTGGCGCTCGGTGTGGCTCTGAAGCTCGGCAGACTCATCGAACGAGACCTTGGCGATGTGAAGGTCGTTTACACACGCAAGAATGACACATTTATCAAGCTCGGTGACAGGGCGAAGATTGCCAACGATGCCAACGGCAAGCTCTTCATTAGTATTCATTGCAATTCGACCGAGCACAAGCCTTCGTCCGCCAACGGATTCGAGATCTACATCCTCCGGCCAGGCAAGACCGAAAGCGCAATTCGGATCGCGCAAAAGGAAAACGATGCGATCAAATTTGAGGAAGATTACAGAGACCGCTACCAGGAGCTGACAGAGGAAAGCTTCATCCTTGTGACGATGCGTCAGAGCGCGTTTGTGCGATACAGCGAAGAATTTGCGGAGAAAGCCTCAGAGGCGATGGCAAATTTGCTCAAGATTCAAAACAGTGGCGTCAAACAGGCGGGTTTCTACGTGCTGGTTGGAGCTTCGATGCCAAACGTTCTCGTAGAAACGGGATATCTCTCCAACAGAAAAGAGGAGAAAGACCTGCGCAGTGCAGACGGACAGAGAAGAATTGCTGAAGCGCTCTTAGAAGGTATCAAGAGATACAAAGAAAAATACGAGGAAGCCCTTCAGGAAGGTCGTCCCACTGACGTGGAAGGAAACTGATCCGCATACTGGCACATCCGCTTCAGTTGATTCTTTAATCTTGCAGAATCACTTCGACCATCCGAACAAACTCGCGCAAGGATATCGCTTGCCACACACGTTACTTTCTCCCACCGCTTTCAGGCCGGACAAACCACCCGCGCACGGTTACAGGACTCATTTCCGATTGTGGCAACTGCACATGGTAACGCGACAACCTCATTTGACTTGACAAACTCACGAAGTTTCTCAATATTCTCACAGGCTACCATTCGAACATGCAGGCGTGGAACTCATGCTGCATCACTCTCATTATGCCCCCCGTTTTGGCTTCTACTCTTATCGATCTTACAATCGTATCAGGAGAATAATGATATGAAGTCCGTTAGATACCTCCTTTGCCTTGCACTCCTTTTTTCAGCGACAACAGCCTTCGCACAAACAGGCAAGATCGCAGGAAAAGTAGTTGATGCGCGGACGGGAGAGCCAATTGTTGGTGCGAACGTCGTCGTGGAAGGCACGATGTATGGTGCTGCGTCCGACTTCGAAGGATTTTTTACAATTCTGAGTGCTCCGCCGGGCACCTACCGGGTACGCGCGTCCGTTCTCGGGTATGCTTCTTCCACCCAGGCCGACGTCCGGGTCAATATTAACCAGACCACCCAACTCGAATTCAGGTTAGGTGAACAGGTCATTCAGGGCCAGGAGGTGGTTATCATCGCCTCCCGCCCTGTCGTTGAAAGAGACGTGGCTGCCAGCCGGGCGAACATCACAGCCAGGGAAGTTGAGAACCTGCCTGTGTCCCAGGTAGCGAGCGTTATCGGACTCGAAGCTGGAGTGCAGGGACTGACAATCCGCGGCGGCGGCTCAGAACAGACGGTATTCATGGCAGACGGTCTGACGATGAGGGATGAACGGAACAACCAGCCATACACCGCCATCAGTCTTCTGGCCGTACAGGAATTCCAGATCCAGACCGGCGGATTCAGCCCGGAGTATGGCAACATCCGTTCGGGTGTGATCAACGTTGTCACGAAAGAGGGAAGCTCCAAGGGGTACAACGTCGGTATGCAAGCGCGCGTCAGCCCGCCGACCAAGAAGTACTTCGGCAGAGCCCCCAATAGCTTTGACTCGTACTGGGTTCGCCCGTTCCTCGATGATGTGGTTGCATGGACAGGAACGCAGAACGGCAAGTGGGATCCCTGGATGCAGGAGCAATATGCCTCCTTCACCGGTTGGAACGCGGTTTCAAAGTCGCTCCTCTCTGACACTGATCCCAACAACGACCTCACACCGCTTGGGGCCCAGGAAGTGTGGAAGTGGCAGCACAGAAAGAGCTTCGACATCACCAAGCCCGATTTCGATATCGATTTGGGATTCGGCGGACCGGTCCCCGGAGGCGAGGCCCTCGGCAACTTGCGATTCTATTCGTCTTTCCGCAGTGTCAATAGCCAGTACGCCGTCCCACTTTCACGAGATGGCACGAGCGACTACAGCACGACTGTCAAAGTGACTTCCGATCTTTCCAATACGATGAAACTGATGGTCGAAGGAACTATCGGACGCAATGAGGCCGTAGACAACCAGCAAACCGGGGTCTACGGAAGCTTTGGCAGTGCAGCATCCCAGGGGGCCGCGATGAACCGCGTAAGCTACATCGACACGCGCCTGTTCACGACAGATTACTGGGGACCGAACAGCGTCAATCGCCAGATTGTAGGCGCCAAACTCTCGCACGTCATTAGCCCGACTACTTTCTACGAAATAATCGCACAGCGATTCTCCTCCCAGTACAGCACCAACCCGGGCAGGACGCGGGACACTTCCCGAATCTACAAGTTTGGAAACAACTACTATCTCGACGAAGCACCATACGGCTTCTTCCCGAATCCGGGCACTTGGTCTTTGTCAGGTATCGACGGTATGCGTATGGCGGTTGGTATGAGTAACGCGCGCGATAGCAGCAAGGTCGCTTCGTATCTTTTCAAATTCGACATCGTCAGCCAGCTCGACCGGTACAACGAGGTCAAGGCCGGCTTCGAGTTCGGTTACACCGATAACGCGGTCAACTACGGCTCGATTGACCTCGTGCTTCCTTCTGGCCGATCGCTTTCATCGTGGCAAACATATCCCACCAGGCTGGAAGCCTACGTGAAGGATAAGCTCGAATTCGAGGGTATGGTCATTGACGCCGGGCTGCGGTTTGCGATGTCGCACGCCGGCGGGGAGTGGTATGTCTACGATCCCTACACGAGGGCCTTCCAGGGCGCACAGTCGTTCGGAATCGACACATTGCTCCAGAAGGAGCCGACCAAGTACATCACGACCGTAATGCCGCGTTTGAATGTGGCGTTCCCAATCACGGAGAATGCAAAACTCTATTTCAACTACGGGCACTTCCGCGCGATGCCACAGCCGGAAAATCTGTATCTGATCAGACACGAAACCGCGACATCGAATATCGTCCGCCTTGCGGATCCCAACCTCCCGCTGGAGAAAACCGTTGCGTACGAGTTGGGATTTGAGAACAATTTGTTCGACATGTTCCTCTTGCGCGTTGCCGCCTACTACAAGGATATCAGCAATGAGCGAACTCTGGTCAATTACATAGGCTACAATAACACGCCAGATTATACCGTTTCAACGAGCAATCTCTACGAAGACGTTCGTGGTTTCGAGATTACTCTCAGGAAGAACCGCGGAAACTGGATTCAGGGTTTCGTGAACTATACGTACATGGTGAGCACGAGCGGACGCTTCGGGTGGGCCCGATACTACCAGAACGCGGTCGACCAGAGAAATTACGAGCGCACGAACCCTGTTCAGAGCAAACCTATCCCGCAACCGTATGCACGCGCGAACATCGATTTCTTCATACCCCAGGATTTCGGTCCGAAATTTGCCGGCATCAATCCTCTTGCCGACTGGCGCCTCAGCGTACTCGCTTCGTGGTCCGCAGGCTTCTACTTCACATGGGTGGGCGGTGGATCATTCCCGGGCGTTTCGAACAATGTTCAGTGGGCCGATTCCTACGGCATGGATATCCGGCTCAGCAAGAACTTCCAGTTGTTCGACCGTGTCAATCTCATGCTGTTCATGGACGTCAACAATGTCTTGAACATCAAGCAGCTCACGACATCTGGTTTCGTCGATGGGACCGACTACGACCGATATCTAAAATCGCTGCATCTGCCGGAATCATTCAACGTGTACTATGGACAGATTCCGGGTGACGACACTCCGGGAAATTACCGCAAAGAGGGCGTCGCCTACCAGCCGATGGTATTCACGAAGAACCTCTCAGAGGTTGCCACCAAATATACCACCCCGATCTACTATGAGCATTCAAGCCATCAATACTACCGTTGGGTGAACAACGCATGGAAGCAGGCCGATCAGGGCGAAGTTGACCAGGTGCTAGAAGACAAGGCGTACATCCACATGCCGACGCAGGATTGGTGGAACTTCCTTAATCCACGCGATTTCTACTTCGGCTTGAGAATGTCCTTCGACCTATTCTAGCGCCGTTTCCAAATTGAAGAAACGCGTAATCTCTTGAAGTGCGCATCAGTCTAATGAGGAACCTATGAACAAGCTTATGAAGATAACGACGCAGTGCTTCTTTCTCCTCGCGACGCCGGTACTCCTGCTCATGATGAGCGACCGGGCTCAGGCCCAGGGGCAGACCAAGTGGATCCAGGTCGGATCGCTTCATAACTGGTATTCGGAAAAAGGCGGGGAGATAGAGGAAGGAAACGTCCTTGAGCAGCAATATGGTTTGCGCTGGCCTGCGTTGGTCAACCGTACCGATGCTCAGGCAGCAAAGGGTTTCTGGATCGGCGCCAGCAATTTCACTGACGCGCAGGGGATCACCTGGACTCCTAAGGTCATCGCCGTCGGGCCACGGTGGAAAGGCGACAATGAATTCTTTCCGAAGACGTTTGATGCCTACGCCCAGTTCGATCCGCCGCGCGTGCTCGTCGACGGCAACCCGTCGTTTGCCAACCCCGAGGAGATCAAAGCCGTGAGCGACACGATCAAGTCGGACCGACTCATCATCAACAGGGTGACGACGATTCTCGGCATCACGGTTGAGCGGAAGATCTACGCCTTCAGCCAGCAGTATCACGATAACTACCATATCATGGACTACACATTCACCAACACAGGTAATCCTGATATCGGTCTGACCGCGAAAACCCTGACAGGCGTGATGTTCTACTGGCAGTTTCGATATGCTCCGGGAGGACCCGGCCCGGGATATGAAGTGAGCAACTCCGCCCGATGGGGAATGAATTCCATGAACGATGCCCGTGGATATCCCGCAGACATCAAGAACAGTCTGATCCCGGCATCGGAGAATGATGTCAGGTGCATGTTCACGTGGCTTGGACTCCATACAGCAGCCAATCGGCCAACGGCAGGGAGTTCACCGAATGCAGCGACGTTTGACAACATCGGCGCTCCCATCTTCAGTTCAACAGGGATCACGGGAGTATCGACCTTCATCCAGGCAGCAGATACAAACTGGCGACTCGGCGCCGCCCAGTTCGCCGGAAACGGAGCGATATACGCCGACAAATCTGCGACAGACCGTACCGACGACCCCAATGAACCATCGACAACAAGTTTTCTCGGATCGGATGAACCGATCACGCAGAACAACGCAAACACGCAATTCAATACTGCTGCAATCGCGGGTGAATATGCAAAAATGACGGAAGGACACGCTCCTCGCCACGCGTGGCTTGTTGATCCCGCCGGGAAATTCTCAGAGCAGACGATCATGGGCAATATCGGCGTCGGCGCCCCGGGCGGCTGGTCGCATGGAATGGGTTACGGACCATATACGCTTGCCCCTGGTCAGAGTGTGAGGATCGTCTGGGCAGAAGGCGTGAGCGGCTTGACTTTTGATGAGTGTGTCAGTGTTGGCTTGCAATACAAACGGGGAACCATCACAACCAAGATGAAGAACGACTCGGTCCTCTCGGGCCGACTGCGACTACTTGAAACCATGCGTCGCGCAGTTGCGAACTTCAAGTCCGGGTTTAATATTCCCAAGCCCCCTTACCCGCCTGCGACATTCAATGTACGCGGCGGCGGTGATCGCATCGCACTGAGTTGGGACCCCAATCCGAAGGAATCCGCAAACGGGTTTCAGGGGTACAGGATTTATCGGGCAACCGGCCGGGCTGACAGCGCCTATCGCCTGATCTATCAGTGCGGCGGAACGAAACCGAGTGATCCCAATGTGAAGTACGACGCGTCCAAGACGTATGCGTTCAACGACATCACCGCAACCCGGGGCATCTCGTACTACTATTATATCACATCGCTGGGAAGCCCGATTGCCGCCGATGCATCGACCCGGACACCCGCCGGAGCGCTCGAAAGCAACATGTTTTACACCAGAACGTATGACCCGGCGTTCCTGAAGCGACCTGCTGGGACAAGCTCGAGCCAGATTCGCATTGCTCCAAACCCGTACGTGATTACATCGAGTGAGAATACTCTCAGGTTCCCGAGCGAGCCCGACAAGATCGCATTCTTCAACATCCCGGGCAATTGCCTCATCAGCATTTATACGGAGCTCGGCGAGCTGATCAAACAGATCGATCACACCGACGGGACCGGTGATGCCTACTGGAACTCCATCACCTCCTCAAATCAGGTTATCGTCAGCGGCATCTACATTGTGGTCATCGAAAACAAAGACAATGGTGAGAAGACGATGAAGAAGCTCGTCGTCGTCCGATAATTATCACGCCACTCATTTGACAGGTACTTTCATGCGCAAGAGCAGACAAATTTTCCGGAAAATTCTCCTCGCGGTGATGGTCACGTTGATCCCATCTCTGTCGGGGGCACAGCAAAGGACCGATGCCAAGCTGGCACAGACTGGAATGAAATTCCTGAGTGTCGGGATGAATGCACGGCAGGCGGCACTCGGCGACGCATTCACGGCAGCTGACGGTTATTCGGCTTCCCTGTTTTACAATCCCGCAGGGATGGCACGCCTCGACGGAAATGCCGATTTCTCACTCGGCTCCGTAAACTGGATTGCCGACATCAAGCAATACCACATGAGTCTCGCGATGAAGGCGGGGGAGTACGCCGACTACGGAACGATTGAGGCAACGATTCTCGCGAACAACAGCCAGGGCTTCCTCGATATCGGAGTCATCAAGCCCAATGCGTATGCCGTTGGACTCGGCTATGCCAGAGCGCTGACAGACAAGTTCTCAGTCGGCGGTAACGTGAAGCTCGTTCGACAGGACCTCGGCAACGGCGTTACGCAGGCGACATACTCTGGTCCTGCAGGAGCCGTTACGGGAGCATCCCTGGATGGCCAGAACAAAAACGCACTCGATGTGATTGCATTCGATTTCGGGTTGTTATACCGGACCGGCTACAAGAGCCTGACACTTGGAATGGCGGTTCGGAATTTCGCCCGTGAGGTCAAGTATCAGAAGGAGAGCTTCCAGCTGCCGCTGGCATTTCGACTCGGCGTATCCATGAATGTGTTCGACCTGACCGGCTTTGATCGTGAGAAGCAGGCCCTTCTCCTTACGGTTGACGCTGAGCATCCCCGCGATTTCCCGGAGCAAGTGAAGGTCGGCCTGGAGTATGTGTTTATGGACGCTATTGCAGCCAGAGTCGGATATGTCGGCCCGGCAGACGAGCATAGCCTCTCGTACGGCCTCGGCTTCCAGTACCAGCATTTCGCTGTCGACTATGCCTACACGCCGTTCGGGATTTTTAACTACGTTCAACGTTTTTCGGTGCGGATGTGGTTCTAAAGAGAGTTTCGAGTTTGGAGTTGTGAGTTTCAAGTTGGGAGGTGCAGGTTTGGATGCGAGCTGCACCAACAAATCGTAAATCGAAAATCGTAAATTTACTTGCAGGTACTCCAATGCGCCATTTACTCCAATCAATTTTGCTCTCGATGCTCGTTGCGGCCGTCTTCGTCATGAGTAGTTGCGACAATCCCAAGACGGGGAGCCTTTTCGATCCCAATGCAGGGAGTCCAAGGCCACAGCCGACGATTAGCGCGGTTACACCAGCATCCGGGCTCGCGGGAACAACGGTCATCACAATCACCGGCGCCAACTTCTCGGCCGTGAAGGAAGAGAACGTGGTCTACTTTGATACAAAGGAAGGGCAGATCCTCACCGCGACTGCCACACAGCTGACTGTCCGCGCTCCAAACCTCATCAAAGACAGCATCATGGTCCGGGTGCAGGTGTTCAATGCCGACTTGTTTAGCAACAGCAAGCTCTGCAAGCTCGAGGCAGCTGTCGCAACCTTCGGTGGCCTGGATAGCTTCGAGGAGCCTTACGGCATCGCGACTGACGCTTCCGGAAATCTTTTTGCCTCGCTCACGTTCAACAGCGGAGGAGTCGGAATCAAGAAAATTACCCCCGAAGGTCTGCGAAGCGATTATGCCCCTTCCGGCGGTGTGACGATCTGGTCGGCGCTCAAGGTGGGTCCGGGCGGACTGCTCTATGCAGCAAGAACGCAACGGGCAATCTTTACGATTGCGCAGGGGGCGGCATCAAGCATCTGGGCACAGATTCCGGGGAGTTCGCTGTACGACTTCGATTTTGATAAGGACGGCAACCTCTGGGCGGTCGGAAACAATTCCTTCGTACACAGGTTTACTCCGAGCAAGGCGACAAAATCATTCCCCTTCGTAGCGAATCTGCGCACAGCGAGGGTGTACAAAGGCTACTTGTACGTCGGAGGAAAGGTTGATCCTGTCGAAGGTGTCTGGCGGTTCTCTATCGTCTCGGCTGATAGTCTCGGGCCGGCCGAGAAATACTTTGACCTTTCCGCT
>JACVXU010000326.1 GCA_015661185.1 Bacteroidota bacterium
TGACCACGAGAGTATCTGTGAGACTATAGCCAGCTGCCAACGCTGGCGTTTTCGTGATCACAAATCTGACGTTGACGCCTTGTGCAGGATTGCCGAATAGATCCGTCGCCAACACAACAAACGGCTGAGAGAGTGTGGTCTTTGCAGCCTGCGTTTGTCCGTTTCCAGAGGTTGCGGCGAGTGACCTCGCGCGACCCACGACGGCATTGTTGGTAAACGTTATGGAGGCACCCGTCAGAGCCGGCGATGTGGCGACGACGGTATAGGTCCCTGGACGGGATCCGAGAGTGAATTCCGTCGTCACGCGGCCGTTTCCGCCGGTCACACTTCCAACGGGGGAGAGTTGCTGACCTGTTGCGCCAGACGGGACTCCTGTGATGGCGAAACTCACGGTCGCGCCGCCGAACGGCAGACCAAATTGGTCAAGGACTGTGACGGTAAGCAGATTCGTGAGCTTCTTGCCAACTGTGTCTATCTGTCCAGTGCCGGAGAACAGCGCCATGGCTGTCGGTATTGGCGTCACAGGCGGCGGAGCGCCTCCCGTTGCCGTTGCCGTGAATGTTAAGGGGCTGCCAATGAGTGCTCCGGACGATGCTGCGACAGTATATGTACCCGATGCACTACCCAGCTGCAGAGTGGTTGAGGCCTGACCGCTCGCATTCGTTGATACCGTGACGGCGGAGAGGTTTTGTCCGGACGCTCCGCCCGGAGTGCCGGAGATGGAAAATGTGACGGTCGTTCCGGCCATCGGATTTCCATAACCGTCCGTGACTGTCACGACAAACGGGCTGCCCAAGTTCGTGTTTACCGGTCCGCTTTGGCCACCGCCCGAGGTCCCTACGAGATTCTGCGCCACCCATTCGAGAGCTGAGGGTCCGAGCGGATTGGCTGCGTCGGAAGCGGTCCATTTGCTGAATGAGAGAATTCCTGTCTTACTGATCGTATTGGTGGCCGGATTGACCGCGCCTCCCTGCCTTCGCCATGTAACACCGTTGTCCGTTGAACGCCACAATTCGAGCGTGTTTTCGTCCTGGCCATTCAGCTCGAGATCGTGATACTTGAAGTCAAACGTGCCATTGAATCCCGTATTGGAGAGGGCGACATCGTAGTAGCGCTTTATGGATTGATTCGCGCTGTAAGTTGGTGCCTGCCCGAACAGGGCAGTGCCTGATGTTCGTTTTACGGTCGTGAGGCCGGGAGACGTGCCACTCCACGCAAGCGTCGACCCCATTCCGCCAAAGTCCGCTGAGGGGATGGATGTTAGGTCGATCGTCTTTTGAATGCTGCCACTTAAATATCCTTGCTCGACGATGTTGCCGTTCAGCGAGATGACATTTGGGGCCGGCACATTCAGCTGAGCCGAAGCTCCGATCGTGAGATCGCCGTTCACGCTGAAATTTCCTCCTGAAGTATTGTTGAGACCTGAGCCAGACATCTGCAGGTTGTTGTAGTTTACCGCAGGGATACTCTGGTTGGTGCCGAAGTACTCGAGAATTCCTCCAATATTTGATGGAAGGCCGATAGCCTGATTCTTTACGCGAATCTTGCCGGTGTTCGTGATGGTTCCGGTGCCGTTGTTCTTCAGATCGCCGTTCGCTCTCACCTCACTCATCATTGTGATGAGCCAGAGGAATAGCAAGAACGCGACTTTGAGTGGCGATTTACGCAACCGCCACCGGTTTAGCCGGCGCATGAACTGGGTTTTTTCTTTCGTGCCCATAGGAACACCTTTTCGTTTCTTGGTTCCACGCATCCTGCGTGACAGCCCGTCGTCTCCAGCCGGCGTCAATCGATCTGCCGCCTGACCTCGTACACCCGGGATGGAGCGGAGATGCTGAGACTTGTCAGAACCTTCGCCCATCGCAAAGCGATGATATGTGTGTTTGTGATTCATTCGTTAGGCCAATTTGCTGCCAGATCGAGCCAGTCCGGATTGATCGATTCTATCAAAGCGATCTTTTTGCTTCTCAGCCAGCCTTTGATCTGTTTTTCCCGCGCGATTGCCTGCGAGGGATCCCAATGCTCTTCATAATAGACAAGCATCGTGATATTGTACCGACTCGTGAAACCCTTTACGAGCTTGTGCTTGTGTTCGAAGACTCGACGGTACAGGTCGTTTGTCATACCTGTATAAAGAGTTCTGGTTTTGTTGCACATTATGTACACATAGCACTGTTTCATCCTAGCACCTAGGGTCATCCTGAGTCCCGGTTCTCAGGGACGAAGGATCTAATCGCCAGCTCACAATAGCCCATTTCTGTTTTAGACTTCATAAGTCAGATTCTTCGCTCCGCTCAGAATGACGTTTCCTTTTCTTTTCGCTCCTTCAAAGAATCAGATTCTTCGCTTCGCTCAGAATGACGACACTGACGATGAGGTGAGAGAAGGCGAGAAGGAGCACAACTCGCCCTCTCTCTGCACCCATCCTTGGAGAAGTCCGACTTCTTCCTGAGAGTCCAGGGGCAGAAGTCGGACTTCTACCCGGTTAGGAAACCTGAGCGGGGTTCCCCACGCGTTTTATTTGAGGTCGACCAACAACCTTCGTTATTCTGGATTCTCCGCCTGAGGCGGATGCGCCCTTGGCGCAGATATTCATTAGTCACTTGAACCCTTCCCATCAATGAACAACGTAGGTCCAGCTGCCAACCTTTATGTTGATTCTTATCTGTCATGAAAACGCCTCATCGTTGTGAGGTTGACCCACTACTCCCTTGCAGAGTGACGACGGCCGCATGAGAAGGAGTTGCGGACCTCGGGGGTCCCGAAACGACAGCATCGGGTACCGACCCGGACTTCGCGCCCGCGAAAACTCATGCACCGCATCGCTCACACAAGAGCGAGTGGCCCTGCACCTTCCAGTGTTGCACCTTCCGAAGGTTCGCTTAGTACACACATCTACCTTCGGAAGGTTACCGGTGTGAAGGTTACTAGTGTTTCTTACCACCAAGCGCGCAATTGGCTCTCGCGCTCTTTTGTATCGTATGGGCGGAGTACACCCTCGCCACCTTTCGCAACCTTCGAACCTTCCGAAGGTTCGCCTGGAATCCTTCCAGATCTTCGGCCCACCCGACCGAACGATACGACACACCACCGCGGTCGTTCGGGTGGGAAGGTTTCCAAGCAAAAGGCCTCCTCCGCTCGGATCGCGTGCCCGCAAACCGCTCAGAGCCGCTGTTCCGTCACGTGGGCGCAAAGGTCCCCAACGAGGTGCGGATTCAGCGTTCCTCTTATGTAGGGTTGGTGAATGTACCATCTCGATCCTCATTCTCTAGAAACCGACAATACATGTATGCCTGTTCGTCTGATGAGCGGAGGTAGTCCTCTCCCACATTCTCAGACTCGTGTTCGCCCGGATGCCTCGCACCCGTGTGGCGCCGACAGATTACATCACACCAGCGCCATCGAGTTGCGACGGCTCCGAAACGATTCTAGGCTTCTTTACAAACCGACCGTGACGGAACCTGCGTTCGTGATCGAGCCCGTGCCGTTGACGTCCAGGTCACCCTCGACGATCACAACTCCACCACCGCTGGCAGCATCGACGTTCAGCGTTACACCGTTGCCGACCGTGAGGTTACCCGTGGTATTGACCGTACCACCCGCGACCGTAACATCCTTTTGTCCGGTG
>JACVXU010000327.1 GCA_015661185.1 Bacteroidota bacterium
ACAACTTCCCCTCAATCCGCACTTCCTCACTACGGAGAAGTGTACCGTTCATCCGAATATCGCGAAACGCTCCATAGATGCTGAGATCGCCAACATCAAGAATCGTCCCAACGAGCTCAACTTCGCCTGTCGTTGCATTCATGTTCTCATCGATATTGATTCCAACGTCAACGTTCACTGGCGGCACGGTTTCCACTGCCTTCAAGCGCGCGCTGCGTAGCACAACATCATACAGGTACTTTGTGCTGAAGGGCAATTGGTCATATGCAGAAATAGGCGCCTGCACGTGCGAATCCGACGCAATGGAGAAAAGACTCGAGAGAAGTCCTACGTAATTCAATTTTCGGATAAACATCTTGTCGCGGTCGCCTGGCCATCCCCCGGATTCCACAAGTACGGTGCTTGTTCCCCACCGCTGTATGTTGTCGCCAAAGGCGCGGGGCTCAAACGAGTCATCGTATTTCGATACATGACCTGGAATGAACTCTTGCATCACCAACGCGAACACCGCCGCGACGCTCTTTGCCGCAAGGCGGATAGAGTTCTCTGAACGCGCATCGTCAAGCGCGGGAGCCAGAAGGGCAATCGTGCTGACTTTCTTGCTGCTTCCAACCGTATATCGAGGATCCTGATCATGGAGATTGAACCCGAATTTCGGCTGATACCGGTCCCGTGCTTCTTTGAGAAGCCGCGCCTCTGGCGTCTCGAATGACAACGCATCACGGTTCATGTCAATCGCCTGTGCCGTCCGACGCTGGAATCGCTCAGCGCCATCGGGATTGAGCATCGGCACAATGAGGACCTTCAACTTCTCCGTAATGATCTTTGCCACCGGATGCTGACGTTCACTCGAAAGGAAATTCAGAAGATCCACGAGCGCCATGGTCGCCGTCGGTTCATCGCCATGCATTTGAGACCAAAGCAGGACGGTCGCTGGACCGTTTCCAAACGTCAGCAGGGGAATGGTCCGCCCTTCGGCGGAAGATCCGAGAGGTGATATCGTGAATAATCCCAGCGGAGCCAGCTGTTGAAGCCATCGGAGCAGATCTAGTTGCTTGAATCGCCGCGACGTTATTTCTCGCAGTCTGAAGGTTTCGTAATTTAAAAAAAGTTCCCGCGCAACGTCGATCGTTGACCGCAACGACTCCTCTCCGTTGTATGTGCTCATGGTGGTGTCTCGAAAGAATTCGACAGGCGTGAAAACGGCGACATGCGGTGCGCTGGTGGGGTTTCACCACAACATCAGGCGTGGCGGTGCCTCACCCCTAAAGATACCGCGAATTTCTGAAAAGCGCACCATCTTCCGGCGACCGGGGGAGCTAAAAAAAACGAAGAATTTACGACGTCGTGCTTCACACCGGCCAAAAGCAAAAGGGCCGGACTTGCTGCTATCCGACCCTTTTTTTCGCATCTGCGAGAAATCAGCTACATCAGAATGGACGCGCGAACCGGAAGATAAACCGCGCTGGTTCGCTCCGATCTGTGCGCCACACGAACGCGATCCGGAACGATCCGTTGCGCGTCGAAATCCCCGCTCCGACATCATGTTTGAAATCGGAGAACTGAATCTTCTCGAATCCTTCCGTCCAACGCGCCGTCGGAGCAACGGTACGGACCAATCCTGCATCGGTGAGGAAGACAAGGTTGACTCCGCGCATCAGCCAGCTTGGCCAGAAGCTAAGGTCGCCGAGAAAATCACCGTTGATGATAAACTCGGCGTTCATCAGCAACATTCTGTTCCCCCGTTCCTCTTTGAACGGATATGCCTGAATTGTCCCGAGTCCGCCCATATCAAATTCTTTTTGGACCGGAAGCACACCCTCGGACGTCCCGACTCGAAGGCGAATGTTGAAATTATCCCACCGGCCCAACGGCTGATAGCGCCGAATGTCGGCGACGTAACGATCAAACCTGAAAACGCCGCCGTACCTCGTGTTGACGAACTCGGCCGTTGTGTGGATACTCCATCCTTCGGGTCCGTCGATGGTCGAGCTCACGGTGCTCAGTCCGGCTGTCGCGACGATGCCTCGCATTTTCCCATCGTCGATGGCAGGATTCAGGCGGAATTGCTTCTTGCCGCCAAAGAACGACCATTCGGTTTTATTGTCCATCGAATGATATTCGTCTGCCAGATATCCCACCTTCGCCTGGGCCGTCACAAAATCCTGTTGCAGCGCGTATCCTGCACTTATACCGTAGCCATCCCGACGGAAATAGTCGCGATAGTCTTCATGAATCAACATGGCTGCAGCTGTGTTTTCATGAACGCCGATCAGCCAGTCGTCTTTTGTGTCTGTCAATGAGTGACCCTCTCCTTCGATCTCAAACAACTGACCGTCATCGAAGGCAAACTGCCGGCTCAGGCCGAGGTTGCCCCGCCAGGCATGCGACTTGAATCCGTAACCGACCGATCCGAAGAGACTGTAGGACCGTTGATCATCCCAGTAGTAACGCTTATTCGATCCCAGCCCAAGAAAGAGTCCTTCGACACGATTATAGCGGAAGATGAAGTTGTCAAGGTTCGTCGCTTCGTTGACCCAGTTCGCGTTCAACCTCGTCGACGACCGACGGAAGTTCTTCTCCTGCTCACGGTACAGTTTTTCCCGCTTTGAGCTGCTCTTGTCGATGTAGCCGACCACCACAGCATCTTCATCCTTCACAACATCGCCATTGATGACCTTGATGTTGCCCCCGATGTACGCGCCTTCTCTGATATAAAGGTCGCCGCCAACAACGAGCACATCCCCTGTAATCCGCCCGAACACCGTCAGGTCGCCTCCCTTTACGACAACATTTGAGTTCAACGTATCACGACGGTGAATAACCGTGGCGCCTTCGAACGTAACGCTGGAGTCATCTTCTGCTTCAAACAAGCTCTCTTCTTCGGTCAGCTGACGATCACGCAGCGCTTTCCGGACCTCGAATCGATACCCTGCGTCATCGTTGCGCGCCCCAAACTCTTTCTGAATCGTGCTGACGACATCGTCGACGATCAATCCGATACGTTCAGCAAGACTCTCTCGCTTATCGGCAGACGGAGATTCCTTCTTTTGGGATTGTGCTCCAGCCGTGGCTGCAGCGAGGAGTAAACAGAGAAAAAGTATCGAAATCCTGCGGGAGAGATTCATGGGACCACCTTAGAGATGTGAATGGGCTCAATGAACCTACGCTGATTTCTTGATGAAAGTTGCGGTAGATTTCTCGCTGGAACGCTGATTTTGAGACTCGGGTTCATGGCTTTCAGGGCTACCTGCGGGGTTTTCCAAACAGTGCGAATTTTTGTATATTGCCGTGTACAGATATACTTTGTGAGGTATCTATGCGCCTGGCCATTAATATTGATCATATTGCCACACTTCGCAATGCCCGGGGGGGGCACGATCTGGACCCCGTCGAGGCAGCCCGCATCTGCGAAGAGGCCGGCGCCAGCGGCATTGTTTGCCACCTGCGTGAGGACCGGCGGCATATCCGCGATGAAGATGTGCGCTCACTGCGGCGATCGGTGACAACACGGCTCGACCTCGAAATGGCCGCCGTCGACGAAATTATCCGCATTGCTCTCGATGTCGTCCCAGATCTCGTCACGCTCGTTCCGGAGCGGCGCCAGGAACTTACGACAGAAG
>JACVXU010000097.1 GCA_015661185.1 Bacteroidota bacterium
AACGAAACCCGAAGGGTTTTGAATCTTATGGAGCCGTCCGACTTGCCCCGCTCCGCGGGGTTTATCAGATGGCTGAACGCACGGAGTCGCGCATAGGCGAGCGGCACCGAACTCTCGGCATCGATTGAAATCGACGCCTGGGTCATAACGAAACCCGAAGGGTTTCGGATCTTAAGGAGCCGTCCGACTTGCCCCGCTCCGGGGGGTTTATCGGATGGCCAAAAACATCTGAAGAACAACGGCGCCAACAGGCCGAACTCTCGGCATCGGTTAAAACCGACGCCTGGTTTGTAACGAAACCCGAAGGGTTTTGAATTCTTTGGAGTCGTCCGATTCATCGGATGACTGAACGCACGGAGTCGCGCATAGGCGAGTGGCACCGAACTCTCGGCATCGATTGAAATCGACGCCTGCGTCATAACGAAACCCGAAGGGTTTTGAATCTTATGGAGCCGTCCGACTTGCCCCGCTCCGCGGGGTTTATCAGATGGCTGAACGCACGGAGTCGCGCATAGGCGGTCCGAAGGACCCCTTCGGGGAAGCCCCCGACAGCCTCATTGGATGCATCGAGGCGGACTGGCCCGCCAGATGGACTTGGATCGCCGAAGGCGGGCTGGCCCGCCAGACCGACTTGGATCGCCGAAGTCGGGCTGGGACTTCAGTCGATGGCGCGCTCTTTTGGCAACCTCTTAGCTCATACCACCCATAGGAAATAAGACGATGCGCTCGCACAATGCTCACGGTCTCCTATTTTCTCTCCTTCTTCTAACCTCTCTCGCCCTTGCTCAGGTCGGGAAGAAAGACTATCCCATCCATCCCGTTCTCTTCACCGATGTGAAGGTGAAGGACGATTTCTGGTCGCGTCGACTCGAGATTAACCGCACGGTGACGCTTCCGCATAACTTCAAGCAATGTGAGGTGACCGGGCGCGTTGACAACTTTGCGAAGGCGGCCGGCCTGATACCCGGCAGATATCGCGGGTATCAGTTCAACGACTCGGATGTCTTCAAGGCGATCGAAGGAGCGGCATTCACGCTCGCGCTTCATCCCGATCCGAAGTTCGAACTCTATCTCGATAGCGTGATCGCTCTTATCGGTGCTGCTCAGGAGAAAGACGGCTATCTCTATACGCCAAAGAAACTCATCGATTCAGCGTACTCGCCACCCGGAGGGAAGAATCGGTGGGTGGGGGAAAAAGATGGAAGTCATGAGTTGTATAACGTCGGGCATCTCTACGAAGCTGCCGCAGCGCACTACCTTGCAACGGGAAAGCGCAATCTTCTTTCCATCGCACTCAAGAGCGCCGATCTGGTATGCAACACCTTCGGTCCCGAAAAGCGGCGCGAGGTGCCCGGCCATCAGGTCATCGAGATGGGGCTGTGCAAACTCTACAGGATTACAGGAGATGAAAAGTACTTGCGCACAGCGAAGTTCTTCATTGATGAGAGAGGAAATGCAAAAGGGCACGACCTCATCGGGGAGTATGCACAGGACCACATCCCGGTCGTAGAGCAGGACAGTGCGGTTGGACATTCAGTCCGGGCCGCGTACTTGTATGCTGGTATGGCAGATGTAGCCGCGCTGACAGGTGATGCTTCCTACGTGAAGGCGCTCGACAGAATCTGGAACGATGTGGTCGGTACGAAAATCTACATAACAGGCGGCATCGGCGCTTCCGGTGGCAATGAAGGGTTTAGTCATCCCTATGCACTTCCAAACCTGAGTGCTTACTGCGAAACGTGCGCCGCGATTGCGAACGCTTTCTGGAACCACCGCATGTTCCTTCTCCACGGAGACGCCAAGTACATCGACATCGTCGAACGGATCATCTATAATGGATTCCTTTCAGGAATATCAATGGAGGGAGATCGTTTCTTCTATCCGAATCCGCTCGAGTCGCTCCGCGGCGCGAATCGATCAGCCTGGTTTGAATGCGCGTGCTGTCCGCCGAATGTCCTTCGTTTCATTCCCTCCATCGCCGGCTATGCGTATGCGACAGATGCGTCCGATGTCTTTGTCAATCTCTTTATCCAGGGCGAGACGTCAGTCAAGTTGCAGAACCGCATGGTCGGCATCACTCAATCAACTCACTATCCGTGGGATGGCACGATCAAGATCGCTGTAGACCCGGGGACTGCCGGATCATTCGGGATAAAAATCCGGATTCCAGGATGGGCTCAGAACCGCCCGGTGCCGAGCGACCTCTATCGATATCTGGATCACAGCAAAGAGCAGTTCGTGCTCAAGGTCAATGGCCAGGCTGTGACCTTCGCACCTGAAAAAGGGTATGCGGCGGTGCGGAGGACCTGGAAGAAGGGAGATGTCGTCGACATCAGTTTTCCGATGCCGGTCCGACGCGTCGTGGCGAACGAGAAACTTTTGGATGATAAAGGGCGCGTTGCTCTCGAGCGAGGCCCTATCGTATTCTGTGCGGAATGGCCTGACAACAAAGACGGAAATGTTTCGAATCTGGTTCTGCAAGACAAGGCACAGCTAAAAACAGAATTTCGGAAAGAGCTCTTGAATGGTGTTCAAGTCGTCAGAGCCTCGGCGATTCCTGTACGAAGGACGCTGGACAAAACGGTCATCACAGATCCTGAGCAGGAATTCACTGCGATTCCGTATTACGCCTGGGCCCATCGCGGGCCCGGACAAATGATCGTCTGGCCGGCGCGAGAGCTTTCGGCGGCCCGGCCGTTGCCGGCTCCGACCATCGCCTACACCAGCACGGTAACAGCATCCGAGAAGCGACGTGCCGATGCGATCAACGATCAGTTGGAACCGAAGAACTCGATTGACCACACAATTCCCTTCCTCCATTGGTGGCCGCGCAAGGGAACGGCAGAATGGGTACAATACGATTTCAAGAAGGACGAAACTGTTTCGCGTTCCGATGTGTATTGGTTTGATGACACCGGTATCGGTGAGTGCAGGCTCCCGAAATCGTGGCGGCTCCTCTACAAAGTGGGGGACGCCTGGAAGCCAGTCGAGAACGCGACTCCTTTCGACGTCGTGAAAGATCGCTACTGCACCGTGACATTCAAGCCGGTAAAGACGGCCGCGCTGCGTATCGAAGTTCAACTGCTCCCTGAATACTCATCGGGGATGTACGAATGGAAAGTTGAGTGATAAGGCCTTCTGTTGTCCGACAGTTGAACTGCCGGACATGGGCCATCTTCGACAGTTTAACTGTCGAAGAACTTAGGTGGATTCAATGGGCCGATAATCTTGCTTCAAATGAGGGAAAAATGAAGACCCCAATCATGTTCGCTGCATCGCTTGCCCTTCATCTCTCCTTAGTAATCGCCACGATGAACGCCCAATGGAAAATCCCACCCGGCGCACCGCTTCTCACGAAGTGGGCGAAAAATGTGTCGCCGACAAATGTCCACGCCGAGTACCCCCGACCACAACTGGTTCGGGATGATTGGATGAACTTGAACGGGCTGTGGGAATACTCCGGGGCTAAAGTGGGAGAGGACCCTCCGGTTGGGAAGGAGCTCAAGGATAGAATTCTTGTCCCCTTCCCGATCGAGTCGGCTCTTTCTGGTGTCATGAAGTCCGCCGATCGTTTGTGGTATCGCCGCATCGTCACAGTGCCAAAGAAATGGGGGGACCGAAATGTGTTGCTGCATTTTGGGGCTGTCGATTGGGAGGCCTCGGTGTATGTGAACGGCAAGTTGATTGGCCGGCATCGCGGCGGATATGATCCTTTCTCCTTCGACATCACAGATGCTCTGAAGAAAGACGCCCCTCAGGAAATCATCGTCGGTGTGTTCGACCCGAGCGATCAGGGCGACCAGCCGCGCGGAAAACAGGTCCTCAAGCCGGGAGGAATCTGGTATACACCGACCACAGGGATCTGGCAGACCGTATGGCTTGAACCAGTTGCATCAGATCATATCACGGATCTGCTCATTGTCCCCGACGTGGACGCAAAGAAAGTACGATTGACCGTGAAGAGCGCCGGCAATGCCTCGCTGCATGATGTTCGCGTGCTTGTCCTGGATGGAGGGAAACAGACCGTTGAGATTGAAGGAAAGGTCGGAGAGGAAATCCTGATTCCACTGCGTTCCCCCAAGCTCTGGTCTCCTGCATCTCCCTTTCTGTACGACATGAAGATCGAACTACTGCAGAATGGCCGTGAGCTTGATGTTGTCAAGAGCTACTTCGGAATGAGAAAGATCGAGATTGCCCCCGACAGTCGCAGAGTCAACCGAATACTGCTGAACGGCGAGTTCGTGATGCAGGTCGGTCCGTTGGATCAGGGCTTTTGGCCTGACGGAATCTACACAGCGCCGACAGACGGGGCGTTGCGGTTCGACATCGAGATGACGAAGAAACTCGGTTTCAACATGGCTCGCAAGCACGTCAAGGTGGAGCCCGACAGGTGGTACTACTGGGCCGACAAACTCGGTCTCCTGGTCTGGCAGGATATGCCGAGTGGAAACAACAAGACCGACGAATCGAAGAAGCAGTTCGAAGTGGAACTGGGGCGGCTGGTTCAGACGCACCGTAATCATCCTTCAATAATCATGTGGGTTGCCTTCAATGAAGGATGGGGACAATACGACACGGAACGTCTGACGGCATGGGTGAAGCAACTCGATCCGACGCGGCTCGTCAACAACGCAAGCGGTTGGACTGACAAGAATGCTGGAGATGTTCTGGACATACACAATTATCCGGCTCCGAAATCTCCGGAACCGGATTCGAATCGGGCAATTGTCCTTGGCGAGTTTGGCGGTTTGGGGCTTGCTGTCGAAGGTCACACCTGGAAAAAGGAGCATTGGGGATACCAGGGGATGGCGAATGCCGGCCAGCTGACGTCACGGTATGAGAGATTCATGCAACAGGTCTACACCTTCAAGGATACCCCCGGGCTCTCCGCTGCCATTTACACGCAGACAACCGATGTCGAGGTGGAGTGCAACGGCCTTATGACGTATGACAGGGCAATCGTCAAACCGACACTCGGCCGGATCGCGGCCGTAAATCGCGGCGATTTCTCCAGGGTACCTCCTCCGCCGGTTGTGAAAGTGGTGGTACCGACATCGGAAGATCAGGGGCGAGAATGGCGGTACACTACCGAAAGACCAGCAGAGAACTGGTTCAAGACGGAATTCAACGACGCCGACTGGAAACTTGGGATGGGAGGCTTTGGCACGAATGGTACCCCGGGCGCGAGTGTCAGGACAGAATGGAAAACGTCAGACATCTGGCTTCGAAGCGAAATCGCGTTGCCCAAGGGAAAATTCTCGTCACTTCATTTCAGATTGCACCATGATGAGGATGTGGAGATTTATGTTAATGGAGTTCTCGCGGGGAGTTTCGGCGGCTTTACATCTGAGTATGAAGAGTTCCCGATGACGCCCGCGGGCAGGAAGGCTCTGAAGCCGGGCAAGAATTGTTTCGCAGTTCACTGCAAGCAAACCAGGGGAGGGCAGTACATCGACGTCGGTATCGCGGATCTTGTACCGAAGAAGTGAGGTGCCACGCACCCCCTCAACCAACTTCATTATTCGACATTCAGTATTCTCAGCCGAAGGCTGATGCGCCTCCGGCGCAGATATTCCGATGAACACACCACAGTGGAACTACTTGGCAATATCGAATATCGAACAACCAACTGCGAACGCCGAAGTGAGTTGGATGGGATAGGAGATCAAGACAATACTCCGAGGGGCTTCAGCCCCCTCCAAATCCACAAACCAGTCCCAAGTCCGAAACACGAGGAATTATCCATGAACCGTTGCCATCGCAGAACCCTATTCACCCTGCTCACATTGGCTCTCTCGATCTCGCTCTCACAGCAAAAGGGTGTTCCCCAAGCACCTCCTAACGCGGCGGCGCTCGTCGAGATCAAGAACAATGCAATCACGATTCGATATCATGGACGAGTGATCTTCTCCGGAACAATGAACGCTGGCGGGGCAAAAATCCACGAGCGCACTCAAGTTTACGAGGATGGGCAAAAGATTCAGCAAGTCATCCTCCTCACAACGATGGACTGGAACAAGAAAATCAAAATCACGGGGAAAGTGGTTGGCAGCGAGGAGTCGTTTCCCTGTGAAGCCGATCGGCCAACTGATCGGGCAAGCCAGGGACCCCTGATTGTGCGACACGCGTCGGGAGTCGGCCGCAACCTGCGTAATCGTGCCGTCTACGATCGCAGGTGGGATTGGGTCATTTCCGTCGATGCAAATCCAATGGTTGTGGTCACGCCGCTCGATGTAAGCCAAGACTATAACTCATTCTCTGTCGAAATCGAGGGATATGAGATCATTCTGCGATTCAGACCTCGCTTCTACCAGAATCACCGTGGGCTTGAGTTCTTCGAGCCCTGGACTTACAAGGTGTGGCCGCAGTCCGTCGCGGGATGGATATCATGGTTTGCCTTCTTCGACAAGGTGACAGAAAACGACATGGTCGAGACAGCCGACGTTTTCTCAGCCGCTCTTCGGCCGTTCGGGTATGAATATTTCCAGATGGACGACGGGTACCAGCGTGGAAACGGCGGACCTGAACTCTGGCTCAATCCCAACGAGAAGTTTCCTCACGGACTCAAGTATCTCGCCGAATACATCAAGGGCAAGGGGCTCAAACCCGGACTCTGGATGGGTGTCGGTATCTTCGACGACTCCGTTGCACGGAAACATCCGGATTGGTTCCTTCGAGACATCAAGGGAAATCTCGTCCGGGGGAATTGGATACAATATCCCCTCGACGCGTCCAATCCCGAAGCGGTCGAGAATATCATCAGACCGATCTTCAAGGGATTTCGGGATCAGGGCTGGGAGTACTTCAAGGTCGACGGTCTCAGGCATTTGCGCTACGAAGGGTACAATGCGAATCGTGACTACTTTGATCGGAAGAACGTCGATCTTGTTGACACCTACCGTCAGTACGCGAAGTCCGTCCGCGAAGAAATCGGGAGAGAGAACTTTATGCTTGGTTGCTGGGGGATCCGTCCCGAGCTTGTCGGGATCATTGATGGTTGTCGAATTGGCGATGACGGATTCTCCTACGCCGGTCTTGCCCAATACAACTCTTTCAACAATGTCGTCTGGCGCAACGATCCCGACCACATCGAATTGAATGACGACGCATACCGATCGACGATGGTGACGTCACTAACCGGTTCTCTCATGATGTTGACGGACAAGCCGGCCGTGTACAAGACCTCGATTATCGAATCAGCGAAACGGGCCGTTCCCGTGCTGTTCACTCGGCCCGGCCAGTTGTACGACGTCGACCCCTCGCGCTCGGACAACCTGCACCGTGTCGATGCAGAAGTCAGTGGCTCGGGACCACGGGTCTTCGATGCCGGTTATCTGCCTCCCAGCCATCTTTACTCGCTCGAGATCAACAGGTCGTTTGGGTCGTGGATTGTGCTGGGACGAACCGGGGGTGAGTTCCCTGAAATTCGGTTCGCAGACCTCGGCCTCGGGCCGGATCGCGAATATCTGGTATTCGATTTCTGGGCGAAATCGCTCAAAGGGACCTTCGTCAACGGATTTGATCCCGGCAGGATCGATCCAAAATTCAACTGCCAGGTGTTTTGCATCCGGGAGCGCGAAGATCATCCGCAATTGATTGCAACAAGTCGCCATATATCGTGTGGCGGATTCGAAATTCGCGATGTATCTTGGAATGCCCGTGTCCTCTCAGGAACAAGCGATCTCGTGGCCGGCGATTCGTACACCATCTACATTCTTGAGCCTGCCCGGTACGAGTTTCAAGGAGCGGAATGTGACGGCGCAGCAGTTGCCGGAACCGTAAAACGCGGGTTGGTACGTGAGGTAACACTGAAGTCCGACACCTCGGCAACCGTTAGCTGGCGGATCAGATTTTGAGCTCTGAAGTCTGGTGGATCCGGAATATCGCTCTGCGATCCTCTGCGTGCTCAGCGTCTCTGCGATGAGAAATTCAGGATGATGTGTGGAGCCAGCGCTCGAAATGGGTTTAAACAAAGGAACATGGAAGTGAGATCTAGGATAGAAGAAGTCCTCGCACGATTCGTACTCCTCATTGTTCTGTGGTCTTGCAGCGCGATCTCACAAACGAATCCGGCGGCATCGTTGATGATCCATGCCGACAAACCGGGACCGCAGATCAGCCCGACGCTCTACGGTATCTTCTTCGAAGAGATCAACTGCGCCGGTGACGGGGGCCTCTATGCAGAGTTGATCCGCAATAGGTCCTTTGAAGAGTCGAGCACCCCTGTCCATTGGAAGATGATCAAAGAGGGAATGGTCGATGCCCAGATGTCAGTTGATTCGATGTACTCTGTGAGCGAGAAGAACGAGCACTATTTGAAGATGAAGGTGATTCTCGCGCTCGAAGGATATGTCGGGGTTGCGAACAGTGGATACTGGGGAATTCCCGTGATCAAGGGGGCGTCGTACGATCTTTCGTTAAACGCGATGGCGCTCGATGGCATCAACGGCTCTCTCGTTGCAGTTCTGGAGAGCCCGGATGAACAAGTGATCGCCTCGGACACGCTCAAGGGAGTGGTTTCTGAATGGCGGCGAATCACTGCAACACTCGTCGCACGTGAGAGTTCGCCCGCTGCGCGTCTCGTCATCAGAATCCTGGAACCAGGCCACGTGTTCCTGGATGATATTTCCTTGTTCCCAAAGGAGACATTCAAGAACCGCCCAAATGGATTGCGGCCGGACCTTGCTACAATGCTCTCGGGTATGCAGCCTTCGTTCGTGCGCTTCCCTGGCGGCTGCTGGGTCGAAGGGGACAATCTCCGTCTGTCCTATCGCTGGAAGCAAACGATAGGCGATATTGCCGAGCGACGATATCAGGAGAACATCTGGCAGTACTTCTCAACGAATGGTTTGGGCTTCCACGAGTACCTTCAGATGTGCGAAGATCTCGGCGCTGAGCCGCTGTTTGTGATCAACTGCGGCATGTCGCATCGCGAAACCGTCCCTCTCTACGAAATGAGACCATGGGTGCAGGATGCTCTCGATGCTTTGGAGTACGCGAACGGATCGGTGGACACCCGCTGGGGATCCTTGCGCGCAAAGAATGGTCATCCCGCCCCGTTCAGAATGAAATACATGGAAATAGGCAATGAAAACGGGGGAGAGGCGTATGCCGAAAGGTACGCCTTGTTCCACGATGCCATCAAAGCCAGGTACCCGAATGTTCATTTGATCGCGAATGTATGGGGTGGTTACCCGAAGAACCGTCCGATCGAACTGATCGACGAGCACTATTACTCATCGCCAAAGTTCTTCATCGACAATGCCAACCGCTACGACAGCTACGATCGCAAGGGACCAAAAGTCTATGTCGGAGAATATGCGGTCACGGAGGGGTGCGGAAACGGCAACTTGCGCGCCGCTCTGGCCGAAGCAGCATTCATGACAGGCATGGAGCGCAACTCGGACGTCGTTACGATGGCTTCCTATGCCCCGCTCTTTGCCAACGTCAACTATAAAAAATGGAACCCCGACCTCATAAACTTCAACGGTTCAATCGCCTACGGCACGCCCTCCTACTACGTACAGCAGCTGTTCAGCCGCACTCGAGGTGATGTTGTTCTCCGGAGTGACTTGCAGGTTCAGGACCTGCCTCCTGAGCCGCCGTCAGCCCGAAACGGCAAGATCGGTGTCGGCACATGGAACACTCAGGCCGAGTTCAAGGACATCACGGTCACGAAGGACGGGAAAGCCCTCTACGCGAGCGATTTCGAATCCGGGGCCAAGGGTTGGAACCCGCTGAGCGGAGAGTGGAAACTTGCAGAGGGCGCGTTGCGTCAGTCGCGTCAGGGATCGAATCGGCGTACGGTCGCGGGTGATACATCGTGGCTGGACTACACCTATACGCTGAAGGCCCGCAAGCTGGGGGGCGCAGAGGGATTCCTCATCCTGTTCTCCGTGAAGGACGACAACAACTGGGTCTGGTGGAACATCGGGGGATGGGGGAATACGCAGCACGCGCTAGAGTATTCCGAGGGAGATGGGAAGTCTATTCTCGGAAAGAGCATGCCGGGAACGGTCGAATCCGGGCGATGGTATGACGTTAAGATTGAGCTGAGCAGGCAGCGAATCAAGTGCTTTCTCGATGGGCAGCTCATCCACGACGCGACCTACGATCTGACCCCGCTGAAACCGCTTCACGCAGTCGTAAGCCGGACATCTGCTTCGGGCGAGATTATCGTGAAAGTCGTCAATGTGTCGAAGCAGGCAATTGACACGAGGATCACAATCGATGGCGTCGCTTCAGTTGAGCCGAACGGCGAAGCCTCTGTTCTCATGTCCGCCGATCCCCGGGACGAAAACACGATTGCAGAACCGCTGAAGATCGTACCGAGGACGACGCCTATGGAGGGAATAGCGAAAGAGTTTCAGCACACGTTTGCGCCGAATTCTGTCACAATCATGCGTCTCAAGGGCTCACAGTAGCTTCCAGTGCCATTTCCAATAGTTCATATCGTATTTTTCAACGCAGAGGCGCCGAGGACGCACCAGCCCGCCATGCGGTCTGGCGGGGAGAATCGCAGAGAATATCGTCAATACCTCTGCGTACCTCCGCGAACTCTGCGTCTCCGCGTTGAGAACCAAGAACATCGAAAACGCAACCTTTTTTCTTAGACCCGGTACTAGATGTCGTCGCGGCGTGGCGTAGTACACGATTCTGTCATTGTAGATTTCCTGCAACCTTCATCATCGAAAGGGGCTTGACATGCACCTCACAAATGCAACTCGGCGTTTCCTCGCGGCTGCGATCGGACTCGTTCTCCTATCCGCTGGCGCGTTCGCGTTTCAGCCAAAGAAGGGACTCCGGATCCAGTCAACCGATCCCGCTTTGCGCCTGAAAGGGTTTGAACAGTACCAGGAAATGAAAACGAAGTCGCCGTTCAAAGAGCTGAAATGGCAGTTTGCCGGCCCGACGAATGTCGGCGGTCGATGCGTCGATGTTGCCGTCGTGGCACCGAAGGGGAAGAGCTACACGATGTACGTGGCCACCGCCTCGGGCGGATTATGGAAGACGGAGAATGAGGGAACGACGTGGAATCCGGTTTTCGAACAGGCTGCATCGACATCGTTCGGTGACGTTGCCGTAGCTCCGTCTGATCCGAACATCATATGGGTCGGAACCGGCGAAGCGAATATTTTCCGCAGCTCGCAGGCCGGTTGCGGCGTGTTCAAATCGACGGATGCCGGAAAGACCTGGCAGCATATGGGCCTGACCGACACGTACACCATTCCACGCATCGTCATTCATCCGACCAATCCGGACGTCCTCTATGT
>JACVXU010000328.1 GCA_015661185.1 Bacteroidota bacterium
GGCGGATGTCGTCCAGGAGGGAATCGGGGAAGCGCATGGATCCAATGTAAACACAAAAACGCAGAGGTGAAACGATCCAGACATCTCAAACCTTCAAACGTCCCAAACTTCGTTGCTGACGACTCCTCGAAAATGCCCTATTCAGATTTTTTGATGATAGCGGAGAGTATCCGAGAAAACTGGCGTGCCTCATCTTGGAGGACGCGAATTTCGCCGCTGTTGTTGAGGTCGCCCAAAATGCTCAACCAGAACTCGGTCTCCCTCGATTCTTTTCGTGCAATACGCAGATGCAACATGAAGTCCTTTTTGCTCACTGCTTCATTCGACTCTACATAGTTTGCTCCGATCGACCCCGCAGATCTCACAACTTGCCGAATGAGCTCCTTCATCGCTACATCATATGGAAGGCTCTTCGTGAACAGAATGATCTGAACGGCGAAGTGACGAAGTCGCTCTTCGAGCGGATATCTCATGGCAGGCTCTCCACGAAGTTTGGGATGTTTGGCAATTTGGCATGTTTGGTGTGTTTCAAACAAAGAACCCCAAGGTCTCCCCTGGGGTTCTCGTACCGCGCGCAGCCGGAGCTTACTGTTTGATATGCTCCACCGCCTCCTTCAGCGCTTCCACGAACTCATCGGCCACGTTGGAGAAAAGCTGGACCGACTTCTTCGCGTACTTCTTCGGGTCCTCCTTCGACGGCGACGACGCGGTGATGTTGACATACTTGGTGTTGTTCTTGGCTTCCTTCACGTCCAGGAAGTAGACGGTCTTTCCCGCCTTGACCATTTTGGTGAACAGAGCATCCATGGCTGATCTCCTGTGAGAACAGAATGAGTGAAAAGAAAATAGTGAATGGAGAATGGTAACAGCGAGGGGGCGGGGGATGGGACTACTTGGACCGTAGGCAGTAGGCAGGATCTGGCAGGCATGAGTCAGGTGGAGGGCAGATAGTGTTTTCAGCCTGACTTCAACCTGCCTGTACCTGCTTACTGCGTACTTGTACTTCTACACGGATCTCTGTTTGGAAATCGAAAGTCTTCCGGCATGACGCCCCCTCCGAGGAGCCGCGGCACCGTAGCGCACCGTCGGCGTTGGCAATCTATGCGCGAGCGTTGAGATTGTCAAGAGTTCCATCAACAAAACTTTAAGCAGAGGGTGACTCAGAAGTAGTCGGGTCACAACTGGAATCTTGATCTGACACAGAAGATAGACTGAGCGTCGATACAAAAAACACTTGCATCACCCAGGGATTGCGTTCAAATCGACGCGCCCTCGTGATATCGAATTCGTCTTCATCGGATGCGTTGTGAAGCAGGATAGACTGAGACGCAAGTGTGCTCCGGCCAGGAAACCAAGTCGGTATCTGCTATCACTCCCGTCCCGAGATTGGAAGAAACCGTACGCACATGGCACGGAAATTGGAGCACTGACAAGCGCATCACATCTGAAACCCTCTATTTGTTCGTGTCTGATCGTGGTTCTCACGAATCGGAATCGGGGAGAACCATGCTTTCTGTTGAGGATACATACACCCTGCTGAGTTCCTCAACAGCAACGGTCGAAAGGAGGAACTCGTGGCTCTCACGCACGCAGTCACACGGCGGGATTTTGTCCGGTGGGCGTTGGCCACACCCGCTGCAGCGGCAACCATCGAATCCTTCCTCCCCCAACTCGCCTCCGCCATCGAGGAGGCAGTCAAGGAGTACCCCCTCATCTGGCTTCAAGCCTCCACGTGCAGCGGCTGCTCCGTGTCGGTCATCAACACGATCCATCCGAGCATCAAGAACGTGATCCTCGAACAGGTTCTGCCGGGCCACAGGCTTATCCTCGGCTACCATGGAACGCTCATGGCCGCTACCGGAGATCTCTCTCTTCAGGCGGCGCGGGACATTGCCCGCGTGCACAAGGGGAAGTACGTCCTCATTGTGGAAGGCGCCATACCGACGCGCGACGGAGGTATCGACGGAACAATCGGCGAATCGGATGGCAAGCCTCAGACCATGCTTCAGTGGACAAAGGACTTCGGCACAGATGCGCTGGCGACGCTCGCCGTCGGCACCTGCGCCGCCTTTGGCGGCATTCCGGCGGCCGCGCCGAATCCCACCGCCTCAAAGAGTGTCAGCGAGGTCTTTCAATCGCTGAACATCGGCACTCCGGTCATCAACATCCCCGGGTGTCCCAGCCACCCTGATTGGTTCATCGGCACCGTCGCCAAGATTCTCCTCTACGGACTTCCGAAACCGACCGAACTTGACGAACAGAAGCGACTGAAGTTGTTCTTCGGTCGGTCCGTCCACAGCCGCTGCCACAATCGCGACTATCTGGACGAGGGCATCTTCGCGGAGGAGTTCGGCAAGGAAGGATGTCTACTGGAACTGGGCTGCAAGGGCCCCTTCACGAACGCGGACTGTCCAGTCCGACTGTGGAATGGAAGCGTAAGCTACTGAGTCGCCGCCGGCGCACCATGCATCGGTTGCACCGAGCAGGGATTCCCCGACGCCCATTCTCCGATCTATCAGAGAAGGTGAGTGCATGAAAACGACCGTCTTCATCGACCCTCTCACCAGGATAGAAGGACATCTCAAGATCGAGGCCACACTCGAGAATGGCCGCGTCACCGACGCTCGATCCGGTGGAACACTCTATCGCGGTTTCGAGCAGATCCTCGTCGGACGGGATCCGTTGGATGCTATTCAGATCACGCAACGGTTTTGTGGGGTCTGCCCGACACCTCACGGCATTGCCTCGTGCCAGGCGCTCGAGAATGCGTTCGGCATCATGCCACCGCCGAATGGGCGCATCATCCGAAACATCATGCAGGGCGCCAACTACATCCAGTCGCACGTCCTGCACTTCTATCATCTCGCCGCGCTCGACTATTTCCGGGGTCCCGATGTTCCGCCCTTCATCCCCCGCTATGAGGGCGACTATCGCGTACCTCCCAGCCTTCGCGACACGCTGATCCAACATTACATCCAGGCGTATCACATCAGGCTCAAGGCGCATGAATTGTGCGCTATCTGGTCCGGAAAGATGCCACACATGGCATCCCTCGCTCCCGGCGGCGTCAGCATCATCCCTCGCATTGACAATCTCACCACGTCCTTGTGGCGGCTCAAAGAACTCAACGAGTTCATCGATACCGTTTACATCCCCGATGTCCTGACGGTGGCTGAGATCTACCGTGACTATTTCCAGATCGGCCGTGGATGCGGCAATTTTCTCTCGTTCGGGCTCTTCGACCTCGACGCGGAGCCCGATGTGCTGAAGCGAAAGAGATTCTTCTCGCCGGGTCGGGTCGCGAATGGCGTTCCCGGAACTCTCGATCCGTCGGAGATCACTGAAGATGTGCGATACTCATGGTATGACTCACCTTCCCATCGGCACCCATCAGGGGAAATAACCACTCCGGACAGGTCGAAGAAGGATGCCTACAGCTGGTTGAAGTCGCCGCGGTACCACAGTGAACCGTATGAGGTCGGACCGTTGGCCCGCATGGTCCTAGCGTATCGACGGAAGGAACCCACGCCGGTGGTGGAACTCGTCGACAGCACGCTGTCACGGCTGGGAATCGGATTCGACGACCTCTGTTATGTCATGGGGCGTCA
>JACVXU010000329.1 GCA_015661185.1 Bacteroidota bacterium
GTCGTGAAGTCACTTACAACCACCGGAGTCAAGGACCACGCTAATCTAAGCATTCCCGGCGACTTCCACTTGATGCAGAATTACCCGAATCCGTTCAACCCTTCAACACAAATAGCCTACCTGTTGCCGTCGAGTGGATTCGTGTCTCTGTCAGTGTACGATCTTCTGGGGCGTATGGTCAAAACCCTTGTTTCCGGAGAGCAAGACGCTGGATACAAGTCAGTTGCGTGGGATGGGAAGGACCAACTCGGGAACAGCGTTCCCTCCGGGGTGTATTTCTATTCTCTCAAGGCCGGGACTATCGTGGAAAGCAAGAAGATGGTTCTCATGAAGTAAACAGACGTGCCGCGTCGCAACGATCCTTCCGAAGATCTGCCAGAAGATCCTGACTCCATCGATTCGAGAGACAGATCTTCGGAAGAGTGTTTTCCACTTCAGACGGTTTTCCATTTTTCTTCGATCCAACTCTGTCAAAGGGGATCACCCTTTTGGGAAGATACTCCATGAAAACTAGTGCGTTCTTTTTGGTCGTTCTCCTTGCAATTGCGCCACCGTTGGTGTTCTCAGGAACCACAGGCAAAATCGCCGGTATCGTCAAAGATGCAGCAACGAATGAGCCCTTGCCGGGATGCTCTGTCATGATCGAGGGCACAACGATGGGAGCCACCTGCGATGTGGACGGGAAGTACTATATCATCAATGTACCGCCCGGCGTGTATTCAGTCCGGGCGTCGATGATTGGCTACAAGCCCTACAAGGTGATTAGTGTTCGGGTGGCGGTCGATTTGACCACCCAGGTGGACTTCAAAGTAACGCAAGCCGCCGTGGAAATGGGAGAGACGGTGGTCATTGCCGAACGGCCGCTGATTCAGAAGGACATGACATCGAAGTTGTCGATCGTGACTTCCGATGAGCTGATCAACATGCCGGTGGAAAATTTGCAGGATGTGCTTGCGACAAAAGCCGGCTTCACCTCTGACGCCGAGGGGAACATTCACGCACGTGGAGGCCGATCCGGTGAGATTGCCTATATGATCGACGGCGCGTATGTGAAGGATCCCCTGAATGGTGGTTTCAACAACATGATGAATAAGGATGCTGTTCAGGAATTGATGATTGTCAGCGGCACGTTCAATGCGGAATACGGCGACGCGATGTCGAGCATTGTCAGTGTGGTGACAAAAGAGGGGGGTGAGTCCCTCCACGGAAAACTCGAGTACATGTCGGGAATGATCAACCAATCTTCGTACCGGAAGTCGAGTCCGTTTCCGGGCGTGACCGACATCTCGCAGTATGTGAACAGGAGTGTCGTCAATCGAATGGGCTTCAAGCCGTTCAGCCTGGAAATCCCGATTGAGGGGACGCTCAATGCATCGTTCGGCGGGCCACTCCCGATCATTTCACGCCTTTCGTTTTTCGTATCGGGAAAATACAAAAATGAGAATAGCTATCTGCCGCATGGCTACAGCTTGGAAAGAGAGGCCTTTGCGAAGCTGACCTATCGCCTCAGTCCGCTCCTGAAGCTTTCGTTGTCAGATCAGGTGACAGGAAACGAATATCAACGATACAGTCATGCGTGGAAATACTTGAGCGAGAATCAGGCTCACAATGTGCAAAACACCAACCGCTTGAGTGTTCTCTTGACCCACTCCGTGAACAGCGCCCTCTTCTATACTCTGCAGGCCTCGTACTACTCAAACGATCTGACGGTGCAGGTGGGCAACAAGAAGCCTCAGGAATATGTTCGGGGTCAAACCGGCGAGACGGTCTATTTCTATGTCAGAGGAGATGACTCTCCCTACTCAAAGGACAAGACCGGAACAGCCAGTCTCAAAGCGGATGCAACGTATCAGGCCAACAACGACAACCAATTCAAGGGCGGCATTGAATTGAAGAGCCACCGCATCGAGGTCTATGAAGAATCGGCGCCGTGGCCAGGAGGTGTTCAGTACAAAGATGAGTATGTCCGCATACCAGTTGAGGGGGCGGCCTACTTACAGGACAAGATCGAATCCGACTACCTCATCTTGAATCTCGGTGTGCGCTTTGACTATGCAGATCCGAGGGCAACGATGTGGCCGGACGTTCGCCGTTTTGGCTCCTTCGATGCGAACAACGTCTGGATTCCATCAACAGAGGAAAAAGTTACTCCGAAAGCACAGCTCAGTCCGCGTCTTGGCCTGGCCCATCCCATCACCGATCGTGCTGTGCTCCATTTTTCGTACGGACATTTTTTCCAGAACCCCGACTACAATTCGCTGTACTACAATCATATCAGAGACCTGAGCTCTTCAATGCCGCTGGTTGGCAACCCCGGCGTCAAGGCTCAGAAGACGGTGGCCTACGAAACTGGGATTAAATACAAGGTCAGCGATGACTGGGCGCTCGAAGCTTCCGGATGGTACAAGGATATTACGGACCTGCTTTCGACGCTTCAGATAAGCTACTTGTCTCAGGACTATGTGGTCTTCTACAATTCCGACTACGCGAGCGTCAAGGGTGTCGATCTGACCCTGAGTAAGCGCTATAGCGACTACTTCTCTGGCTCGATCAACTATACCTTCATGGTGGCGAAAGGAAACAACTCGCAGCCGCTCGGCGGATACCTTGATGCTTTCAACAAAGAGGAAATCCCTCACCAGGAATACTATCTGGATTTTGACCAATCTCACGATATCGCGATCAACATCAGTCTCAACATACCGAAAGACCAGGGCCCGGAGTTTTTGGGCATGAAGCCGCTCTCAGATCTCAACGTCAATGTGTTATTTCAGGCGGCGAGCGGACTTCCGTATACGCCTTACGTCGACCCGACAGTCCGCATCGATGTCAATTCTGCCCGGAAGCCATGGACATCAACCGTCGATTTTCGAATGACGAAGAAAGTTTGGTTCTCCGGCCTCGCTGCAACGGCATTCCTGGAGGTTACCAATCTGCTGAACACAGAAAATGTACGCTATGTGTATTCGCGAACCGGAAAACCCTTTGACACTGGAATCGCGGGTCTGGTGGGGTCTTCGCCGGATGCGGATCATAATCCTGCCTCGCTGGGTCCGCCGCGCATCATTAAAGCCGGTGTGCAATTTATCTGGTAACGGGAGAAAGAATCTATGCCGAATTCCAAGCTCGCATCCATCCTGGTTACTGGAGGCATGTTGCTCCTCTGTCCGACGTTTGCTCAGGCCCAGGAGCGGGATTGCCGCAGTTGCCACAGTGCGATAAAGCCGGGGGAAGTTACGCGCATGCTGAAGACGGCTGCTACGGGAGAACGCGGCCTGGGGATCATGGACAAAGGGCAGGTAGCCAACTATCTGGGGAACTACGGTGTCCTTTCAAACTTCCATGAATACTTCAATAATGCCATCCACTGGCCTACAGCTGCAAATACGGCGACGCAATATTGTTTTGGGCTTGGTTTAGTCGTCGCCACAAAAGGAAATGTCATCACATCCGTAGTTGGCGGACCAGCAGACAAAGTCGATTGGTCTGCGAAGGCCGGTTCCAGGGGAAAGTACTTCTCGGGGGACGTCACCGCACCGCCGCCGGACGAAACACCGTTTCTTGCCTCGAGTGATAATCCCCAAACGTGGCCGCAGGGGTATTTC
>JACVXU010000330.1 GCA_015661185.1 Bacteroidota bacterium
GCAAGGGCCAAAACCCGCTCAAAGGACAACACGTTCATGATTGTGCCGGTGGTGTTTATCATGATCAGCAATCACTATCCAGTGGGAACATATGCGGCCGAGTATAACTGGATTGTGCTCTCGATCGTTGTACTTATCGGATGGATTGGGGCGAGGTATTTGCGCAGAGCATAAGTGAGGCGATAGCGGAGTTCATCTTCTCTCACAGGGGTTTTTTCGCAAATCAAGTAACAACCAAAAAGACAAGCCATGGATGAATCTTCTTTCGATGAAGAACAAAGAAAGATTCAAAAAGCTCTGAACGATTCGAAAAAGAAGGAGCTTGCCGACAAATACGGCGCTCATTTCTCCGACGGATCTCAGCTTTCTCCCGACGGTGAATCGAAATGGCTGAACTATATTGAGGAGTTCGAACGCCAGTTCGAGCACGCGAAGCGGATAAAAATAAGGGAGCTTGTCGGCCATCCAACGTTCACGCCCTTTGAAAAGATTCCTGCGGGACAGCTTGAGTCTGAAGTTGCCAATGTCCTCGATTTCCTCTCGCTCCACCATATTTGTGTGAACTGCCTGGCAGAAGTCTCGCATGAAGCCCTCTATCGGTTCCTGACAATTGAATTGATGGACGAAGAGACCGATGATATCAGGATCGAGGGGATGACACACAACTTCATCTATGAAGAATTTCACCCAAACGACGAATACGATGCGAAAAGCTCGGCCGAGGAGTTTCTCTCGAACCTCTTTGGGCGTCAGGAAGAGTGGGTGCTGAATGGCTTCGCCAAAGATGAGATGTACGACCCATTTGGAATCCGAACGACCCCTGAACAAATGGGAAATCTCATCCGCTCGTTTTACGCCCGGTACGCCGCATTTACAAACCATGCATTTGAATGTGTCGAATGCGCTCTGAGCGGAGAATACGCCACCGTCAGACTTCAGGGTGAATGGGCAGGCTTGAAAGCAGGATCGCTGGAAGGCGTATCGCTAAAGGGTGTCTGTGAATCAAAGATGAAGAAGAGTCCTTACGGGGGTTATGACCTGATACAGGTAGATTTTCCCGGGTTTATGTAGACGAGATGCCGCGCGGAGAAAACCATGAAAGAGAAGTCTGGGAATGACCGGGATAAGAACACTTTACTAAGTATGGCGGACAATCCAAATTTCATTCCCGGCATATACAACTACTGTGACCGCTGGTGTGAACGCTGTCCGTTTACCCTGCGGTGTATGGTCTATGCAATGGAGAAAGAAGCATTTCCAGACCAGAAAAGTCGTGACATCAACAACAAAGAATTCTGGCAAAAGATTCAACAATCGTTGGTACTCAGTAACGAGTTGCTGCGAGATATGGCAAAGGCCCGAGGCATTGACTTACCCTCTGTTTTGCCGGAAGAGATGGCGCGTAAACGGAGAATGCACCGGAAGGAGGCAGAACAAACGCCCATTGCTCGCCAGGCACGGCTTTATTCGATTGGTACCGGTGAGTGGTTCGAGAGGCATGAACAGCTTTTCAAAATGACGGAGGAGATACTCACGAAGGAAGCTCGGCTCGGCATTAAAGAACCTGAATTAACGACCGTGAACATTCTTGAGGCTGTGGAAGTGATTCGATGGTACCAGGATCAGATTTGGGTGAAGTTAATGCGTGCTCTCCACGGAGAAGACCAAGAGGAAGAACTTGACGACGATGAGTTACAGGATTTTCCAAAGGATTCCGACGGCTCGGCAAAGGTTGCACTCATTGGGATCGATCGGTCCATCGGAGCATGGACTCAATTGAGTGAGAATCTTGAAGATCAGTCCGGCAGTATTCTGGACATTCTCGCGAATTTAGGAGTTTTGAGAATGAAGGTCGAAGAACGTTTCCCCCGAGCGCGTTCGTTTGTCCGGCCAGGATTTGACCAAGAAATCTAATCCGGTAAAAACCATGATGAGAATATCCCCGGCAACTGTTTTTGGCACGCTTTCGCTATGCGTTTTCCAAAACGTCATTGGACAGCAGCGGAAACCGGTGACACTCGACGACCTCATGAAGCTGGCGTCGATCGTCGACGTGCGGATCTCGCCTCTTGGCAATCAAGTCGCCTACGTTGTCTCAAGACCCTCCCTGACGAAGAACCAGCACGAGCCGGCGCTGTTTGTCGTACCGCTTGCCGGAGGAGCGCCGCGAAGGCTGGCAGAAGCAGTGCGGATTTTGAACACTCCGCTGCCCTCACCGAAAGTTCGATGGTCGCCCGACGGTGCACGCATTTCGTTCGTTGGACTCAGTGGTGACAAGCCGCAGGTTTTTGCTGTCGACGCGTCCAGCGGAGATGCCAGGGTGTTAACGGACGCTCCTGAAGGCGTTTTCAACTACGAATGGTCTCCCGATGGCCGGAGCATCGCGTATTTGACGCGCGACGCAATGTCGCCCGACGAGCAGCGGCGGCGGCAGGATCAATCATTCGTGACTCGGGTCGATGCGCCGGAACGGCCAACGCGATTAGCGCTCAAGCTTCTTGACAGCACCGCTCGCCTTCTTACACCTCTTGCACATTACGTCGAAAGCCTTTCGTGGTCGCCAGATAGTCGGGAGATTGCTTACGCCGCGGCTCCGACAACAGGATTCCTTGCGCAGTATGCGACCCGGATTTATTCCATATCTGTCGACGGGGGAGCTCCACGGGCCATCGTTGATCGAACGGGCATGAACAGCAGGCCGTGTTACTCGCCTGATGGTTCCTGGATCGCATTTATTTCTTCGAATGGCACGGTCTCGCTGATGTCACCACGCGGCCTCGCCATAGCGCCTGCGCGAGGAGGCAGCACAAAGGATATCCGCAGCTTTGGTCTGAACGACGCGTGGGTCAGCGATGTCACATGGGCACACGACAGCAAATCGATTTACACGCTCACAACTGACGGCACGTTCGGCCGAAACGAGCATATGTTCGAACAACCCATCGTGCGCGTGTGGATTGAGAGCGGCCAGCCTGAACTCGTCGCCGGCGGCGCGACGGCAAACTATTCGCTCACCATGAGCCGCGATGGGACGAAGCTCGCATATCGCCGGGTGGAACCGCGAACAATGGGAGACGTCGTCGTGCACGACCTCGCAAGCGGACGTGCCACAAAGCTTACAAACGTTAATCCCGAACTCAGCAATTTTGCGCTAGGCGACCAGAAAGCAATCAAATGGCGTTCCTTCGACGGCATGGAGATTTGGGGTCTGCTGGTAACGCCGCCGAATTACACTCCCGGCCACCGAGTCCCGTTTCTCGTGTATTGCCACGGAGGACCGAACGGCGGTGTGACCTACGGTCTGTTTCCTCAGTTCATGCATGTTGTCAGCCATGTGGATTACTACCCGGTGGAAGCGATGGCAGGTGCCGGCTTTGGGGTCTTTTTTCCGATGCCGCGCGGCGGCGCAGGCTATGGTGAAGCGGGGCAGCGATCGATCGTCAATGATTGGGGTGGAGCCGACTACAAGGACATTATGACCGGCGTTGACGATCTCATCGCCAATGGTATCGCGGATCCCGAACGACTCGGCGTGATGGGCGCCTCGTATGGAGGATACATGACGAACTGGATCGTAACGCAGACCGGACGCTTCAAGGCTGCA
>JACVXU010000098.1 GCA_015661185.1 Bacteroidota bacterium
CACCAAGTCCAAGAAAGCGATCTCGAATTTCAAACTGCGTGAAGGGCTTGCGATCGGATGCCGGGTGACGCTGCGCCGAGCGGTCATGTACGAGTTCACCGACCGGCTCATCAGCATCGCTCTGCCGCGTGTGCGTGACTTCCGCGGTGTGTCGGATAAGTCGTTCGACGGACATGGAAATTACACGCTCGGTATCAAGGAGCAGATCGTGTTTCCCGAGATCGATGCGGACAAGGTCACGCGGGTCAGCGGTATGGATATCACGTTTGTCACAACGGCAAAGACCGATGCAGAGGCCTACGAGTTGCTGAAGGCGCTCGGGATGCCATTTGTGAAACGACAAGAAGTGATTCAGACAGCAGCATAACGACTACTGGAAGGAGTTGCTTTGGCACGCTTAGCAATGGTAGTGAAGGCGAAGAGGACGCCCAAGTACAAAACACGTCAACACAACCGGTGCGGCATCTGCGGACGCCCGCGCAGCTACTACCGCAAGTTCGGCATTTGCCGGATTTGCTTGCGGAATCTGGCCCTGGATGGAAAAATCCCCGGTGTGCGCAAAGCAAGCTGGTAACATTCGCTTCAGACTATTCGAGGAGACTTGGTTCGATGTCGATCACAGATCCCATTTCAGATTTATTGACGCGCATTCGCAATGCGGCAAAGGCGAAGCACAAAAGGGTGGACATTCCTGCGTCGAACGTGAAGAAAGCGGTGGCTCAGATTCTTGTGGACGAGAAGTTCGTCTCGAGCCTCACCGTGCTGGATGATGGTAAACAGGGAGTCCTGCGCATTCAGTTGAAGTACTCCGGCGGAAAGCCGGTCATTACAGGTTTGCGACGCGCCAGCAGGCCCGGACTCCGGATGTACCGATCCTCGGAAGAGCTTCCGCGGATACTCGGTGGCATGGGTGTCGCCATCGTGTCAACATCAAGGGGAGTGATGACAGATCATCAGGCGCGCAAACAGCACGTCGGTGGCGAAGTTCTCGCCTATGTCTGGTAAATTGAGGAGAATGTACCGTGTCACGAGTTGGTCGGAAACCGATTTCCATCGTCAAAGGCGTCACCGTTACGAAGAAGGACGACGCAATCGTCGTCAAGGGTCCCAAGGGGGAACTTTCAGCAACTGTTCACCCCGACATCACGATTGACGTCAATCCGTCTGAAGTTCTCGTGAGTCGCCATGCCGATGATGGTGCGCATCGCGCACTGCATGGCCTCTGGCGCGCGCTCATACAGAACATGGTCAACGGCGTCACGCAAGGATACTCGCAAAAGCTCGAGATTGTCGGTGTCGGTTACAGGGCCGAGATGAGAGGGAAGAAGCTGCAGCTGATGCTTGGTTTCTCTCATCCGATTCTGTTCGGCCCTCCCGACGGTGTCACGATCGAAGCGCCGACGCAGACCAGCATCATGGTCTCGGGGATTGACAAGCAGCTCGTCGGTCTGGTTGCGGCCAAGATCCGCTCGTTCCGCCCGCCTGAGCCATACAAAGGTAAGGGAGTGAAATACGAGGGCGAATATATCCGTCGCAAGGCTGGCAAGGCTGCAGCAACCGCCGCCAAGTAAGGTCACCCGTATTTGTTTGACGAATTTCTATTTGTCTAAGGATTCTCGCTATGATCCAAAATAAGAAATATGATCGCTGGAAGAAGAAGAAAGCCAGTATTCGCAAGAGGGTCACCGGGACGCCCGTATGTCCGCGGCTGACAATTTACCGCAGTGCGAAGCATGTGTACGCACAGATCATCGACGATACGACGGGCAAGACGCTTGTGTCGGCTTCCACGATCTCGAAGGAACTCCGCGAGCAGGTGA
Organism: Bacteroidota bacterium; assembly: GCA_015661185.1. Taxonomy (GTDB): domain Bacteria; phylum Bacteroidota; class Ignavibacteria; order UBA10030; family UBA10030; genus UBA9647. Next base: position 1,821 of record JACVXU010000098.1, read on the forward strand.
AGACCGTGAAGTCGGAGATGGAAGTCTGCAAACTCGTTGGAAAGCACGCGGCGAAGCAGGCACTCGAGAAGAAGATCCAGCACGTTGTCTATGATCGGAACGGGTACCTGTATCACGGGCGCGTCAAGGCAGTGGCCGATGGAGCGCGCGAAGGCGGCCTCAAATTCTAATTCATCACGAGGATATCGAGAGAAGCGATGGCAAAATTTAAAGCAGGCGAGCTTGAGCTCAAGGAAAAACTGGTCCACATCAACCGTGTCGCGAAAGTCGTCAAGGGGGGCCGCCGGTTCAGCTTCAACGCTATTGTCGTCGTAGGAGATGGCAACGGTCACGTTGGAGTTGGTCTGGGAAAGGCGAACGAAGTCGCGGACGCAATCGCGAAAGGTGTGGATGATGCAAAGAAAAGTATCGTGAAGGTTCCCATAGTGAGGGGGACGATTCCTCACGAGATCATCGGGAAATTTGGAGCTGGTCGCGTGCTTCTGAGACCCGCATCGCCCGGAACGGGCTTGATCGCAGGTGGTGGCGTGCGTGCTGTGCTCGAATCCGCTGGCGTGAAGGATGTGCTCACGAAGCAAATGGGATCATCCAATCCTCATAACGTTGTGAAGGCGACGCTCGCGGCACTCAAGAACCTTTCGGATGCAAAGACGGCTGCAGCCCGCCGTGGGATTTCGCTTCCGGAATTGTTTCACCAAAACTAATCAGGTGTGCTGATGTCAACAGCAAATAAAATCAAGATTACACAGATTGGCAGCATCATCGATCAGAAAGAAAACGCCAAGCGTACGATCGAAGCGCTTGGTCTCGGCAGGCCGCACTACTCCGTGGTCAAGACCGATACGCCGCAGATTCGCGGCATGATCAATGCCGTCCGTCACCTCGTGATTGTCGAGGATGTGAAGTAAGGTACCGTGTCCCAGGGTAAGGAATTATAACGATGGCAAAAGATATCCTTAGTAATCTGACACCGGCAAAAGGCTCCAGGAAGAAAACGAAGCGGATCGGTCGTGGGCAAGGCTCGGGGCATGGAAAAACCTCCACGAAGGGCCACAAGGGAGCCAAGTCAAGGTCGGGTCATAAATTCAAGCTCTGGTTCGAAGGCGGGCAGATGCCGTTGTCCCGGCGAGTGCCGAAGTTTGGCTTCACGAGCCGCAACCGGGATGAAGCTCAGGGCGTCAATGTCGAGAGCCTCGAGCGGGTCGTCGCGGAAAAGAGATTGAAAGGATCGGCGGTGAATCCCGCATTGATGTACAGCCTGGGACTCATCTCCAAGAAGCACGGTCCGGTGAAGATCCTGGGGAATGGCGATCTCAAAGCCAAGCTGGAAGTGTCAGCCCACGCGTTCAGCAAGTCGGCCATCGCGAAGATTGAAGCTGCCGGTGGAAAAGCGACCGTGCTCGGCCAGAGCAAGTCGTAGACATGTCGTAAACGGAATAGATAAAGAATGAGCAAACTCTCAGAAACGTTTACCAATATTTTCAAGATTCAGGAGCTGCGCGAACGGATTTTCTTCACGGCCGCGATCCTGATCATTGTTCGTCTCGGTTCCCATATCACGTTGCCCGGTGTCGATGCACGCGTCCTCGCAGATTACATGCGCAAGTCGGGGGAGGGAACCCTCTTCGGGTTGTATGACTTGTTTGTGGGCGGCGCGTTCAGCAATGCGGCGGTGTTCGCATTGGGGATCATGCCATACATCAGTTCGTCGATTGTGATCCAGCTCCTGGGTGCCGTGGTCCCGTACTTCCAGAAACTGCAGAAGGAAGGGGAGGACGGGCGCAAGAAAATCACGCAATACACCAGATACGGAACGGTGCTGATCTCGTTCCTGCAGGCAAGTGGCGTGGTGATCAAGCTCGAGAGCACGGTGACACCGTCGGGGGCAATCGTCCCGGCAGCGGTCGCAGGCTTCGGCTTCGCTCTCAGCACGATTGTCGTTCTGACAGCCGGGACCATTTTCATGATGTGGCTCGGCGAGCAGATTACGGAACGAGGCATCGGGAATGGCATCTCGCTGATCATCTTCATCGGCATCATCGCCAGGTTCCCCACTTCGCTCCTCGACGAGTATCAGCTGATCCTTGCGGGCCGGAACATCATTATCGAAATGGTCATTCTGGCAATGATGGGATTCATTGTAGCCGGGGTCGTGCTTGTGACACAAGGTACGCGCCGGATTCCGGTCCAGTATGCCAAGCGCGTCATCGGGCGAAAAGTGTATGGCGGAGTGACGCAGTATATTCCGTTGAGGGTGAACACGGCGGGCGTTATGCCCATCATCTTCGCCCAGGCGATCATGTTCGTGCCGCAAATCGTCTTCCAGTTCTTCCCGGATAGCGAATTCGTTGATATGCTGAACCGGGATTGGTTCAGTTATGACTCATGGACGTACTCGATCATTTATGCTTTGATGATTGTGTTCTTCACATACTTTTACACCGCGATTGCGTTTAATCCCAAGGATGTTGCCGACAACATGAAGAAGCAGGGGGGCTTTATCCCCGGCATCCGTCCGGGCACGCACACTGCGGAATTTGTCGATAACATCCTGACGAAGATCACATTGCCCGGCTCCATCTTCCTGGCAATCATTGCCATCCTTCCGACAATGATGTCGAAGTATGGCGGCGTGACGCCCGGATTTGCCCAGTTCTTTGGCGGCACAAGCCTGTTGATCGTGGTCGGCGTCGCGCTGGATACGCTCCAGCAGGTAGAATCCCACTTGCTCATGCGTCACTATGATGGTTTCATGAAGAGCGGGAAGCTCCGGGGCCGGAGGTAAGACTCACGTCCAATGGTTCGGATCAAGACCAAGCGAGATATCGAGCTCATACGAGAAAGCAGCAAGATCGTCGCCGATGTGCTCAAGCTTGTCTCGGCTCATGTCCGACCCGGAGTGACGACGTTCGAGTTGGACCGGCTGGCGGAAGATTACATCAGGTCGTTGGGTGCGGTTCCGGCTTTCAAAGGATACGGTCACACGAAGTCGAATCTCTTCCCCGCAACCCTGTGCACATCGATAGATGACGTGGTGGTGCACGGGATCCCCTCGAACCGGGCATTGCGGGAAGGCGAGATCCTCTCAGTGGATGTCGGCGTGGTGAGAGAGGGGTATTATGGAGATGGCGCGTACACGTTTCCTGTCGGCGAAATCTCCAAAGAAAAACGGCGGCTGATGGAGGCGACGGAAGAGTCGCTCTATAAGGGAATTGAACAGGCGGTCGTTGGGAACAGGATTCACGACATTTCGCACGCCGTCCAGAGCTGCGTGGAAGCACAGGGTTTTTCGGTGGTGCGGGATCTGGTCGGACACGGAGTTGGCATCGAGTTGCATGAGGAACCGGCGATCCCGAATTTCGGGAAACCGGGGACGGGAATAAAGCTTCAGGAGGGGATGACCCTCGCGATCGAACCGATGGTGAACACAGGAGCGTGGCAGGTTCGCTTTGGAGCGGACGGCTGGACGGTCCTGACGCAGGATGGGAAACCGTCAGCGCATTTCGAGCATACAATCGCGATCGTAGACGGCAAACCGGAAATCCTGACGAAGTAAATCATAACTATGGCAAAACAAGGCCCGATAAAAGTTGATGGAGTCATCACCGATACGTTGCCGAATGCGACGTTTAAGGTAAAGCTTGATAACGGGCACGAGATTCTGGCGCACATTTCAGGCAAGATGCGGATGCATTTTATCAAGATCCTTGTCGGAGATCGTGTAACAGTGGAGATGTCTCCGTACGATTTGTCTAAGGGAAGAATCACATACCGATACAAGTAACTGGAGTCGGAGCACGCGAATGAAAGTACGATCATCAGTCAAGAAGATCTGCGACAACTGCAAGATTATCCGCCGCAAAGGGGTCGTCCGCATCATCTGCAAGAACCCCAAACACAAACAGCGGCAGGGATAATGGTGATAATCCCTCCGCCAAAGGCGCCAGCCCGCCTCAATGAGCTGGTAAGGCTGGCGGGGATGCGCCTCCGGCGCAGAAAAACGAACTGAGGAGCAAAATTTAGGATTTCGAGTTTAGAGATTCGGATTTCCAACAAGCATTATCAGGAGAAACATTTTGGCACGTATAGCAGGCGTTGACCTACCAAAGAACAAACGAGCAGAGATCGGTCTGACCTATATCTATGGGATCGGACGGACGACTGCCAAGTCAATCCTCAAGAAAGCCGGCGTCGATGTTGGAAAGCATGTCGGTGAACTCAATGACGAAGAAGTTGCAGCGATTCGGGCAATCATCCAGGCCGACTACAAGGTCGAAGGTGCGATGCGAAGCGAAGTCCAGATGAACATCAAGCGATTAATGGACATCGGCTGTTATCGCGGACTCCGTCACCGGAAAGGACTTCCTGCCCGTGGTCAGAGGACGCGTACCAATGCCCGGACCCGCAAGGGCAAGAGGAAGACAGTGGCAGGGAAGAAGAAGGCAATAGAGAAGAAGTAAATATAATTATAAGGAGATTTCGCTTGGCGAAACCGGCATCCAGCGCACCAGTCACCAAGAAGAAGAAAAAAGTCCACGTTGATACGAACGGAAAAGCATTTGTCAAGGCTACGTTCAACAACGTTATTGTGACCCTCACCGACACTTACGGAAACGTCATTGCCTGGTCGTCGGCTGGACGCAATGGGTTCAAGGGATCGAGAAAGAACACTCCGTTCGCGGCGCAGGTCTCTGCCGAAGCTGCGGCGAAGGAAGCTCATGCTCTCGGTTTGCGTCGGGTTGAGGTGTTCATCAAAGGCCCTGGTGCGGGGCGCGAGGCAGCAGTTCGTTCTCTCCAGTCGGCTGGACTTGAGATCACAATCATTCGTGATATCACACCGATTCCACACAACGGCTGCCGGCCGCCGAAACGGAGAAGAGTCTAGAAACCCGGCGACACTTTTCGACCGGCTCTCTAGTAGATCGAAAATATCTATAATCATTCAGGAGAATTATGGCTCGTTACACAGACGCCAGTTGCAGACTGTGTCGCCGGGAAAAACAAAAGCTGTTTCTCAAGGGGACAAAATGCTACACGGAAAAATGCCCGCTCGAAAAGCGGAGTTTCCCGCCCGGACAGCATGGTCAGAACCGGCGCCAGAAGATCTCTGAATACGGCATTCAGCTCCGCGAGAAGCAGAAGGTCAAGCGTTCCTATGGTCTGCTCGAAGCGCAGTTCCGGAATTACTTCGAACGCGCCCTGAAGCAATCAGGCCGAACAGGCGAGACACTCGTAAAGACGCTCGAGCGCCGCTTTGACAACGTGGTGTACCGGATGGGACTCGCTCCCTCACGGAAGTCGGCGCGACAGTTGATTCTCCACCGTCATTTTCTGATCAACAATGGCATTGTCGATATCGCTTCGTATCTCCTGAGTCCCGGTGACGTGATCCAGGTCCGCGAGAAGAGCAAGAAGTTGGAGCTGATCCACTCTTCGATGAAGCGCGTAAAGGACACAGCGATGCTCCCATGGCTCAATCTCGACAAGGCTACAATGACCGGAACGTTTTTGCAGATTCCCGAGCGCGCTGATGTGCCGCTGCAAGCCAACGAGCAACTCATCGTTGAGTTGTATTCGAAGTAATCCTAACGGTCGTTCACCAATGTTTCATGGACCTCGGCGAGCCGGGGTTCAACATCCTCGCAAACAGCGAGAGGAAAGAGAACTATGAGCAACGTATTAGTTCAAATGCCGGAAAAGATCGAGATCGACGAGAGTTCCTTGACCCCAACCTTTGGGCGCTTCACTGTCCAGCCGCTCGAGAAGGGTTTCGGAGTCACGCTGGGCAGTTCTTTCCGACGAGTGCTGCTGTCCTCGCTTCCCGGAACTTCGACCACCGCGATCCGGGTGGATGGCATCCACCACGAGTTCTCCACAATCAAGGGTGTGGTGGAAGATGTCGCCGATCTGGTCTTGAACCTCAAGCAGGTTCGAATCAAGCCAATAAACAAAAAGCTCTCGAAAGTCACCGTCGTGGTCAAAGGACCGGGAGTGCTGAAGGCCGCTGATATTCAGAAAGCGTCCCCCGAACTCGAGATTCTGAACCCGACCCTTCATCTCGCCACGCTCGGCAAAGACGCAAACTTCGAGTTGGAGCTCCGGCTTGGACGGGGCAAAGGATACGTATCGTCCGAAGAGAACAAAGCTGCCGACCAGCCACTCGGAACGATCGCGATCGATTCGATTTTTACTCCGATCAAGAACGTCCGGTTCTTCGTAGAACCGACACGCGTCGGCGGACAGACGGACTTTGAGAAGCTCATCCTGGAGGTCGAGACAGACGGCTCGATCACACCGGAAGAAGCGCTCACCCACGCCGGGAAAATCCTGCGCGATCACATTCAGCTCTTCATCAACTTCGAGGCGGAGCCTGAGACGGAGAAGGTAGAGAGCGAAGAAGAGGCGAAGCTCGCTTCCACCCGCAAGACGCTGAAAATGTCCGTGGACGAGCTCGAGCTTTCCGTTCGCTCGCACAATTGCCTCCGGTCGGCGAACATCAAGACCATCGCCGATCTCGTCCGGAAGGATGAATCAGAGTTGTTGAAGTTCCGTAACTTCGGTCGCAAGTCCCTTGCCGAGCTTTCTGCAATCGTCGAGGAACTTGGGTTGACCTTCGGCATTGATGTCGACAAATATTTGAAGGACGTTAACGAGTAACCTTGGAAGCTCGTCATTTGGTTCTGTTGTTTTTGGATATCACTAAGAGGAACTGAAGAATGCGTCACAGGAAGTCAGGTCGAAAACTCGGAAGGACCGCCAGCCATCGGAAGGCGACGCTCTCGTCGTTGAGCGTGGCGTTGATCCGGCATAAGAAAATTCGCACCACAACCGCGAAGGCGAAGGAAGCACGAAGTGTGGTCGAGAAGCTTATCACGCGGGCGAAGCGGGCTGTGGAGAAGGAAGGCGAAGCGAAGCCGAAAGACGTGCACGCGAGGCGTATGGTGTTCGCATTCCTGCGCGATCGGGAAGCCGTGACGACGCTCTTCAACGAAATTGCCCCGAAAGTCGGAACCCGTGCCGGAGGGTATACTCGTGTCGTAAAACTTGGACGTCGCCTCGGTGATGGTGCCGAAGTTGCCATCTTGGAACTGGTGGATTATAACACCGGACAGGAAAAAACTGCACCGAAACCAAAGGCCAAGGCTACTGTAGTACGCAAGCGGGGACCAAAGAAGGGTAAGCCCGAAACATCAAAGAAAGCCAAGGAAACGGCTGCTGAAGTCGGGAAGGCGGAAACGCCGGCGAAGACCGAAGCAACGGAAACCGAGGCCAAGGAGTCTAGCTCCAAATAGCGAGAGTAGACTATTCTTTCTGGTTTTGTCGAAGAGAGGGAAGTCTCCATGCTTAAAATCACTTCTGCGGAATTTCTCCAGGGTGTGGCGGATCTTCACCAGCTTCCGAAGAATGAGCTGAAGGAAGTCTTGTTCATCGGCCGATCGAACGTCGGCAAGTCGTCGTTGCTGAACAAGATGTGCAATCGGAAGAACCTCGCCCGCTCGAGCAACACGCCGGGCAAGACGAGGGAGATCAACTACTATATTGTCAACAACCAGTTCTATTTCGTCGACCTCCCGGGATACGGCTACGCGAAAGTGCCGGAACAGATGCGCGCCGGGTGGAAACGCATGATTGAGGATTTCCTGAAGCGCGGCAGGCCCATCGCTCTCGGGATGCAGTTGATCGATTCACGTCAGGAACCGACGCCGCTCGACCTGATGATGATGGACTGGCTCGAGTACTACGAGATCCCGTACCTGCTGATCCTGACAAAGGCCGACAAGCTGCCTGTGAGCAAGCTGACAAAACAGCTGGAGGGCTACAAAGTCCGGTTCAACCAGCAATTGACCGAAGGGTCCTGCAGGGGAATCGTTCCTTTCTCCATCCTCTCAACCGATGGTAAAGGAGAGCTGCTGCGACTGATCGATGTTCATATGAATCACGCCATGAGCCAAAAGAAGGAGGCTGTCTAACGACCGCACTCTTGTAAGGATTTCTTGATACACAGGGGCCCCGAATCACATCGGGGCCTTTGTTTTGATGTGACACCTGGTGACGCAGTGCTGGAACGACAGTAGAGGGTGATGATCCCAAGCATCGCAGAAAAAGATCCCGTCAGTCTGAGCGCCCACCAGACCCGCCCGACCAAGTCGTTCGGGCGGGCCGCACGGCGGGCTGGCAGCGAACGCTTTCTGTGAGCGGAGTCCCCGCCAGCCCCATTGGCGCAAATGGGCGGGCTGGGAAGACCGCACCGAGCCTGCGACATCCTTCGATCCTTCGACTTCGTCCTTCGACTCGTCCAAAATCGGGGCTCGCTCAGGACTGCGCTCAGGATGGCGATATTTTTTTTGCGGTTTGCCTGCAAAAAAAACACGCGTCCGTCTGAGCGCAGGCTTGACGTCCTGAGCGACCCTGAGCGACCCTGAGCGAGCGAAGCGAGTCGAAGGGGAGTCGAAGGGGAGTCGAAGGACTTGTCAAGCCGTAGTCGAAGACTGTTCCGGGCCGAAATCGTCCACAGCGCTGTTACGGGGATGAGCGCCGTTTCTTCTTCCGCGATGCTCTCCGTTCCTTCATTTCCGTTGACTGCGCAAGTTCGTGCAACAAGTCAAAGTCTCCTTTGATCAGAGCTTCCTTTTTCTTCCTCGACCATCCCTTGATTTGCCTCTCGACTTCCATTGCCTGAAAGATATCAGGAAACTCGGCGAGCCACACAAGTTTCACAGGCCGACGAGCCGACGTGTAACCCGGGTACGTTCCGAGCTGGTGCTGTTCCAACCTCTGATCGAGGAAAGTAGTGCTCCCAGTATAATACGAGTTATCGCTACATTGAAGGATGTAGACCCACGCGCCCTTTGACATTTTCGCCTTCTCCTGATTACATGATAAGCGATCTGAGCAATGGGAGGCAAGTCGAAAGCCTTGACGTTTTCTTGCCAAACTTAAGCACAGGGTTTTGTCAGGCAAGGATCATCCTTCGACTGCGTGCCCGCCTAGCGGCGGCCACTGCGCTCAGGATGGCGATGGTTT
>JACVXU010000331.1 GCA_015661185.1 Bacteroidota bacterium
GAGCAGCCTGTCAGCAGGATCAGAATAGAGGCAATGAAGAGATTCTTTGAGACCATCATTTGCTCAACCTCGAGTAACCTTGCATGCGGGGAGAACGCACTTTCAATCGGAAGAGACCTCCCGAAGATCATTCATAACGCAATGCATCAATCACATTAGACTGCGCGGCTTTCCACGCAGGATACATTCCGAAGAACACGCCAACCAGCGCAGCAAATGTGAAACTCAGAAGAATCGAGTTATATGAGATGATCGAAGAGAGATCGCCGTATGTTGTTATGATGTACGATGCCAGCACGCCTGCACCGATACCAATGCATCCGCCTGCTACACTCATTACCACTGCCTCGATGAGAAACTGCGCCATAATATCGCGTTTGCGAGCACCTGCTGCTTTTCGAAGCCCTATCTCCCTCGTGCGTTCAGTAACCGAGACGATCATGATGTTCATGATGCCTATGCCACCGACGAGCAATGACACCGCAGCGATTCCTGCAAGCAGAAATGTGAACGTCTCTTGCGTCTGCTGGAATGTTGAAATGAGGTCCGCCTGATTCCTAATGGTGAAGTCGTTATCCTGGTCTTGCCGCAATTTGTGCTCGCGTCGAAGGACACTCTCGATGTCGTAGAAAGCGACATCCATCAGCTTCTCGTCTTGGACTTTCACAGTTATCTGGCTTAGATAATCGACGCCAAAGAGACGTCTCTGTGCGCTTGAGAGTGGGACAATAACCTGGTCATCAGAATTCTGAAATCCCGTCTGGCCTTTTGTTTCCAGAAGACCGACGACTTGAAAAGACTGTCCCGCGATCCGAATTGACTTGCCAAGTGCGTCACCAGCGGGGAAGAGGTTTTCGACAACCGTCGAACCAAGCAAGCATACTTTTGCTGCTCCGTGTTCTTCAGCGTTGGTGAAATAGCGACCTGCGACTGCCTTGATATTTCGGACGTGCTGGTATTCTGGTGTAGCCCCGATGATTCGGGAGGACCAATTCCTGTTCTCATACTTCAGTTGTGCCGATCGGTTCAACTCAGAAACGACAGCGTCAATCCCCTTTGCCCCGCTTCCAATGGCTTCCGCGTCGCTGTTCTTCAGTCGCACGCTTGTGCCGAATTGCACTACAACAATGCCTCCACCTCGCTGGGCACCCGGCGAGATGAAGAGAAGATTGGAGCCAAGTGCCTGAATCCGGTCAATTACCGCCTTCTGCGATCCTTCACCGATGGCGATCATCGTGATAACAGCTCCGACGCCGATGATAATGCCGAGCATCGTTAGCAATGACCGCAGCTTGTTGGCAACAAGAGCGCCGAGAGCGGTCAAAAGACTTTCTTTGAATTCCATAATGTACTCCTCAACGCCCAGGCGGCGGACCCCCTCCAGACATCCCACCTAATCCTTGCATGCTCCTCATGCGCTCGTTCATCTGTTCAGCGGCAATCTTGGCACGCGAGATCATCGTAAACTGGATCGTATCACCTTCCTTGAGTCCTTCTAGCACTTCCGCATGGTCGAAATTGCTGGCACCGATCTTGACCAGCCGCGGGATGAACTGATCACCCTGCTTGACCAAAACAATCCGTTCCTTCACCTCTTTTGCATCACTCAGTTGCGATTGTCGACGCCGTCGAAGGGTGCCTTCCCCACCTTGCTCTCCTATTCCTCCAGGGCCACCTCCGAACATCATCATACCGCCACCTCCAGGAGGTATGCCGCCCCCGGGCATTCCGCCTTGACCTGGATTGCTCATTCGCTGCTGAACCTGCGCAAACATTTTTTGTCTCTCTTCTGGCGACATCTTTTCCACACGCACCCTCATCTGTTCACGCATTTTGTCCCGCTCCGCCGGAGATCCGTTCTCCATCACCCGACGCATCTCCTCCAGGCTCAACTCCTTTTCCTGCTTGGTTCCCTTCTTGCCACCACCTTCTCCCATAAGCTCTTTCCGATTTTGCCCCTTTCCCCCTACGCTATCTCGGTCCAGCTTAAAGGATGCAAGCAATGCCCTCCCTTGCTCGCTGCGCGGGTCTTTCAGGGCCTCGTTCGGAACCAGGACAACATTCTGCCGTCGGAAGATCTCTATATCCACAGACGCGGACATACCTGCCTTCAGTTTCCCGGCGATATTCTTCACTACGATTACCACGCTAAATGTAGTCACATTCTGTTGAGTCTTCCCGAGGGGCGCTATGCGAACGATCTCCCCGTTGAATGAATCCTCCGAAAATGCGTCCGCAACCACCTTCGCTCGCTGACCTATCGCCACCTTCCCGATGTCAACTTCGTCAACGTTCGTTAAAACGTACACTTCGTCCATGTCGGCTACCGTGGCCAGAATTGTCCCGCCTCCAACGTTGGACACTGCAGATGCAATGATTTGTCCGAGGTCAACAGACCTTGAGAGGATGAGCCCGTTGATCGGGGCAAGAATTCGTGTATCGCGCAGCCTGTCATCGGCTGAGGATAATGCTGCGTTCGCCCTCACGAGTTGAGATTGTGCTCTAACCAAATCGAGCTTCGACTGATCAAGATCCTGATCGGAGATCAACTTCTTTTCATAAAGTTGCTGAGACCGCCGTGCGGCGTTCTCGGCCTGCGACAACTGCTGTTGTGCTGATGCAAGGTCAGCTTTCGACTGCTCATAGTCATTCTTCGTCGTCGTTTGATCAAGGGCGACCAGCAGATCTCCCTTCCTCACGTTTGACCCTTCTTCAGCATTCAGTTCGAGGATTTGTCCGCTTGCCTTCGAACGAACCTCAACCTTGTTAATGGGTTGTACGACGCCGTTGGCCGACACAGTGAGATCAAGATCCCCCCGTGCCACCATTACAACACGTTGCACCCCCGCGACGGGAACCACCTCAACATCTGCTTTTCTGCCAAGAACATAGTACCCCACAACTCCGAAGAGTACTACTGTGAGTCCACCAAACAGATACGTCTTCTTCATTGGCAATCTCTTTCATCTAGTTCGAGCGATAGCGACTTTCTCACGATGGGCACATTTGCGACACTCGTACCAGCCATTCTGGCAAATTGCAGTTATGCCCACTGGAGTGCCGAGAAGCCTTCCCTATCGAAGTCAATACTTTATAGACGGCAGATATGGCACTCCCATACCTGTTCGCCATCATTCCCTGGCACAACGGTCACTCCAAACCTTAAGACCATTCGCCAGAAGTCTTGTTGTCTGGCCGACGGACCGGCATTCTATTCACACCCCGAGCCCGAACCTGATCAGGTTTCTTTGTTGATCAACCGTCAACAGTGAATCAATCTGTTTCTCCGACCCCTTCATGAGCTCCAATAATACTTCCCCTTTTGTCACGCGGTTGTCATCTCCAGACCCGAGTACGTTCGACATCTCCTCTTCCCAAAGTCTATAGATCTTGAGGAGCTTCGCTGCCTGCTCATCGGTCAAGGAGAGCGACTCCTTCAGTTCCTTCGTCTGTTCATCCGGTGCCACTATTCGCGTTTGTAAGATACAAACGGACTCGCTGATGGTGTCCAGAAGAAACACGAGAGCCGGGAAAAGCATCGGTGCCGCCGTGGCACGGTATTGATCCGCCATGAATGCTCCAATTTGGACACCC
>JACVXU010000332.1 GCA_015661185.1 Bacteroidota bacterium
GAAGACAACAATGAGCACAAGCAAAGCACGCGTCATTTATCTCTCCCTTTCGTACCCAAACACTTGTCCGGCTTTGCTCCCGGCGGGCAGGCTACGGCGTTCCAGCCTTGACCATCGGATAATTCAGTTCTCGCCATCTGGGCAAGCCACCCTGGAGAAGCTTCAATTTGCTGTAACCCAGCTTCTCCAGTTTCTACGCCATTTCGGTCGACTCTTCCTCGTTCTGGCACGGGCAGTACAGGACCAGAGTCTTTGTGCGAGGAAGATTCACAGGCGTCCTGATCCTGTCCGTGTAGGGCAGATTGACAGCACCGGGGATGTGCGCTTCACGGAAATATTCAACTGGCTGGGTGTCGACGATGACAATGTCCTGGGTGGCATTGGAATCGATCAGCTTCTTCAACTCTTCGCCGGCTATCAGCGGATACCGACTTGCCTTTTTTGGCTCGGCCGCCCAATTCTGGCCACTGAAAAGGAGCGACCCGCATACAAGCACCCAAACGAGAAAAAATGAACGCGCGATAAATTTTCTGGATCTCATGAGATTCTCCTTGCCGGCCTTTCTACTGGATCACAAACTCCTTCAGTGGACGATAGCCCGCTTTTTCCATGAGCTCGTCCCAATTCGCGGGGAGCTTTACCTGCTTCACGGACTTACCCGTACCGCCAGCCAAAACCTGCGCCTTATTTCTACTCGGGTCTCCGGCGACGAGAATTCGAATCCCATCGCGCGAAATGGAGGGCATCGTTTCGATTTCTTCCCATCCTGGTGTTCTCGGATACCACGGCGGCAATTTCCCTTTGGCTGAGCGCCGATCTCTCAGATCTCTTTCGAGCTCCCTGTCGAAGGAACGGAATATCCTGCCGTAAGAACCGTACACCTTAGAGAAGGTCCACTCATAGGTGGGCTTTCTCGCCGTGTCCACCAAGTCTTCGATTAGTTTCTTTTTCGTATAGCCGCCCTTCGCGAGAACTTCAGCAGTGCTCGGCGCTATCAGCAGGGTCCGCGGCGAATTGATAATGCCCGAAGCAAAGGCTTCGTTGTAAGTGATGCCGTAGGCCAGGACTTGCATCAGGATCTTAGGATCGGGTGTCGATGGGATGATGTTCTGCCCCATGAAGGTGCTGCTGGCAGCCGATACCGTGCTCACATTCTGGTCGAATCCTCTTTCCACGTGGTCCGGTTGCCAGCCAATCTTCTGCAGAGCCTCTTCGTCTTCTGCCAGGACCCAGGATTGCAGCTTCCCAAAGGTGCCCATCTGCGTTTCCTTTATTCTGAAACCTGCTATGTTCCTCTCGATGAGCGTCATGGTGCGGCCGATGGCTGCATTGGCGTGCGCAGCGATCAGCCCCTGCCCATAATCGATTCCAAGCTGTCTGGCTAACGGCCCGTTTATCGAATAGAAAGTGCTGAACGAGTGTGTGCTGCCGCCCGTAACGGCCAGTCGGAATGCAGGATCACCGATGGCTTGCACCGCCGCAATGATTACGGGCATATGCTCCGGGCGTGCTCCTGCCATGATGGCATTTACGGCGATACTCCACGGCGTGGCCCGCAGATTGGCCAATGGAAGCACAGCGATTTCCTCATGCGGGGCGTAGCCGCTGTATCGGAGAAACTCTTCGACACGCTCCACTGTGGGTGGGATGATGGCCATCCCGTCACTCCACTGGTAATCCGCGAAGTGGCGGTTTACCTCATCCAACGTACCCGTGAACACAACTTCCCGGGCTTTCCTTTCCTTAAGAGTCTCCCCCTGACCAGATGCCCGTGCGGCCAATGGTTTGGTCAGAGCCTCGATAATCTGGGGTACGACAATCTTGACCGCGTTCTCCCGTACTTGGGCGTCCGAGTGCAGATCAAACGGGCCCGGATACACGGCAACCCGCACGGACGGCACTCCTTGGTCATAAGCTGTAACTTCGGCCTGCTTCCTGAAAGCAGGAGCTGCCACTACGACGCTCGGAATTCCAGACTTTTCTGCGATCACTGCCGCGTGTGACACACGCGGTGTGCAAACCCCTCATCCACCGTTGCCGGCGACCAACGCGCTGCAGCCTTGCTGCTTCAGCGCGATCTGCAAGTTCTCAGCGCCCTTTTGCGGATTGTCTGGAGTGGACGGCATGGGAGCGACTGGCATCTGCGTATACGAGACGATTTTGATATCCGGATACATATGCTTCAACTCCTGCGCGATTGCCGGGAGCGCTATGTCGGCCTTGAATGACCGGTTTGACACCATGCAGACAGTCGCGCCGGCCAAGGTGTTCGGCCGAGGCGTCATACTGATCATTTTCACGGTACTTTCGCCGATCGGACTTACGACGCTGTACACGGGCTCGGCCGACCCGCCTCGAACTGCACCGGACGTCTGCGCCGCCGCCGAAACGCTGAAAACAACGAGTGCCAACGCGATCACTTCGGCAAAACAGAGTCGCTTCTCAAGGAGTTGGTGCACGCCTCTCTGAATGGCAGGCCCTGGAGCAGTCCGCCTCGGCTTTCCCGTTTGAGCGGCGATAGCGTTGGAGGGAGCAAAACGGCCAAGCGCGACGGCCGCTATCGATGTGAAGAATTGTTGGCGTTCGATCATAGCGAGAATCCCTGAGCCTTTCGGGCAAATCATGTCAAAGATGGGCTAAGACACGTAGCTATCGCCCTTGTTCGTTTTGTGAAGCCGATGATGATCGTATCAAACTGGCGCGTTGAGTTTGTGAAGAATTGTTACGGTATGTAAGTACGCGCCGGGTAGACACGGTACAGCCTATGGTTGAGCATGCGGCTACACGAGCGCCTGAGCAACGGAGCTTGTCATTGTATTGAAAGCCCACCGCGAATCCACCATCGCCGTGTAAAATGCGGTCGACATGAGATTAGGTGATCTTTGGGCGAAGCACGGCAGCGACACACTGTGGCCGGACTCTGCCGCAACGAAAGATCTGTTCATCTTCGGTGTTACTGACGATTCCAGAGACGTTCGCTACGGCTTCCACCCGTCGATGCAGGCCTACTTCCAGGCCAAGATGAGACTCTTCAATGAGCGCCTCAAAGCCGATGGCGTGGCAGTCATAAACACCCGCGACACAGCGGGATTCAGATCGTATCGGCAATGCGATCGAGAAATTCTCGCGTCATCACCTATGCCCTTGCATGATTCCCGGGGACGCCCGATGACGAAGAAGATTCCGTTCTCCGACGCCAGGATGATCCGTGAGATCATCGCGTCGATGTAGCCGGGGTCCGCCAGGAAGTGAACATGGCCGCATTCT
This sequence comes from Bacteroidota bacterium, assembly GCA_015661185.1. Taxonomy (GTDB): domain Bacteria; phylum Bacteroidota; class Ignavibacteria; order UBA10030; family UBA10030; genus UBA9647. The sequence continues at coordinate 3,268 of JACVXU010000332.1, forward strand.
ATGATGCCCGTGGAAATACCTATTTTGTAGCCTCGCCGGAGGAGATTGGCGGCTTCGCCGATCTTCCGCGAACTGCTCCTGAGGCTGCCAGGACACGCGAGCGTTGGGCAGGACGCGCCATCGAACACATTTGTGGCCGCCTGAACGTTTCCGAAGGGATCGAAACGGGGGACGCCAAGCGGTACCGGTCGGACGGCTTGTTGGTGGGACCGTTCGCCGACGAACACGCTTTCGCGTTGTTGATCGTGAACACCGACGGAACGCTTGCAGAGCGCAGCGGGAACGGCCTGACGATCTTCTCGCAGTGCCTCATCGACACCGGACGGGGCGGAGCGCAGCGGGAACGGCCTGACGATCTTCTCGCAGTGCCTCATCGACACCGGACGGGCCAATCGCTCGGATGCAT
>JACVXU010000099.1 GCA_015661185.1 Bacteroidota bacterium
CGGCAACTCCTGTCGCAGCCAGATGGCGGAAGGCTTTCTCAAGTCCTTTGACTCCGCACTGGAAGTATTCTCCGCGGGAACCTCTCCCGCAACCCGCGTACATCCACGCGCTGTTGCAGTCATGAAAGAAGCGGGGATTGATATAACCTCTCATTCTCCAAAATCCGTGGATCAATTCGTCTCTCTCCCCTTCGACTATGTCATCACCGTGTGCGACCATGCGAAAGAAAGCTGTCCGGTTTTCACAGGCTCGGTGACACATCGTGTGCATCTCGGCTTCGATGACCCCGCCGCAGCCACGGGATCCGATGATGAGATCATGGCAGAGTTCAGGCGAGTGCGCGATGAGATCAAGGAAGTGTTCGGCAGATTCTCTTCAGAAATGCTCAAACAAGGATAGAAAACATGGATAGCATTGGAAAGCGACTTTCGTTCCTTGACCGATATCTTACGTTGTGGATTTTCCTTGCGATGGCGATCGGCGTTCTCGCCGGATATCTTTTTCCCGGTGTCGTGGGGTTCTGGAATTCATTCCAAAGCGGCACGACAAATGTCCCAATCGCGATAGGCCTGATCCTGATGATGTATCCGCCGCTCGCGAAGGTGAAATACGAGGAGCTGGGGGATGTCTTCAGAAACACGAGAGTGCTTGCGTTATCCCTCGTCCAAAACTGGCTCATCGGTCCCGTGTTCATGTTTGTCCTGGCAATCACTTTTCTCCGCGGATATCCGGAGTACATGGCCGGCCTCATCATCATCGGTCTTGCGCGGTGCATTGCGATGGTGATTGTCTGGAACGAACTGGCCAAAGGAGACACGGAATACGCCGCGGGACTGGTCGCTTTCAATTCCATCTTTCAGGTGCTCTTCTTTTCCGTGTACGCCTACCTCTTTCTGACCGTCTTTCCGTCCTGGCTCGGGTTGCAAACCTTTGCCGTCGATATTACGATCGGACAGATAGCGGAAAGCGTTTTCGTCTATCTCGGCGTTCCCTTCCTTGAACGGGAATTCATTCCGAAGATCTCTCCGATCACTCTTATCGCTCTTCTTTTCACCATCTTTGTGATGTTCTCGCTGAAAGGCGAGACCATCGTCAAGATTCCGCTCGATGTCATCCGCATCGCGATACCACTCGTAGTCTATTTCGTCGTGATGTTCCTGATCTCTTTCTACCTCGCAAGGAAAATTGGAGCTGACTACGCGAAATCAGCAACGCTCTCCTTCACTGCTGCGAGCAACAACTTTGAACTTGCTATCGCTGTCGCGATCGCGGTGTTCGGCATTGGTTCCGGTGTCGCATTTGCGACTGTGATCGGGCCCCTTGTGGAAGTGCCAGTCCTGATCAGCCTGGTCAACGTGTCGCTCTGGTTTCAGAGAAAGTACTTCACTCCGGCTGGGTAGGTTACGGGTTGAAGTTCGCCGGCTCGGATCCGACATAGCCACATCCGGGGAACACATCATCCCTGGCCCGCTCAGCACACCATCGAACCCGCGTCTGATGAGCAAAGGCGATCCCTTGAAACGGAACGCCTTTTTCTTTCTACAGATTGACAAACAATCAAAAAATGGATAAGATAATCGGAAATTGAAAGGTGGTTCCAATGTCTATTCACGCACGCTGGAAGACACGACTACATCTTGTCGTCATCGTCACTTTGCTCCTTTCGCTCCTCCAGGCATCTGCGCAGGTACCAGGCGACAGCCCGTCCATCTACCAGCGCGGCGAAGCTACGATTGCAGCGCGCGATGGTGTTCAACTCCACACCGTGATCTTTGCCCCAGGAAACCAGCAAGGACCTCTTCCCTTCCTCTTGCTCAGAACTCCCTACGGCGTCGACCAAACCCCTCCACCGGACAAATCGATCTACCTCAAAGACCTTGCAGCCGAAGGGTACATTTTTGTGTTTCAGGATATCCGGGGGCGATACAAATCCGAAGGGACGTTTGAGATGCAACGCTTTTCGAGAGACAGGCGAAACCCGAAATCGATCGATGAAAGCACGGACACGTACGATACGATCGAATGGCTCCTCGAAAATGTCCCGCAGAACAACCGGAAGGTTGGAATGCTGGGAATTTCGTACAGCGGGTGGCTGACGGTCATGGCAACGCTCGAGCCACACCCGGCTCTGAAAGCTGCTTCGGAACAGGCAACACCTGCCGACATGTTTCTGGGTGACGATTTTCACCACAACGGCGCCTTCCGGCTGAGTTATGGATTCGAGTACGCATTCATGGAGGAAGCGTCAAAGGTGGACACACTGTTTCCCTTTGGCGTCTATGATACGTACGAATGGTACCTGCGGCTTGGCCCGCTTTCGAACGTCAACAAGAAATACTTTCACGGGAAACTGCCTACATGGAATGACTTCGTCAATCATCCAAACTACGATGAGTTCTGGCTGAAACAATCATTGCCGTATCGTTTGGATGCACCGACAGTGCCGATCATGCATGTCGCCGGGTGGTGGGATCAGGAGGATCTCTATGGACCGATGAAGGCATATGAAGTCCTCGAGAAGAAAGACTCGAACCATCTCAACTACTTCGTCGCAGGCCCCTGGAATCACGGCGGCTGGGGTCGGGGAGACGGCAGGACGCTTGGAAGAATCAGCTTCGATACCGCGACCTCTGTGACGTACAGGGAGACGATCCAGGCTCCCTGGTTTGCATACTGGCTCAAGGGAAAAGGAAAGGGTAACTTCCCCGAAGCGGTCACGTTCCAAACAGGATCAAACATTTGGAAAACGTACGATGAGTGGCCGCCCAGGAAAGATGTTTTTCCTGGCAGGCTCTACTTCCACACAGACGGAAAGCTCTCCTTCGAACCGCCGCAGGCGGCGAGGTCCTCCGCTTTCGACAGTTACGTCTCCGATCCGGCCCATCCCGTCCCATATCGTTCGCGGCCAATTGAGAAGACGTACGGACCCGGGTCCCGATGGTACACCTGGTTGACGGAGGACCAGCGCTTTGTTCACAATCGCCCTGATGTGCTGAGCTGGGAAACGGAACCGCTGAAAGGCGATGTCACTGTCACGGGAAGCATACTTGCCCACCTGTTTGCTTCGACAACGGGGACAGACAGCGATTGGATTGTAAAATTGATCGATGTCTATCCTGAAGACTATCCGAAGGATCCGAAGATGGGCGGGTACCAGTTGATGATCGCCGACGAGGTTTTCCGGGGGAGGTTCAGAAAGAGTTTTGGAAAACCCGAGCCGATCAAGTCGGGCGAGGTCAATGAATACGTGATCGACCTCCGCAACAATGACCACACGTTCCTCAAGGGACACAAGATTATGGTCCAGGTGCAAAGTACCTGGTTTCCCATCATCGACCGAAACCCGCAGAAGTATGTGGACAATATCTTCCTGGCAAAGGATTCGGACTTCCAATCAGCAACGCAGCGCGTGTTTCGAACGAGTCAATATCCATCGCATATCGCTCTGCCAATCGTCAATAAACAATAGCCAGTAAGAAATCCGACTTCTGTCTCGTTCTCTCCTAGGAAGAAGTCGGACTTCTACCCGGATATCAGCAACCATAAGGAGCCATGGTGACAACTATGAAACTCACATCCCTTCTCACGCTTGCTTTCCTCATAATCACAATGACAACGATGGTATTCCCGAACCCACAGTCGAAAGAAGATACAACGAAAGTAGTGATGACGACCAACCTTGGGACAATCACGATCCTTCTGTTCGAGCGCGAAGCACCGATCTCCGTGAAGAACTTCCTCGCGTACGTCGATAGCGGATTCTACAGCGGACTGACTTTTCACCGTGTGATTCCGGGTTTCATGGTGCAGGGAGGCGGATTCATGAAGAACCTGACGAAGCGACAAACGATCCTCCCCCCGATCAAGAATGAATCGGATAACGGAATGAAGAATGAGCGGGGAACCCTCTCGATGGCACGGACTTCCGATCCACACAGCGCCACATCGCAGTTCTTTATCAGTGTGGCCGATAACGCCAGCCTCGATTTCAGTGCCCGGGGTTGGGGCTATGCCGTGTTCGGAAAAGTGATTGAAGGCATGGATGTCGTCGACAAGATCGTGGCTGTCACAACTGAAACTCGCGGAGCGATGAAGGACGTTCCTGTCGATCCGGTCATCATCATTTCCGCGAAGAGGAAATAGCGTATCGCATGGACGGACATAGGACCATTTCCACAAAGGAGAGGGTCAGGGTGATGTCAAGAACGTAGGTTGAATATTTTGAATCGGCACGAAGTAAGGGAGTAGTGAAGTAGAGGAGTAGTAAGTATGTAAGTAATTGAGATCCCTCCGTGGTGCGGGAGCATACCTTCTGATGAGTAGAGAGAGGTGACCTCGCATCGTGGCCCCGTCAATCTACAATCGTACTTTTACAATCTACACTTGTTAGGGGGCGAACATGAACCGCCTCACTCAACGTGGAATGCGGTGGCTGCGGATGCTCGGCATTGCCGTTGCAGCCGCGCTCATTTTCTGGACGATTGTTTTTATGCTTTTCGAAGACAAATTCATTTACTTCCCAGATAGATATCCAAAGGGGGCCTATGATCAGGCCCGCTCCATCCCAAATCTGCGCGATTGCTGGATAACGGCAGAAGACGGGGTGAAGCTTCACGGCTGGTTTGCTCCGACGGAGAGCGCTAAAGCCACGCTTGTGATATCGCACGGCAACGCCGGCAATATCTCCCACCGGTATCTCCTGATGCGCTCATTGCTGCGTCACAAGTTCAACGTGTTGATGTACGATTACCGCGGCTACGGCCGGAGCGAAGGGACTCCAAGCGAGGAGGGAGTCTACATAGACGGGCGCTCCTTCTTCGACTATGCACTGACATTGCCCGAAGTCAACCCGCAACGCGTCATTCTCTGGGGAACAAGTCTCGGGGGTGCGGTAGCGACAGACGTCGCCACTCAGCGTCCGGCGGCGGGATTGATTCTCGAGTCGACGTTCACATCAGGGAAGGACGTAGCACGCATTCTCTATCCATTTCTTCCCGTACATTTCTTCTTGCGCAGCAAGTTCAATTCGATTGAGAAGATCAGGACTCTCAACATTCCAACGCTCATCATGCACGGCGAGCATGATTCCATCATACCCCTTGGTTTGGGCCGAAAGCTCTTTAACGCCGCGAACGAGCCCAAGGAATTCTACGAAATCCCTGGAGCCGACCACAACGACACATTTTTTGTTGGGGGCGAGGAATATTTCAACCGGATTGATCAATTCGTGACGAAAGGCCTCGCGACAACAAGTAGGAGCCCCCGCTAGCTCCGTCATCACTGCAACCTTTCTCCGCCAACCGAAGTCTAACTGAAGCACCTTCCGGCTGTTTGAAACGGCCCATATTTGACGGCCTTTCCCGTAACCTTTGCCACAAGAAGGCGTATCAGGAGGAGCGACATCAGGTTTCACCCCCTTCAAGTTTTCCGAATCCTTATCGAGGCGTGTATGAAAAAGAAAATCATCATTTCTTCTTTCGCCATAATTATTCTTGCCGGTGCGGCGATACTGTTTTTCGGAAACTCGAACTCCTCGAAGGATGAGCAGTTGCCCCGGGTGAAAGTGAAAACGGGGACGATCGTCGATAAGGCACTGGCTGTGGGAACGATTGAACCCGAAATCGAAATTGCGGTCAAATCGAAGGTCTCGGGTGTCGTAAAGCACATCTTCGTCGACGTCGGGCAATTCATCAAGGCTGGTCAGCCTTTGCTCGAGGTCAGGCCCGATCCAACACCGCTCGAGCTTGCCGACGCCAAGCGACAGGTACAACTCGCTCAGGTTGATGTCGACAACTTGAAAAAGGACCGATCGCGTCAGGAAATTCTGATCAAGAACAAACTCATCTCGGACAAAGAGTATGAGGACTTCCAGAGATTGTTTGACGGCGCCGAGCTTCGTCTCAAAATGGCGAATGAGCACGTCGCGCTGATGGAGAGCGGCAAGGTGACCATCGGCGACATGGAGATCGAATCGATTGTCAAAGCTCCGATTGATGGGTTCGTGCTCAATCGGGCAATTGAAGTCGGCGATCAGGTAACACCGCAGACCTCCTATATGGAAGGAACGGTGCTTATGAAGATGGCAAACATGGAACGGTTGCTGTTCAAGGGGACTGTGGATGAAATCGATGTCGGCAAGATGAAAGAAGGAATGGAAGTTGAGATCAAGGTTGGCGCATTGCCGATGGACACAGTAAGAGGATTTCTCAGAAAGATCTGGCTGAAGGCTCAGAAGAAAGACAATGCGACAGTGTTTCCGATCGAGATCCTGATTCCGGGCGCCAGGAACTCTACGTTGCGTGCGGGCTATTCAGCGAACGCGAACATCATTATCCAGAAGAAGAACAATGTGCTGACCATCCCCGAACGGGTCGTCACATTCAGAAACGATTCTTCCTTTGTGAAGGTGCCGACGGCTCCCGGGAAGGACGAAGAGAAGCTCATCAAGACCGGTCTGAGCGATGCGATCAGTATCGAGGTCGTATCGGGCTTAAAGGAGGGGGATGAAGTGGTGGAGAAACCGGTGAAGAAAATCGACTAGGAGCTTTCAGCGATCAGCAGTCAGCGGTCAGTAGAGTCCAAACAGCTGACAGCTGAACGCTGAGGGCTGACCGCCAGGAAAAAAATGAACCATCTTGGAACCATCATCTCAGAGTTTATTCTCGACCTGCGGGCGCAGAAATTGCGTGCGTTCCTGACGATGTTCGGAATCGTCTGGGGCACGGTGGCTATCATTGTACTCATTGCATTTGGCGTCGGGTTCAAGAAACAGATGTCGATCAACATGCATGGCATTGGCGAGAGCATTGCGATCATGTTCCCCGGCAAAACGACCAAAGCATGGGAAGGTTTTGGCCTCGGCCGGCCGATGAGCTTCATGGAAGAGGATGCCAGGCTCGTCGGGAGCCAGGTACCGGGGATCAAGGCAATCAGTCCGGAGTTTGGGCAACGGACGCCAACCCGCGTTGGACAGAACATCCTTACGCCTCTTGTATCCGGGATCTACCCGATTTATGCCGATATGCGCAACATCATCCCCGAACAGGGGGGGCGCTTCATTAACGATATCGATATGAAGCAACGCAGACGAGTTACAGTCATCGGGGACAAGGTCAAGGAGTTCTTGTTTGGCCAGAGTGACGCTCTTGGAAAGATGATCTACGTCGGAGAAGTGCCTTTCATGATTATCGGCGTGATGCAGAAGAAGACGCAGAGCTCTTCCTACAATTCCCGCGATCAGGATCGTATCTTCATCCCGGCGTCGACGCACTCATCGATCTATGGGTCCATCTATCTGAGCAACATTATCTACCAGGTCAAAGACCCGCGGGAGGGCGAAGCTGTAAGCGAACAGGTGCGACAGGTGCTTGCGAAACGCTACAAGTTTGATCCAACCGACAAAGATGCGGTTTGGATCTGGGATACAACGTCGTTCGACAAATTCATCTTCTACTTCTTCCTGGGTTTCAACATTTTCATGGGTTTGATCGGGAGCTTCACGCTGGGCGTTGCCGGAATCGGTGTTGCGAACATCATGTTCATCGTCGTGCAGGAGCGAATCAAGGAAATCGGTGTGAAACGGGCTGTCGGGGCAAAGCGCTCGAACATTCTCTTCCAGTTCTTCATGGAGACTTTTTTCATTGTCGGCCTGGGATCAGCGCTTGGATTCCTGATCGCAATCGGAATCATCCAGGTTCTCCAGTATGTTCCCATCAAGGAATACGTGGGCACACCCGAACTATCGCTCGAAGTGGCCATCGCCACAGTGACAATACTTTGCGTTATCGGGTTGTTTGCCGGGCTCATGCCGGCACGACGGGCAGCCAATCTGGATGTGGTGGAATGCTTGCGTACGTAAAACTGTTTGATTGTCGATCGTCGGTTGTCGATTGTCGATTTTGGAATGACAGCCGGAACTCGCAGACCACTATTCGAAAATCATAAATCGAAAATCGACAATGTACCTAGAGCTTCTCAGAGACTTCCTTCAGGACCTCAAAGCACACCGGACTCGTGCGATCCTGACGCTTGTCGCGATCACCTGGGGCACGGTCGCCGTTGTGCTTCTTCTCTCCTTCGGCGAGGGGCTCGGCGATCAGATGATGAAGGGGATGCTCAACGCCGGTGACAGAATCATGGTCATCTACGGCGGGGAAACAGGCCTGGTATTCGATGGACTTCCGAAAGGACGACGCATACGGATGGTGGAAGATGACGCCGATCTTCTGGCCCGCGCAATTCCGGCTATCGACATGATCTCGCCGCAGTACCGAAGGAATGTCACATTGAACTACGGAAAGTTCTCCATCACAACCGAATGCGAGGGGGTCAATCCCTTCTTTGAAGAAATGCGCCGAATGTTTCCCAGTGCAGCGGGGCGGTTCCTGAATGCGGTCGATGTCCTTGACCAGCGACGGGTGTTGTTCCTTGGACCGGAAATCGCCAAAGATATTTTCAAGGAGGAAGACCCCGTCGGAAAGACGCTCATGGTCGAGAATGTTCCTTTCACGGTCGTCGGAGTGATGCAGAAGAAGATCCAGACTTCAATGAACAACGGACCCGATGTCCGCCGGGCTATTATGCCCTATACGACGTTCAGGACTTCCTACGGGAACATTTATGTGAACTCCCTTCTCGTGCGCCCCTCGGATCCAGGCCAGCAGGAACGGGTCAAGAGCGAGATCTTCAGGGTGCTTGGCAGCAAATACAAATTCGACCCCACCGATGAACGTGCCATTAGAATATGGGACTTCATCGAAGCCGAAAAAATCAGCCGCAAAATCGGTTTGGGAGTATCTATCTTCCTTTTCTCCATCGGCTTTTTGACACTCTTGATCGCCGGCGTTGGCGTCGCGAACGTGATGTACGTGGTAGTGAAAGAGCGGACGAAGGAAATAGGAATCAAGATGGCCGTCGGTGCCAGGCGATCGTACATTCTCTCGCAGTTCATTTTTGAAGCCCTCTTTCTTGCATTCATCGGTGGAAGCGCCGGCATGCTGTTTTCCTATGGCGTCATCTCTGCCGTTCGGATGATTCCCATCGGCGATGGCGTCAACGCGATGCAATTCCTCGGCCGGCCAGTCCTTTCCGCCGCCACGATGCTTATGACAACCGGTGTGCTTGCAGCCATCGGTCTGCTGGCCGGCTTCTTCCCTGCCCGCAAGGCAGCCAGCGTAGATCCAGTCGAATCGCTGCGATACGAATAATTCGGCCCCATTCCTTTCTCACAAGGATTCGCAGGTAGAGACACTAGAAGTGATCTCAAAAATACAAATGCTGATGAAATGTTAGTTCAATGCTTAGCACACAGATGACGCGGAAGAGGCACGAGATTGTCACAGATTGATTATCCGCGGAGATCTCGTTACATCAGTGTCATCAGTGTGCCATTCTTTGATCTCGATCAGGATTCTCTCGTTTCCAAGGATTTTTGAGATATGTTCTAATCTGCACCACCTCTTTTTGCCAATCTGTTTGCAGTTCCGTCTCACCGATGCTATTGATTGCCCTTCCTAATCATTTTAGATATATTCACGGCAGCGCTGTTCCACCACCCATCCGCACTTCATCGGCAGGTGATCATGTCGCTCATCTCGAAGAAATCGCCTGAGGCTCGGTTCTGGCACTGGTTCGGAGAAAACGAATCGCGCATGTTCAACTTCGAAAGAAACCAGGAGCAGAACCTCGGTGATCTCTTGCGGGAACTGCACAGAATCAACCATTCAATGACGTTCGAAATCGGGTCCGAGACTGAGGGGAAGAGGGAATTCATCATCAGCGCGGATGGAAAGCGTGAGGCGTTCCCGGCCGTCATCGGACTTGCCGAAGCTGCCCCCACATTGCCGCGCTGGCGCGTCGTGAAATTCCGTCCCCGCCGTACTAATCCGTGTCTCATCGGCATCGGGGATCTGGAATTCTCATCAGACGATGTACTCGCAACCCTTGAGCAGGAAGGTATGCGTATCGGCGTTTCCCTTTTTCTTGGAGATGCGAGCCACTTTGATGACAAAATCGTTGGCCATATCGGGTTTCTCCTTCTCGATTATACACTCGGCGAATATGACGTTGAAAAACTTGTCGGCACTGTCTCATTCCATCCCAAAGAACGATCATCCAGGCTGACAAAACTCCCCCTGCGAGACCTTCCGTTGGCCTTCGATCAACTCACAAAGTCCTTCTCGAACTGAATCGCCACTCAACCTCACTATCTCTAGGATTCACTATGAAACCCGTTCGAACCCTTTGGATTTCGTTCATCGCATCGGCGGCCCTCCTTTGCCTCGGTCAATCGACAGCGATCGGTCAGAAACTTCAATACCCGCAGACAAAGAAAGTGGATCATGTCGACACCTATTTCGGCGTCAAGGTGCCCGACCCATACCGCTGGCTGGAAGACGACAATTCAGCCGAGACGGCTCAATGGGTTGGGGCCGAGAACAAGGTGACATTCGGATACCTGGAAAAGATCCCGTATCGCCAGCAGGTGAAACAGCGGTTGGAGAACCTGTACAACTACCCGAAGTACACGGCTCCCTTCCATAGAGGCGACAACTACTTCTTCTATAAGAACGACGGGCTGCAGAACCAGAGCGTCCTTTACTTCCAGAAAGGCTTTGACGGGACTCCCGAAGTGCTGATTGACCCGAACAAACTCTCCGCAGATGGCACGGCACGGCTCGGGGCCTTTAGTCTCACCAACGATGGCAAGCTGGCGGTTGTCGGGATCTCGCGCAGCGGTTCTGACTGGCAGGACTATTTCGTGATGGAGATCGCGACGAAGAAGTACTTTCCTGACACGCTCCGGTGGATCAAAGTCTCGGGCGCTGCGTGGCTCGGGAATGGATTCTTCTACAGCCGCTATGACGCACCGGAAAAAGGGAAAGAGCTGTCGTCGAAGAATGTGAACCAAAAAGTGTACTTCCATACGGTCGGCACACAGCAATCGGCGGACGAACTCATCTATGAGGACAGCGCTAATCCTGAACGCTTCAATTCCGTCAGCACAACACGGGACCAGCGATTTGCGTTTCTTTCGATCTCAGAGCGGGGAAAAGGAAAAGAAGGAAACGCGCTCTTCTACCGCGACCTGAGCAAAGGAGAGAAATCATTTCAGCCCATCGTCTCAGAGATCGGGGAATTCAACTTTGGCGTGATCGATAACATCGACAACAAACTGCTTATCCGCACCAACAAGAATGCTCCGAATGGAAAAGTCATTCTCGTCGATCCCAAGGACCTTGAGGAGAAGAATTGGAAGGATGTGCTTCCGGAAAAGTCCGAGCCTCTTCAAGGCACAGGCACTGCCGGCGGGAAGTTGATCGCCACCTATCTCAAGGATGTCTCGTCCCGGGCGTACGTGTACAACCTCAATGGCAAGCTGGAAAATGAAATCAAGCTGCCGGCACTGGGAATCGCCGGTGGTTTTGGAGGGGAAAAAGACGACAAATTTGTTTTCTACACGTTCACTTCCTTTACGTTCCCTCCAACCATCTACAGGTACGATCTTGCGACGAAGAAAAGCACCGTGTTCCGCCTACCCGGGATTTCCAATTTCATTCCATCCGATTATGTGACAAAACAGGTATTCTACAAGAGCAAAGACGGCACGAAGGTGCCAATGTTCATCGTTCACAAGAAGGAATCCGACGCTTCTGTACGGGTATGGCGGATTCAATATTTCAACGACGCCGGGATTCAATCCTCTCCGGCTTGCGTTGTTGGAGCAAGGATTCGTCTACGCTTCAGCCAATATGCGTGGTGGCGGCGAATACGGAGAGAAGTGGCACAAAGCGGGGACAAAAGTCAGGAAGCAAAACGTCTTTGATGACTTCATCGCTGCGGCTGAGTACCTGATCGTGAACATGTACACCTCTCCGTCAAGGCTCGTTATGCAGGGGGGCTCAAACGGTGGGCTGTTGGTCGGTGCGGTGATGAACCAGCGGCCA
>JACVXU010000100.1 GCA_015661185.1 Bacteroidota bacterium
GCGAAGCTAAGGACTACGAGGGCGAGAACTACGATTGACTTTTTCATTGTGGACTCCAAGTTAGTATTTTTATTTGTTAGTTTCATTCTGTCTTAGTATAATACAACAGGCGTGCCAGAACTTGTTGCATAGATTCCTATTGATTTTACAGCACAAGTCTGCGATGGATGTATCATAGTGAGACCGTCGCGTCGTCTTGAGATTGCGAGCCGACGCTTGATATTAGGAGATTGGAAGGATCAAGAACCTCGTTTTTTGTTATAACCAAAGAGCTTCAATATATCAGACTCAAAATGAGACACAGTGTGTGGTGGGGTGCACTTTCTCCTTCATCGAACTCAATCCCCCGGCTGAGATCGCAACCTTATTTCTGAATTTGAGTATTTGTAAGAGCTATTCGCTGTGACAATCTCCCGTTTGCTACTCATTCTCGAGGTGTCCTTGATGCCTTTTAGAATGTCCATCTTGATCTGTATGGCTGTGCTTGCCGGATATACCTGCACACTTGCTTCTGCTTCTCCCGACTCCGCAAGATCAAGGATCGCGATAAGATATTTGATGACGATTTTGTCGGGATAATTCTCGATACCTACGGGGATCTACAGCGTTCGTACGAGTTCATGGTCAATCCCTATGGAATCCAGGCAGATCTTATGCGGGTGGGCGACAACGAAGATCCCAGTTTCGACACCGTATGGAAAACCAGTGCGGACATAGGTGAGTCAGGTTGGGGTGCAGAAATGGCAATTCCGTTCAAGAGTCTGCGCTTTTCCTCAGAGCGGGAGCAGACGTGGGTCGCCTTGCTCTTCAGAGTCTTCAGAGTCTATAGAGTCTATCCTCGGACAAGCCGGGACCAATTGTCGTGGACGCGATACGACAGGGACAATCCATGCTTTATGCGTCAGGGGGGCTTGATCGAAGGAACCCCTGATGTGCAGTCCACGAACTCGGTCGAACTGTTGCCCTATGTTGTTGGCCAACAGAGCGGCTCTCTCATTGACAACTCTGATCCCACGTCGTCATTCGAGAATGGTAAGATCAAAGGCAGGGTCGGGGGTGGGATCCGGTATTCTCCAGGCCCGGACCTCTCGGTGGAGGCTGTGGTCAATCCGGACTTCAGCCAGGTAGAATCCGATGCGACGCAAATAAGCATCAATTCCACCTTTGCATTGAACTACCCGGAGAAGCGCCCGTTCTTTCTCTATGGCGCGGATCTATTTCAAACCGGCATCGGGGCCGTCTATTCCGGAACTTTCAACAATCCCATAGCATCTGCGAGGGTGATGGGAAAATCCGGATCGTTGTCGTACGGTTATCTTGCAGCGAGTGATCGCAACACACCGTACATCGTGCCCGGGGAAGAAAGTAGCAACTTTGTTTCGACAAACCTGGAATCATTTTCCAACGTAGCGCGTGCCCGGTATGACTTCGGCAACGAGACATTTCTTGGCGGCATGATTACAACCCGCAACACGGCATTGTTACACAACTATGTCGGCGGCATCGATTGGAGCTACAGGATCTGGGAGAACCCCTCCTTCCGCGGTGAATTGTTCCAATCGAACGCAGGTAAATGTTTTCGCCCGGCCGTCGAGTGCCTTTACTATGTCCTTCGAGGGATCATTCGGCCGGTTTATCCGGCGCTCGAATAACCCTGAGATGGGAAGGGGGCACAATATCAGCCTGACGGCAACAGTTCGTCCCACATCCCGTCTGCGACTTCTTGTATTGAAATGGTGAGAAGTAAGTCGTATCTTATCAAGGTTAGATTGTTGAGGACGGATAGGGACGCTTAGCTCAGCTGGTTCAGAGCGCCGCCCTTACAAGGCGGAGGTCGCTGGTTCGATCCCAGCAGCGTCCACCAATCCTTCTGCTGCCTCAGAGAATATCAAGTGCGCGACTGGACACCATGGAGCAAATCCGTACCGTTTTGATTCTGGATGATGACGAGATCTTCCTCGGGGAATTCCGGTCCATGATGGAAGGCTCGTTCAACATTCTCTCCTCCGAGTCAGAAGCCGAGGCTCTCGATATTCTGGGCCGCAAAAAGGTTGATGTGGTCCTGCTTGAACTGACGCTGCGGGGTGGGCAGAGCGGTCTGGATATCCTCAAGAGGGTCAAGGAGACGATGCCGGACTTCCCCGTCATAATCCTGACAGCACACCCCTCCGTTGAGAGCGCCGTGGAGGCAATGAGGCTTGGTGCGTATCACTACATTTCCAAGGCTCCGAAAGTCGAGGAACTGAAAACTCTCGTCGAGAAAGCTCTGGCTGAACGCGAGCTGAAGAGGGACTACGAACTGTTACGGGAAGAAGTAGAACGGCTCTCTGGCAGAATCGTTGGGACGAGTCCTGTGATGGATCGGGTCTTCGAGTCGATTCAACGTGTTGCGATGACGGACGTAACAGTACTTATCACGGGTGAATCGGGCACTGGAAAGGAATTGGTGGCCCGCGAGATCCATGCTGCCAGCAAACGAAGCCAGCGCATGTTTGTAGCTGTGAACTGCGCTTCGCTGGTAAAAGAATTGATCGAAAGTGAACTCTTCGGACACCAGAAAGGATCCTTCACAGGGGCGGCAAGCACCAAGCTGGGGAAGTTCGAGTTGGCGGATGGCGGGACAATTTTCTTGGACGAAATTGCGGAGCTGGATGTGCATCTCCAGGTGAAGTTGCTGAGGGCATTGCAGGAAAAGGAGATCGATCGCGTCGGTGGATCGAGCCCGATCCCGATCGACGTGCGAGTGCTCGCAGCAACCAATCGGGAATTGAGCGCCATGACGGAACGGGGAGATTTCCGTCAGGATCTGTTCTACCGGCTGAATGTCTATCCAATCCATCTTCCTCCGCTGCGAGACCACAGGGAAGACATTCCTCTCTTGGTAGAGCATTTCCTGGAGCGATTTGGCAAATCTCTCAACAAACCATCCATGCGCGTGAACCCCCAGGCTCTTGAGTTAATGATGCAATATGAATGGCCTGGAAATGTACGCGAGCTTGAGAATATCCTTCAACGGGCGATTCTTCTCTCGCCGAGTGCCTCAATAGAGCCGGAGCACTTGCCGAAAGAAATGGTTCAGGGAACTGTGCCAGTGGTTGAAGGACAATCGCTCTCCGAAATCGAACGCGGAGCGCGGGACGCTTCTGCCAGGACCGTGATCTTCAGAATGCTTGAGCGTACCGGATGGAACATCAAAAAGAGCGCGTTGCTTCTGGGTGTGCCGGAGAAGACTCTGTATGACAAGTGCTCACGGCTCGGTATCAAACTGAGGGGATCCCAATCCGAAAGGCAGCAACTCTGAAAAAGCGTGGGGACCATGAGCGACAGTGGAAATTCCGCGGAAGTGTATCTTTTTCGTACTCCTTGATGGCGGCAAGCTTTTTCTACTCGTTTTCGACGAAATCATGCCTGTTTTTTCTGCGCGATTCGGATTCCGAAAATCTCAGAACGAATATCGGCGGTTTTCTGAATTCATCGGAATTCGGACTTGGGCCAGAAAATAGTACTTGTGTTTCGGTCGAAAAACCCCGATTTTCAAAAGGGAAAATTCGTGGTACTGTTTTTGAGTAACATTCGTGGGTTCAAGGACAAGGATGAGCAGCAAGCTGTAACTGGATTGCTGCCATAAGAAAGCGACAGAAATAATGACAGTATTCCTCGACCTTATTGGCTCTTGGATCGTCAGAGCGTCGCTTATCATCGTGATGTTGACTCTCACATTGAACATGAACAACACTCTGTACAGAAGTAGCCAACAAGCTAACGCAAAGAAGTTGATTGCAGCCGTTGACAGTATCATATATTCGGATGTCAACGAAGCAGGGTTCAATGTGTCAGGTGTAACGTTTCAGACCGCAAGTTCCACGGATATACAATTTCTCGGCGATCTCAATGGCGGAGGAGTGCCAGAGACGGTTCGATGGTACGCAGTTTGGGATGCGACAGCGAAACTCTACACGCTTTATCGCTACGTGAACAACGAAAACAGCGGCAACCCGATCAAAATGGGGAACACCTTTTCAACGGTTTCGTTTACATACTATGACAAGAACGGCAACACGACATCGACCCTTGCAAACATCGTGTCAGTCCGAGTGAACCTTGTCAGCCGGTATGTCTTGACAAATGCATTTGCGAGAACCAAAGGTGAGACGAAAGATACAATGTATGTTTCGACAAATTTCCGAATTGATCCAGTTAATCTCTAGCTAACTCAAAGGCATCTTCAATGGGAAGTGCATCAAAAGTTATTCTCGTCGGTGCCACATCGCTGATCATCGGCATCTTTGCAGTCTCCCTTAAGACTGTGCAGACCGGTGACATCAAAACGGCAATGGTCGCAACGAAGCGCGTTCAGTTCGAGCAAGTGCAGGCAGCCGCTGTGCGCACAGCGATGAATTCTTTCGTGAGTAACGGAGGCTGGAGTCTCTCAGGTAGCAGGAATGCGCTCGGTGGAGGTACCTACTCCTACAGTTTCTACCGTCCCACCCACTGGGATGGCTTTTCATGGGTGCCCGACAACATTTACGCTGACTTGACATTGACTGCTACGCTGGATGGTGTTTCCAGAGTCATTACAGCGCGAGTAGAGGATACGAGTCTCCGTTCAGACCCAAGCCAGAGATATGTCAAACAGGGACCTCGCAAGATCCACCGGGGCACTTGGGAGGTCACAAAGTATTACGTCACGCGTGATCTGTAACCCCCGCGCATGAAGAGCGGTATTTCCCGGTTTGGCGGTTCCATGCGTTCCAATGAATATCGAGTCTGCCCTCAGTGTGGCAATTTCTCGCTCGTGAGAGAGCGACAGCATGTTTGTTCTTGGTGTGGATCTAAACTGGTCGGGGGATGTCGCCAATGCAGCAAACCGATCCTCCATCCGCACGGGAAGTATTGCTATCATTGCGGCAATCTGTATGGGTTCCCCAAGAGACACAACAGGTTGGATCAGCCCCCGGTAAACACGTCAGAGCCTGCTATCAGGGTGTGGGTGAGCCAGGAGGGGCAGAGGCTTCAGTCCCGGTTTGCGTATGCCGACCCTCTTGTGAAGCGTAAGGTCTAGTGTACCAGACAGCAGCCCGTCCAAATATTTCCCTTCTTCTGGCATCCTTTTTTCTTACCCTATCTCCGGCTTGACCCTTGAAATTTCAGACGTGTTGTTGTATACTTATGTACCCATGGTTTCATTGAGGCACCCGTGGCCACCGAAAGTCAACAGGAAAACCAGTATCATCTGTGTCTGACTTGCGGTAATTTCTCGCACATTCTCGAGAAGCACAATTACTGCATACTGTGTGGATCGAAGCTTGTCGATCGGTGCACACATTGTGGGACGCCAATCCTGCATCCTCATGGAAAATTCTGTCACCATTGTGGCTCCAGTTATCGTGCCACGAACACCGGGGTCGATCAACCGTCGGTCGGTTCGTAAGTCTATGAGTTGTCTATGTCTCAGCTGAGTGCGTCCGAATATCGCATACAAGCGACCGACCAGTCTGGCCGTCCCATCCAGCGGTACATCACATCACTGTCCCTTTTTGCCGCCCGCAAGAGAGCCAGCTCGTTGGCAAAAAACTACAGCTGGAAGAAGATCTCAGTCAGCAAGAAGAAATCATACACCTATCGTGTTCTCAGGGGTGGGAGTCAGATCGAGGGTGTTCAGAGCGCCTACTCCAAGGATGAGGTTGTCGCGGCTCTCGCGAAGCTCGGATTCACGGTCAAGAGTGTCCGTCGATTTTATGATGTTCGGTTTGCAGCGTCGCCCGACGAAGTTGTCTCATTCATTGGCACAAGCGCAAAACTGCTCGAGCAAAAGCTCCCGTACAACGAAATCCTGCAAATCATGGCAACGCATGTTCGTGACAAGAACCTGCGGGGGGCGCTCAGGGCAATCATTCGGGATCTGAAGGATGGTGTTGACTCACGGGATGCATTTCTGCGTCAGGGGAAAGTGATAGGACATGATACAGCTCTGATGTTGGGAATAGCCTCAAAGAGCGGTGATATGAGGCCGATTTTCGAGAGCGTTGCCAAGTTTGTGGAGCGTCAGGCCGATTTCCGCAAGGGGTTGATGAGTTCCATGCTTCTGCCTGCCGTCACAACGGCGGCGTTGGTCGGAGCCCTGGTTTTCTATGTTATGTACCTGCTTCCCAATATGGTGGAGATGTTGAAGCCTATGATGGGCGAGATGCCTCCGCTGACGGCATTCTCCATGGAATTGAGCAGCATCCTTCGGGAAAACATCATTGCCATATGCTTCGTGGCTGCAGCGGGCTTGGGGGCATTCTACGCATACATCAATACGGTCAACGGCCGGGTGTGGTTTGACAAATGGGTGATAAGGATCCCCTATATTGGCAGGATACTCCGGAACACGACTTCAGAGCTCTTTTGCCGGGTACTTGGAATCCTGTATACCTCCGGTGAAAACATCGATGCCATCGAACACGCCGCTGAATCTTGCCGCAATCGCCATCTCGAGAAGCAGATGAAGACGATTGGGATCCCTACAATGTTGAAATATGGAACAGAGTTCTGGAAAGCGATGGAGATGGTCGGCTTTTTCCCCGAGATGGTTATTTCCAGATTCCGCACGGCTGCGGAGACGGGGAGCGTAAAGGCGACGTCCGTCCAGCTGGCCGACTACTACGAGATGGAAAATCGCTATGCGATGAAAAACCTGGTGAATGTGATCGAGGTCGGGGTATCGATGATCATCATGCTAGCCATGGTATTTCTTACCCTCCTTTCGTCCGAAACGGCGTCCATCAAGATTGAACCGAATCGGAGCCAGGAGCAGAATACGACCGTACGGCCCGACACAATAATCGATTTTCGGAACAAAGAGTGAGAACGGTGTCAACGACAGCGCAAACACGGAGAATGAAAAGAGAATTTGGCGACTTGCTCGTCGACAAGGAGATCATTACTCCCGATCAACTCCTCGCCGCACTTGAGATCATCAGCCGCGAGCCTCATGAGAAACGCCGAAAACTCCCACTGGTTCTGGTAGACGATCTCCATGCGGATCGCGATCGGATCTATGAGGAAATTGCTGACTACTATGCTTTTCGAAAGCTCCATATTAATGAAGCCGAGCTGAATGATGAGGTTCTTGCATTCGTGCGCAAGCATCTCACCGGTCTTCCGACAACAGTCCGTGCGATGGCGCTTGAGTTTCGCGTCCTTCCCTACATGATGGACCCGGATCGGCCGGAGCGGTTGATGGTCGTAACACCCGACCCAACGCGGAAGGAAGTGTATGCCATCGCCCGGTCGTTCCCGTTTCAGAAATTTGAAATCTGCTACATCAAGCTTGCCCAATGGCAGGATCTCTGGCAGCGGGTCAATATCACCCGTTCTGGATACACCGACCTTGAATCAGACACGAGGGACAGGTCGGTTGAAGAGCTTGAAGAAGACTCCGAGATGTACGAACAGGAGCTCGAAGAGGAGATCAACCGCAGCGGATTGGTGGATCTCGTCGAAAACGTCTTCATCGACGCCGTGCGCCTGGGAGCCAGTGACATTCACGTCATTCCGCGAGGTGAGAAGCGAACAGAATTCTACTTTCGCATCGATGGCAAGCTGACGATGTGGTACACCAACACCGACTCCCGCGCAGAAGCCGTCTCCGCAGTGGTCAAAGATCGGGCGATGAACCTCGACCGGTTCGAACGGAGCACCGCGCAAGACGGGTTTGCTCAGCTTCTCATTGATAAGAAGACGGTCCGTTTTCGTGTCTCAGTCATTCCCACAATCGGCAGGGAGCTGAAGAGCAAGTTCGAATCAATCGTCATCCGCGTGTTGCAGGAGCCGTTGTTCAGCACTCGATTGGAGGACATCGGCTTCGATCCGTATTCGCTGACGGCGTTTAGGAGGGCCATCACGCGGCCGTACGGAATGATCGTCGTAACGGGGCCAACGGGGAGCGGCAAGAGCACGACCTTGTTTTCGGCTCTCCGCTCCATCATCGATCCGTCACTCAATGTTATCACCGTCGAAGATCCCGTGGAGTTTTTGATCGAGGGGGCACGGCAGGTCAAACTCAATCCGAAACTCGATTTTGAAGGAGCTCTTCGGGCGATTCTGCGGCATGATCCCGATATTGTCATGGTTGGTGAGATCCGGGACAAGGTCACCGCTGAGCTCGCTATCAAGCTGGCAAACACGGGCCATCTGACGCTTTCCACGTTGCATACGAACGATGCGGCGAGTGCCGTCTCGCGTCTTTTCAAGATGGGGATTGAACCGTTTCTGATTGCTTACTCGATCAACATCATTCTAGCACAGCGGCTGGTTCGCAAGCTCTGTGACCGGTGCAAAGTTCCGGTCGAGGCACCGGAGTTTGAAGCGCTGGTCAAACTGGGTATGAAGGAAGAAGAGCTCGCCGATGCGAAGCTGTACAGACCGGTCGGGTGCATCAGTTGCATGAAGGGATTCAAAGGACGGGCGGCCATCTACGAAGCACTCCCGTTTACCAAATCAATTCGGCAACATATCCTAAAGGCCGGTGACATTGTCGATGACGAAGCGATCAGGCAGGAGGCAATTCGTCGCGGGATGCAGCCGCTCCGCATGTCGGGTCTTCAACTGGTGAAGAAGGGCATAACGACGCTCGAAGAGATTGCCGCCGTGACGATGGAGGACGAGGAATAGATTGAATTTTTTCTGAGGAGGGACGTATGAATGCTGCTGCAAACACGATGGATGTCCGAACGCTTCTCATGGTCGATGATGACGATGCGTTCCGGATTGCCATGAAGCAAGCTCTCTCGGCGGGCGGAAAGTACAGGGTCCGGTCAGCCGATTCCGGTGAAGCTGCTCTTGAAGCCCTCCAGCATGATCGATTTGACGTCATGCTGCTTGATTACCGGATGCCTGGTATCTCCGGTCTGAATGTGCTTCAATGGATGCACGAGCAGAAGATTGACACCCCGGTTGTTATGATGACGGCCGCCGGATCAGAAGGCATTGCAGTCGAAGCGATGAAGCTTGGTGCCTATGACTATGTGCGGAAGGAACAAGTTGAGATTGATCACATTGGAATCCTCATCGACGGCGTATACGAACGATACCTGTTCAGAAAAGAGAAGGAGCGTCGAGAGGTCATCGAGCGTGAGCGCGAGAAAAGCCTTGTTGCAATCGAGACGTTTCACAGTACGCTCGCGTCCATTGCCCAGATTGTGAACAACTCCCTGTCCATGGTTTCCCTGAACATACAAGAACATGAAACGAAACTGCGGCCGTTTGTCACAGACGGGGGGGAGCCGCGGCTCGAACGGGTGTTTGCCGACCTGAAACAGGAATACAGCGTCATCGCGTCTGCTGTGAAATCGATGCTGGACATGGCGAATGTTCTTCATGGTAACTTCACTGACGTAAACTACACACAGCACTTGCACGAAATGCTGAACGGCAATCTCAAGAGCGCGCAGCTGCGAGGGATGCCAAATCCCTTCCTTAAGAAGCCATAAGGGAAGCAAGCTAATGGCAACAAGCTTGTCGATGCAGATCGACCACACGATACTCCCCAAGGGATTGCGGTCAAAGACTGGAGGGTCCTGGTTATGGGTCTAGGACAGACAATGATCACGTTGGGGATGTTCATCCTGCTGATCATGTCTGTCATCAGCGCGAATCGAATGATCAATGAAAACCTCCAGGCGCAGCTTGAAACTCAGGCGATGGCGACGTCGGCAACAGTGGCGAATGATTTGCTCCTGGAAATCCTGAGTAAGAAGTACGACGCGAGCTCTGACACGCTCGGTTCGCTGGCGACAAGCGTTTTTACCGAAGCTAGCAGCCTCGGTCCCAACGCCACCGAGGTGGCGAACTGCCCACAACCAGACAGTAGCTATACCGGCGCATTCAGGTCGATCGCGGCATACAGTGATGTCGATGACTATCATGGGTATGAAAGGATCGTGACAGCGAACGGGATAACCGGGTTCAAACTCGAAGTGGTCGTTTACTATGTAGCCTCAGGTACACCCGATACGAAGACAACGAGCCGGACGAACTTCAAGAGAATTCAAGTCACTGTGAAGCACGATCAGTTTTTGACTACAGCGCTGAAAAATGTACCGGTCTATACAGCGGTGGCATCGTACTGAAACGGATGCCTTCGCGACGTGAGGGGAAGCCCGATGGATTTCTTCTCGCGCAATGAGGTTCTTTTCCTGCAGTCCAACGAAGCTGTCCAAAATGCCAGCCCGCTACGCGTTCTGGCGGGTAGGTCGAAATGTCATTTCGACCTGGTCGGGATTCACGAATCATCGGATTTCGACCACACTTCGAGTTGCTTGTGATCGTCGAGAGTACTTTTTGGAAAGCCTCACACCAGCCGCTGCGTAGCTACAGCCTTTGGCTTGAAAAAAAGGCGATTTCAAGGACGGGATTGTGTCAACTCTTGAAATTGTCTCTTTGAGGCGCACGCAGACCTCCCATGCCCACCCTCTTCAGTGCCAATCTGGCTATCCGTTGCTGCGAGAGCTTTCTTTTGTGGCAATTTTTATGCATTTTCTGCCAATCTGTGTTCGGACGGATGCAATCTGAAGAACATACTTGAGTGAAATGAGAATGCAGGAACCCAGACCTCTGTGATTGGAAAAAAAGAGATTTTTTCAGGAACATGACGTAGTCGTTCGATTGCAGTGTCGGCCAAGACCATAAATACCGTTCAAGACCTTTCGAAGCTCAACGCTACCAAGGATGCAGCGCGACAGTGCTTGCTTGCTGCCGACAAATACCTCAAAGAACTCCAGTTTGATCTGGCCAAGCAGCAGCTTGAA
>JACVXU010000333.1 GCA_015661185.1 Bacteroidota bacterium
TGCCTGCTACGCGCGAAGCTCCGAGAAGTTGTACGACTGGCTGCTCGGCAATCGCTGGTTCGGAGAGCACATCAGGAACTACCGGGAGGGAAAAGGCATCCCCCTCACGCGCACGGCCATTGCGATTGTGCTCCTGTGGCTGACGATCGGTTACACGGCGATCGTTGCCGTATCCCTGTTATGGGTTAGGCTCATCCTTCTTGTCATCGCTGTTGGTGTGACTGTTCATCTGGTCAGCATCAGTACAACCGTGCGATCGCGAAGGGGATTGCTGCCTGGAAGCCACCATGTGCCGGCTAAGAAAACTGACAGTCCCATGAAGAAAACAATGGAGCATAAAGCCGCCGATTTGATCTCAGAGACAGGCAGCACATCTTCTGCAGAAAACCGTGGGAGCACGGAGCAGTAGGAAAAGACACCGAATCCGGTCCGCTGGATCGGATATCTGATTTCGCATGAGTCCCATCATCGCGGCCAGATTGCCCTGGCACTGAAGCAGACCGGGATGCGGCTCCCGCAAGACATCGCGATCCGCGGTCTTTGGCAGGAGTGGTACTGGGGGAAGTTGTAATCGCCTTACTCAATCCATGAATCACCAGAGTCACACTGCATCCAAAACATCAGGCCAATGATGAGGAAATTCCTTCTGTTCCCTGCACTCCCTGTGATCATGCTCTTCCTTGTTGAACACTTCACGTCTTCAGCGCAATCGTTGCGGCAAGATGCTGCCCATCATTCTGCGAACACCATCACTGACACTCCAGGAGACGCAGTCATGTCCAATTTCACGAGCCAGGATTCAGACGCAGGAGCCACGCTGGCAGCTGTTGAGCGGTTCAACGATGCGTTCAACCGGCACGATGTCGATGCTGTCATGGCCGCGATGACCGACGATTGTGTTTTCGAGAATACGAGTCCATTCCCTGACGGGACTCGAATCGAGGGGCAATCGGCTGTTCGGGCGTACTGGGAAAAGTTTTTCCAAGGTTCCCCCACGGCACACTTCGATGCCGAGGATGTCTTTGCTTCAAAAGATCGCTGCCTTGTACGATGGAAGTACACCAAAACCAAAGATGGGAAACCCTGGCACATTCGCGGCGTGGACGTGTTTCGAGTCCGGGGTGGGAAGATTTCCGAGAAGCTCTCGTACGTGAAGGGCTAGTGAGACGCTGCAACAGACGCGGTTCATTCTTTACACGTGGATTATCCTCACGCTCCCGATTTGCCATTCAATGCAACCCAGGATAGCAGCAGGCGTTTTATGGGAACAATCCATCTGCTCAACATCGGCCACGCGACGCTCCAATCGCTGCAATCTGACACGGAACAATTTTGCAACCAGCACGGTGTGCATATTGGTCAGAATGCCGGCATCCTCCTCGACGTGGTTGCTCAAACCACAAGGTTCATGACCTCTGTCGGTGGGGATCCGAAATGGTTCGGCTATCTTGCCATCGACACCAGCACCAAACAAACCGTCGGCACCTGTGCATTCAAAGGAGCTCCGACGAAGGAAAAAACCGTCGAGATAGCCTACCTTGCATTCCCCGAATTCGAAGGCAAGGGCTATGCGACAGCGATGGCATCCATGCTCATTCAAACAGTACGGTCGGCTCCCGAGATAGATTCTATCATCGCTCATACTCTGGCGGAATCAAACGCATCCACGAGGATTCTTGAAAAGGTCGGTATGAAGTTCACAGGAGAAGTCATTGATCCGGAAGATGGCCGTTTGTGGCGGTGGAGTTTGGACAAGGGCTAAAAACAACAACTTCGAAATTCATGATTCCTTGTTCGCTATTCGAGATTCACCTGGTGAATTCCGATTGTTGACACTCCTCGCATTTTGCGTTACCTTTGCGGCAAGGAGAACAGGAAAGACTGCTATACTGTGAACCAATACGAAGGAGACCACTCTCTTGCTCCATCAGGTGACCGGAAAACAGCAGAACAGCAAGATGTGTCTCGTATGCGGATTGAAGAACCCTTTCGGGTTGAAGGGATCGTTTTATGAGCTGGAAAACAAGGAGCTCGTCTGCATCTTCACCCCATCGGAAATGCATCAGAGCTACCCGGGTCGGCTTCACGGAGGAATCACGACAGCACTTTTGGATGAGACCATCGGACGGGCCATCATGATTCAATACGAGGAAATGATGTGGGGTGTGACGGTTGAATTCACGACGAAATTCAAGAAGCCGGTCCCCATCGACCAGGAGCTTCGTGTTGTTGGCAGGATTACAAGCGATACCAGCCGCTTTTTCGAGGGGACGGGCGAGATTCTCTTGCCCGATGGAGACGTGGCAGCCACAGGCTATGGGAAGTACGTCAAGATGCCGCTTGAAAAAATCGCCGACTTCGATGCGACCGGGCAGGAATGGAAAATCGTTCATACAGAAGGTGACCCGAAAGCCATTGAGCTCTAGGAGGCTGCGGAAAAACTGTTTTCTCCCACCATCCGATTCACCCCGTTAACGGGGTAAATCGGACGGCTCGTTTTTCACGAAACCCGAAGGGTTTCGCATTTTCAAAGACGTCCCCGCCAGCCTAATAGGATGCATCGAGGCGGGCTGGGACTTCAGTCGATGGCTTGCTTTTTCATCAGCCTCCTAGAGCGAAGCGGACATGCTTCTCTTTCCCTTGTTGGGGGCTGTCCCAAATGTAGGTCGACCTGCCCGCCATTTATGTTCCACAACGGCAGGCGGGAATGTCATTTCGACCACGTTGAGGAATCTGAAATCGCCGTTATTGAAGGAATCTTTACGCAATTCAAGAGGTTGAAAGTACCTTTGGGACAGCCCTTTCACAATAAGTACTTTTGTCAAGGTGCTTCTGATACAAAACAATGGTGAGATTTGACGCGTCATAGTACTTTCATCCTCAAAGGAGTCGCACTATGAAACAACTTGCACTCATCCCGTCGCTGCTGTTGGCCGTCGTCGCATTACCTCTCCTTGGACAGCCGAAATACGAGATGGATACGCTCAAGTCGGCTGAAGGAAACATCATCATCTCCTTCCTCGGCCACGGCTCGGTGATGTTCGAGTTCATGGGAAAGGTCATTTACGTTGATCCCGTCAGCCGATACGCCGATTTTTCGAAAATGCCCAAGGCCGACCTGATCCTTATTACCCACGAGCACGGCGATCACCTTGACAGCGCAGCGATCGAAGGATGCCGGACTGGAAAGACGAAGATCCTCTGCACGGAAGCCTGTCTACCGAAGGCACGCGGTGGAAGCGTTATGAAAAACGGCGAGACACAAACGATCAGCGGCGTGAAGGTCGAAGCGATGCCCGCGTACAATCTTGTCCACATGCGAAGCGAAGGGGTCCCCTTCCATGCAAAGGGAACCGGGAACGGGTACGTTCTGACCCTTGGCGGAAAGAGAATCTACACAGCCGGCGATACGGAAAATGTTCCGGAGATGTCGAAGCTCGGTACGATCGACGTTGCCTTTCTCCCGATGAACCTTCCCTATACCATGACGCCCGAGATGGTCGCTGAAGCAGCGAAGAGGATTCAACCGAAGATTCTGTATCCCTATCATTTCGGAAAGACTGACACCGCCCTGCT
>JACVXU010000334.1 GCA_015661185.1 Bacteroidota bacterium
CGAACCCCGGCCGGGCCACGGTTAAGCACATGAGTATAAACCTGTCCTGAGCGAATCGAAGGATCATCGTCGTCTTGACGTCACTATGGCCCAAAAGCTCCAGCACTGTTCGAATATCGTAACCACCTTCCGATAAATGAGTGGCGAATGAATGCCGAAACGTGTGATCAGCGGGTCCATTCAACGTCGAAATATAGAGAATTGGCCAGCTAGTCGCAACATGCGGCGACTCCCTTCATGCCGAGATAGCAGGGATGTTTTTCGGAATTGTGGAAACGTTGGTCGCGGTTAGCGCGTCATAGAAGATAATAACGACCTCATCCGTTGCTGCTGAAAGAGGCCAAGATGAGCAGATACAAAAATATGATGCTACTGTTTGGAGGCGGCACCAGTAGCTGTTACGATGAATTGCTGGCGTTGCTCCAGAGCATCTGTGGCACTTGGCCGAAATCTTAACCCACGTGTTCAAGCCGTGGCCGCGCACCGCCATCGATTTCGAGACCTTAGTTCTGATCGTCAACTTGAGATTCGACACAGACCCGAGCTGCCGAAATCATCGGAAGGTGCGTTGGGCGGCCTGACGTGTGGGTTTAATTTCCGTGCTTGTGAGATGATCTCGATGGTCTACTCATTCTCGTGCACGGAAATTATGGCAAGTGCGTTGGAGGAACTTCCACGTGCGTTATGATTTCGGAAGTTCTCTTTGGTTGAGGTCACTGGTACTTCAGGAAATCTGAAATATCGACGATTTTCAAAACTCAACGTGGTCGAAATGACATTTCGACCTACATTTTGGACAGCCTCAACTGACGCTCCTGCGCTCCAACTGGTAGCGTCACTACTACTTGAACTATCCGTTCTTTCTTTGGACCGAGAGCCAGAGAACTAAGGTAGCAATCCACCAGAATCAGAATCCTGAAGGCGAGATCATCGCCGGACTATCACTATGCTTCCCGGCTTGTCGGTTCGTAGATACACCGAACCCATTGTGTGAAGAATTCCAGCCCGTGGCTCCGCCACCTGTTGACGGGATTGTCAACGTCGAGGTTGGCAGGCAGAGGCACATCGGTCCGTCCCAGCGATGCGTCCCTCCGGTATTCCTCCACGAGACGATGTGCTTCATATTCCGGGTGCCCGAGATGCATCAGGAAACGGCGATCGGCACTTTCGAAGATTGTGTAGCCGCCGTGGTTGGAGTGGGCCAGGAGATTTATCTTCCCGCGGTCGCGCTCTCCTTCGAGCACACGGTCAGAAATTCCCGAGTGGCGGCTCTGTACGCACCAGAAGACATCATCCAGATCTCCAGTGATGGGGTGGGTACGGTCGAGGTTGCGTGTCTCGAAGACGCCGAAGAGCTTCTGATTGTACATTTCCTTTTCGATCCCCAGCATTTTCGCCAGTGCCAGGCCCCCCCAGCAAATACCAAATGTGGAGGTGATGTTCTGCCGCGCAAAGGCCAGGATGGTCGTGATCTCGTCCCAGTAGCTGACCTGTTCATACTCCATCTCCTCAACCGGCGCGCCGGTAACAACAAGACCATCGAGCGGCGCTCTCGCAATGGCGTTTTCGAAGTAGTCGTAGTAAAGATCGAGATGGTCGAGGTCGGTGCTTTTGTACGAGTGTGAGTGTAGCCGGATCCAGACCGGCTCGATCTGAATGATCGTACGGCTGAGAGGGAAGAGGAGGTAGGGCTCGTATGTTTCCCCTTTTGGCATGATGTTCAGGATCCCAACGCGCAGAGGCCGGATATCGGCGCGGTTCGCCTCCTCTTCAGAAATGCACAGGACACCCCGCTGCTCCAGCTCGCCGCGATGTCGATGTTCGTTTGGAAGTACGACGCTCATCGAGTCTCCTCCAGAGTTATTTTGATTGTGGCCGCGGAATTCAAAACGTTCTCATCGCAGAGTCTCTTGCAGGTTTCTCTCCGCGTTTCTCTGCGTCCTTTGCGACTCCGCGTTGAAAATCAGAAAACCGATCTCTTTGAATCGGGATTAATTCATAGCGCGTGAAACGTGCACGATGTCGTTGAACAATCCCGAAGCTGTCAGCTTTGCCCCGGCACCGCCGCCGCGCACAACCAGCGGTTGTCGGTACAGGCTGCGTGTTGTCAGCGAGACGATGTTGTCATTGCCGGAGAGGTGGTAGAAAGGATGCTCCTGCCCAATCTCTTCCAGGCCCACCCGGGCGCGACCGTTTTCAAACCTGGCGATGAACATCAGCGACTGACCCCGTTGCTTTGCTGCAGCCCTTCTCTCAGCAAGAATGACGTCCGCGTTGCGCAGCGCGGCAGCAAAATCGGTCCCGCTGAAGACTTCCTCGGGCAAGTAAGGTTCCAACACGATATCATCCATTTCCATCGTGAACCCGGCCTCACGTACCAAGATGAGCAGCTTTCGCGCAACGTCTGTCCCGCGAAGGTCGATGCGGGGATCAGGCTCAGTATACCCTCTCTGCTGTGCTTCACGGACTGCCTCGCTGAGCGATCTGCCGGCATTGAGATTATTGAAAATGAAGCTCAGTGTCCCGGATAGGACGGCCTCGATGCGCTCGATCGAGTCGCCGGTTTGGATGATGCTCTTTATCGAATCGACGATCGGCAACGCTGCTCCCACATTGGTGCTGTACCGGAACTCTGCTCCATGTTGTGAAGCAACCGAACGGAGCTGGCGGTAGAAGTCGATCGTGAGCGTGTTGGCGACTTTACTCGATGTGATTACCGAGACGCTTGAGCTCAGGAGAGTCAGATACTCCTGAACGGCCGGCTCGCCCCCCGTGCAATCAATGACAATGGAGTTGGCTGCGTTGAATTGCCGCACTCGCTTCGTGAACTCACCAAGATCCGATATGTGTGGGCTTGAGGAGAGGAGGGCGCGCCAGTTACAGAAATCGATTCCGTGCTCATCAAAAAGCATCTTCCGGCTGTCGGCGATGCCAATCAGTCTGAAGCGCGAGCGAAGCGACGTCCGGGCAGATTCCTCCTGATCCTTGAGGAGTTCAAGGAGTGCGCTGCCGACGACCCCCGGCCCGAGAAGAAAAAGGTTGAGGGTTTTGTGCCTCGACAGGAAGAGATGGTCGTGAAGAGCGTTCATTGCCTTCTGGAGATCGGCTTGCTTCAGGACTAGTGTAAGGTTGCGTTCCGAGGAACCGTGCGCAATGGCACGCGGCGTTATGCCGTTGCGTCCAAGCGCCTCGAAAACTTTGCCGGTGACACCCGGTATATTCTGGACCCGTTCGCCAACCACAGCCACGATGGAGCAGTCGTTTTCAACGGTAATCGCGGAAATCTGACCGTGATGCAATTCGACTCGGAATTCCAGCTCGATGACTTCCCGAGCCGTTCTGATGTGCTCGGAGGTGATCGCAAGACAAATGCTGTGCTCAGATGAAGACTGAGTGACCAGATTGACCTCGATCTCTTTCCGCGCCAGCGCTGCGAAAATCCGTGAGGCGATGCCGACGGTGCGCATCATGCCTTCACCGGTCACCTTCAACAGGCTGATACGATCGATACAGGCGATGCCCTTTACCGGGCCGTCATTGGCAGAAGCCGGGCCTTCACTGATCAGTGTGCCTTTAAACGTGGGGTTGAAGGTGTTGCGAATCCGGATCGGTATTCGTTTGTGAAGTGCCGGAAGCATTGTCGGTGGATGGATGACCTTCGCGCCGAAGTGCGAAAGCTCCAATGCTTCTTCAAATGAGAGAGCTTCCAGAGAGAAGGCTTCCGATACTCTTCGCGGGTCCGCTGTCATAACGCCGTCGACATCGGTCCAGATCTCGATCTCATCGGCGTCGAGTGCTGCACCGATGATGGACGCAGTATAGTCCGAACCTCCGCGTCCAAGCGTCGTGGTCTCGTTCTCGGGTCCGCGGGCGATGAAACCGGTGATCACCTGAATGTCGGTCCGGTTCTTGAAATGATTGAGAATGTTCCAGTTCGTAATATCAAAATTGACCAGGGCTGATCCATAGGCCAGGTCCGTTTGTATCAGCGTCCGACCGTCAACATAGCTGGCCGGAAATCCGCGGGCCTGAAGGGCCTCTGCAATGATAGTGCACGAGAGCTGCTCGCCGTAACTCATCACGAAGTCAAGGGTTCGGTTCGTGATCTCGCCGAGTATCCAGATCCCGTGAATGAACTCCCGCAGTTCCAGAAAAGCTTGAGCAATGAACCGGTGAGAGTTCAAGTCAGCTTGGTTTCCGAGCAAATCGTTCGCGATGGACCTGTGTCGCTCCTGGAGTCCGCTGAGGATGTCTTCATAGCTTCG
>JACVXU010000335.1 GCA_015661185.1 Bacteroidota bacterium
ACTCTACGGTGAGCCTCGGGATCAAAAGCGAACAATTCCCTGCTTGGCTGGAGACCCTCAGTTCCCGGAACCGTGTGCACTCCTTGACGGAGTCCGACGGCGGTGACGAGGTAGTTGATCTCATCGATGATGAAAGGTCCCCGTATCGTCGTTGCGAGGAGGCCTACACCCAGGAGAAGAAGAACAACAGAGAGGACGACATACTCCCTTTCCCAGTCCCTGCTCAGGCGAGCGGGCCGTTCGCTCTCTTCAGGTACGGAAGAGTTGGACGGGAGCATAAAGACTAAAATTAGATGCGCGGTGATTGGGTGATTTCCGTGAGGTGAGAAGCACGTCTATGCGTCAAATTGGAACTACTAGTGACTGAGCGTACTTCAAAGAACATTTGGATCGGCGCGGTCTCTCCTGCAACAAAACGCGAAGTGGTTTAACGCTCAATCCGCCCCGCCTAAAAACGGCGGGGTGTCCCGCCTTTCAGGATTCCGGTCAAGAGCGGGATTCAAAGAGCGGAACAAAGAGCGCACAATCCGAAATCGTTTGTGGGCCCTGCTGGGCTCGAACCAGCGACCCGCAGATTATGAGTCTGCTGCTCTAACCAACTGAGCTAAGGGCCCGGGAAAAGATGAATAATGAACACCGCCCGCCTGACCTTCGTGATTCAAAAAGGCGG
Source organism: Bacteroidota bacterium (assembly GCA_015661185.1). Taxonomy (GTDB): domain Bacteria; phylum Bacteroidota; class Ignavibacteria; order UBA10030; family UBA10030; genus UBA9647. The sequence continues at coordinate 671 of JACVXU010000335.1, forward strand.
GCAGGAACATCGAACTGCAGAATATCGAAGTGGGAGAAACAACTTCGAATTTCATTATTCCTTGTTCCCGCCTGCGTCGGAAGAACGACTTCCGCCACAAAGACGGCGGACCCCGAAAAAGTCGGGGCCGGCAGGTCGGCGGGCGGGCGATATTCTCCGCCGAAGGCGGATGCGCCTCTGGCGCAGATATTCACATCGCCGACACAGCCGCCCGGATAAAAATACCCCACGTTTGCTGATCGCCCGAAAGTGTTGAAATAAGATACTCATTTTCAACAGTTTGTTCAACAGCGGTTTTCGCTTTGTGTGTGACTGAAAGATACGGTGAATAGCGAGAAGAAACAACCGCACAGGAAGACCCTTCGGTTCGGTTCGGTTTTCACAACTTCAGTGTGACTTGCGGCCTTCAAGTATCGCGAATAGCCTCACTTCCAAATCGGTGAGGATGTCTCCCGTCGCCGATGCAATCCCAATTCTCCGCCCCCTCGGTGTCTTCGTCAAAGCGATGGCATCCTTCTCTGCCAGACCAGCGAGAGCCACCAGCAACTCACCTCTCGTGCAACCCAGTTCCCTGCATAGTTGAGCTTCTTGAGCCATGATGTTTTGTGTCAGCTCAAGGTGATAGAACCGGCAGGCAATATGATAGAAGCCTCTGCACTTAGCATCTCTCAGAAAGTCATTTTCACTTAAGACTCTATCCCCTGTGCCGTCATTCATAGTGTAACAATCGTGCTCATCGTCACCAGCAAGAGGTACTCGACGCCCGATATGAATCCCGGCTTCTCCATAGTCTCGAACGAGTCGTCGAAAAGTTGCGGCGTTCATACAATGCTCCTATCGGTCCGATTTTGTGTCGCGAGAGACCGGGCGAGAAAGCGGCTGTGCTATCTTTTCGTCACAACAATGAAATTCATTCCCCTTTGCCTGCACCAAGTCCTCGCCCGCTCGTGTTTTCTGATGGTGTCAGGGTTATCAAGGAATTGCGTTCCCTTGACTTCGTGAATCTCCTTTGTGCCATCAATCTTTTCGACGAGGAAATCCGGTCTGTAGCCTATCTTGTTACCAGCCTCTGTGATATACTCTATCGTTATCCCATGATTTTTCGTCCACTTGGAGACAGTCTTATCCTTCTCCAACTTCTGCATGTATTGGAGCTCCCAGCTTGATTCATATCTTTCGACAGAATACGCAGACTTGGTAGGGTCCTCAAAGTCACCATGTTCGCTAGTAGGCATTTAGGTCGCCTTTCGATACTTGACAATACTCGCAACCAAACCGGGCTTCTCTTTGAAATTGCGGGAAAGATTGTGCCGTTGACGAAGTGCGTGTTTCAAAGATTCTGCACTAGCGGCACCAGCACTCTTCCCGTCAAGCATTTTCATTCTGACATGGTCCATTATGATGTTGTAGAGATACCCCAACTCATGAGAACCGACCCCCTCTTCAGCAAGAAGAATATCTGCGGTGTCGCGAACAGTGTGCTTCAGCTCGTCAATGAGTTCCTCTCGCGTAAGCACCATTTCGTCACTTCTGATTCTGCCCAGCGTTGGGCCGTCGGCAATTTCTGTGAAGCCGTCACCGAAGAGATTGCTGCGAACACGTCGCAATCACGTAAGTGTCAGGAGCAAACTCCTGACACCGGGGCTTGGGGAAACTGCAAATCATTTGTTCTTAGAGCTTTGCCAGAGACTCTGTATCATTGAACATCCGGATCAAGTCCGCGAAGGCAACGTATTTTATGCGGTCTCGCGAGATCACTGCCACGATCGGATCCTGTTCACCGCCAATGATCGGAGCATTGAGATGGGTCGAAGAGGACGCTCGATGTTTGCTAAGGAAGGCCACACGTTCTTCGTCACTACAACTGTGGTCGAGTTCGCACGGATCTTTTCATGCGGCACCAACTACTATGACATCCTCGTTGGCTCGCTGCGACACGTTCTATAGGAGCATCGCGCTCCGCTCCTAGCGTATGTCCTTATGCCGAGTCACGTTCATTTGATACCAGCTATGCCTGCCGGAGAGAGCATCTCCGATCTCATGCGGGACTTCAAGAAGTTTACTTCGACCAGAATTCGCGAACAGCTTCAGCGAGAAGAACGGAGAGCATTTCTGGATACGCTGCAAAGAAATGGAAGGCTAAAGAAACAACAGAAGTTCAAACTCTGGATGGACAGGTTTGACGACATTGTGATTCAGGATGATTCAACCCTTGCAACAAAGGTCGATTACATCCACAACAATCCGGTCAAAGCGGGACTTGTGTCCTCCCCTGAGCAATGGATCTATTCGAGTGCTGCTGATTATCTGGGCATTCGCCGCGGCCCTTTGGCGGTTACCCCCGACTGGTCCGGATTCTGACCCGACAAAATTCGGGTCCAGGCCTCTATTGTTTCCAGTTCATTCGCGCCGCCGTCAGGACTTCTTCTGTCCTGACGGTGCTGCGAACACATCGCAATCGCGTGAGTGTCAGGAGCAAACTCCTGACACCGGGGGTCGCCTCAACCCCCATTTCGATCTTGACACCTCATCCCGGGTCTGTTTCCATCGAACCGTTGTTTCGCCGTCAGGACTTCGGTCCTGACGGAACCAGTGCCTTGTGAGTGTCAGGAGCAAACTCCTAACACCGAGGAATCACAACACAACGGAAGGACATCGCAATGAAGAAATCGAAAAACATCCCGGCATCAGTGTCAACATTTCTCGGCACAGACCTTTGACAGATTTGTCAGAAGTTGGCTCATGCTGTTGTAGCCTCACCCCATTTTCCCTGCCGTGTTGCGCTCATTTGACAATGGAATTGCTGCTACGTAACTTACTTTCAGAAGCACGTTTCTTGCGGTTGGCGTACAGGCCAGCGGTTGCGGCGCGAATCCCACAAGGCCAGGCGCTGAACGACAGG
>JACVXU010000336.1 GCA_015661185.1 Bacteroidota bacterium
TGAGGGGATCCGTATTTCCACCGTGTCCGTTGATGATCAGGATGTTCTTGAACCCGCTTCGGATCAGATCCTTCATAACGTCATAGAGGTATTCCTCCATGATCTCAGGCCGGATCATGATCGAGCCAGGGAACCTGGCGATACTCGCACCGGTCGTGCCGTGGTTGATGGCCGGAGCGACGAGCGCATTGCACTTGTCCCAGATGAGCTCGGCAAAATTCTGAGGTATGTAGTTGTCGGTACCGATGGCGCAGGAGCCGTGCGATTCGACTGTGCCTATGGGCAGGATCACGCGATCGGTCACTTTCGGGACGATCTGTGCGAGCCTCATCCACGCGTAGTCTTGCATGTAGTGCGATTTCAGGTCTTTGACCTTCGACTGCGATAGAAGCGGTAATGAAAAAAGAATGAGAGCGGCAAATACGCTCATCAGGCTGATTGCCAGTTTTCTCATGGGTGGTCCCTCCCTGGAACGGTTGGTACAATGGCCGACAAGGCGGCCTTGAATCGATCGGTGCAATGCGGGGTCAATCTGCGATACAAAACTACGGTAGTCTGCCTTCAAACGCAACGGTTGATGTTTTTCAACTGAGAAAATCCTATTATTAGCTCAATCTCGTTCAAGGAACCCATGTCATCCATTCTCCTCTTGCTGAGTCTTGCCATGACTCCCAGCGACACTCTGAATTATTCGGCCATGCAAAGGCTCGTTCCCGGTTCGATCCGGGGTTGGCAGACCTCAGAACCTGCCCGGTTCTATTCGGGAAGAGAGATCTTCCGGTACATGAATGGAGCTGGCGAAGTGTACCTTGCCTACGGGTTCAACCGCCTGCTTGTTCAACGGTATGCGTGTCCAAACCGAGAGGAGATTTTGGTGGAGATCTTCGATATGGGACTTCCCCGGAATGCCTTTGGCGCATACACGAACATGCAAGGGAGAGGACCGGTAGTCGCCATCGGCCAGGCAGCAGAATACAAGAGCGGTCTCCTCAGCTTCTGGAGAGGCAGGTTCTTCGTCTGCGTGATGATCGACAACGAGAACGAGGAGGCGACGAAAGCGGTGCTCGACCTCGGCAGCCGGATTTCGGAGAGCATCGGCGAAGACGGCCCCACTCCTTCGCTTGTCCGCGTTCTGCCTCAGGAGCTCTTCGAGCCGCAGACGCTCAGATATTTCTTCAGACATGAGATCCTGAATATTCATTTCTATGTCGCTGACAAGAACGTCTTCCGGCTCAACGAATCGACGGACGCCCTGCTGGTCCAGCTGAAGATCGACAAGAGTCATCTCCTCCTGATTCAGTACCCGAGTTCAGAGGAGGCAGCCGCAGCATACGCCGATTTCACGACAAGCTACATGCCCGAAGCTCAAGGGAAAGGTTGGATCCAGACGGAGAATAAGAAGTGGACGGTCTGCAGAATGCACCAAAGGTATGTTCTTGTCGTTTTCGACGCTGTGACACAAGCCGACGCACAAAACCTCCTTGCCACCCTTCAAAGGATACTGCCATGAGCGAATCCTCTATGACCCGCAGAGATTTTCTACGCACGACAGCAGCCGCAGCCGTGGTCGGGACCGCAGGAATGTCGTTGTTGGCTCAGCAAGATGCACAGAAGAAGACAAAAGTCATCCTTATCCGTCACCAATACGTCGTCGACAAAGAGGGAAAGGTGAATCCAAAGATCCTCGAAGAGATGTTTGATGAGTCGATGGCGACGTTCTTTGGGACGAAGAACGCCGGCGATGCTTGGAAGAAGATTGTAAAGCCGGGCGACGTGGTCGGGATCAAGACGAATGTCTGGCGCTACCTCCGTACGCCGCAGGAATTGGAGCAGACCATGAAAACGCGCATCATGGCCGTCGGTGTTCAGGAAAAAGACATCGCGATCGACGACCGCGGAGTCTTGTCGGATCCCGTCTTCGCCCGGGCCACCGCGCTGATCAACGTGCGACCGATGCGTGCGCATAACTGGTCGGGTGTTGGGGGCTGCCTGAAGAACTACATCATGTTCACGCCAAGTCCCCCCGACTACCATCCCGACTCATGTATCGACCTCGGAGCCCTCTGGAAGCTTCCAGTCGTTGAAGGAAAGACTCGTTTGAACGTGCTACTCATGCTGACACCGCAGTTTCACTGCCTGGGGCCGCACCATTTCGACAAACAGTTCACGTGGGCGTACAACGGCTTCATCCTCGGCACAGATCCGGTCGCGGTCGACGCTGTCGGACTAAAGATCATTGAGGCACAACGGAAATTATTCTTCAAGGAAGAGTCACCTATGCGTCCGCCGGTCAGGCATATCAAGGCAGCGGAAGAGAAACATGGAATTGGCATCGCCAACCTGGCGGCAATCGAGATCGTCAGGCTGGGATGGAAAGAAGATAGTCTGATCTGATGTCGAAGAAACGGTTCAAGAGTCAAACGTGTCCGAATTGCGGCGCCGAGTTCAGCGTCAAACCCGAGCCTGCCAGCTTCTGCCCCGCGTGTGGTCAGGAGAATCACGACCTGAACATCCCGCTCAGGCATCTGCTCGGGGAGGTTGTAGAGACTGTCTTTCACTTCGACACAAAATCGATCCGCACGCTGCAGGCACTGGTATTCAGGCCGGGTGTTCTGACGTCGGAGTTCATCCTCGGAAGGCGCGCCCGGTACGTCTCACCGATCCGGTTGTACATCTTCATCAGTTTTCTGTTTTTCCTCCTTCTGTCATTCTCCTCCGGTCGTACCGATGAACAGACCCGCACCGAAGCGAAGCAGCTCATCACCGGGGAATTCAACATTACCTTTTTCGGCGTGTACCACAAAGAACTTCGCGGCCTTCAGGGGCCTCAGATCGATTCTCTGATGCAATCGCGCAACATATCTCCGACTCCAACGAACAGATACCTCGTGCACCAAATGGCCCGGATCGCGAGTGGCGGCGAGAGGGAATTCGGGCATATGATTGTGAAGAACATCTCGTACATGATGTTTGCCCTCATGCCGTTCCTGGGATGGCTCGTGATTCTGTTCCATCGGAAACAGGGACCCCGTTATGTCGGGACGCTGGTCTTTTCTCTTCACTTTCATAGTTTTGCGTTCCTGGCGCTGGCACTCTTGCTGCTGCTGAGTAGAATCCCCACCTTGTGGTTCATTATGTTGGCAGCCCCGATTGTGCTGGCGGTTTATCTGTTTATCTCCCTCCGATCGGTATACGGCCAATCCCGGACTCGGACGCTTTTTAAGACGATCATCATTGGCGGACTTCATGTTTTCTCGATGGTTGTCCTGTTTCTTCTGACGGTGGTTGCGAGTTTGCTGGCATATTGAGAATAGACAGTATGGAAAGAACGATGACAGCTTCCCGATATCTTCTTGCTCTTCTTCTCGTTTTCGTGACTGATGCTGCGGGGCAATCGCCTCCAGACGGCCGCCTGCCCAAGCTTCTTGATTCAGGCGGGCCATTGACGAGGGAGCAAGCGGCATACGATGTTCTCTTTTACAGGTTGAACATCACAATCGACACACTGAATCGCTCGATCACCGGGACCACACTCACCCGCGCTTTGGCGACGGATACGCTGAGTACACT
>JACVXU010000101.1 GCA_015661185.1 Bacteroidota bacterium
TGTTACCCTCCCTGCGGTTTTCTCTCCTCGAGTTTGTGCAATTACACTGGACATAGGCGCCGAGTGGGGAAAAGGAACAGTTCTTCGACAGTCCCGCCATACCGCCACAAAGACGGCGGTCGAGCAAGATCGGCGGGCAAGTCAACTGTCGGACAACAAGGATGTGGGGGTTCGCCCCACTTACGTTTAGAAACACATACTTATCACGCCGTCTCCTCCATGCAAAGAAAGGGACAGAGGGAGTCGATTACTTCTCAGTTCTTGCTTTCTTCCGGCTCATTCTCGGTGATAGAGAGGAAATACTCTTCGAGCGAGCGCCGGGGGACCAGTGCCTGGATGTCAACCTCTTCTTGAACGAGAGCGCGCGCCAGCTCGGGTATGTTTTCAAAAGGCATCGTGACTTCGAATGCATCCCCCTTTTCCAAAACCTTGCCAATGTTGCGCTGCCGGGAAAGTACGCTGCGCACTTTCTCCACCGGGCTACCCTGAACCGTCACACACTTCTCGCCTTTCTCAAGCAAGGCTGCGACCTCTCCCTGCGTGACAAGCTCACCACGATTGATGACTGCCATCCGGTTGGCGACCATCTCGACTTCGTTGAGCAGATGGGAAGAGAGCATCACCGTCTTGTTCTGATCGCTGGCGAGGTGGCGGATGAGACCCCGAATCTCTTTCATTCCCTGCGGGTCGAGACCGCTTGTTGGCTCGTCAAGGATGACGAACTCCGGGTTCGCAAGAAGTGCCTGGGCAATGCCGAGGCGTTGCTTCATCCCGTGAGAGTATGTTTTGACTTTGTCTGAGGCGCGGGATGCAAGACCGACGAGTTCGAGCACTTCCTGGATTCGCGCGCGGCTTGCGCCTCCGTTCAGTGCTCCAACGATTTCGAGATTTCTGTGCGCGGAGAGATAGGGATAGAAGTCAGGTTTCTCGACGATCCCTCCTATCGACTGTAGCGCTTTTTCCCGGTCTTTTGCCAGCGACCAGCCGAAGAGAAATACCTCCCCTTCCGTGGGCCTGACCAGGGAGAGAAGCATGCGGATTGTGGTGCTCTTGCCGGCTCCGTTGGGACCGAGAAAACCGAACACATCACCGCGACGAACCTCGAGATCGAGATGGTGAACAGCCCATCGGCTCTTGTATTGCTTGCCGAGGTTTTTTGTCTGTAGAATGATGTCGCCCGTCAAGGAAACCTGGGGGTATAAGAGAAGAGACTACTATTATTGGATTACAATGCGGTCAATGTAGAGCTTATTTGAGGGATTTTCAAGGTGAACATGCAAACATGTAGACCTCACAGGTTTTGTAGACCCATGGTAACCCTCACAGGTCTCATAGACCTGTGAGGTTCACCAGGACAGGTCTGGCAGAAAACAGCAACGCCGCGGACACAGCCGCGGCGTGCTCCAAATCTAAGTCCTGATGCAGATTCCCCACTACCACTATCGCGAATGGCGAACGCGGTTCTACTTACTCTGCTTCAGCCTCTCCAAAGCGACCTGGACCTTCTTGGCCTGCGCAGTCGGAAGGTTCTCTTTTGCCATCAAGGAATACTCGGTGACCGCTTCCTTCGTGAGCTTCATCTTCTCAAAGGCCGTCGCAATAGTCAGCCGCGCGTCGAAATTCGATTTCAACTCCGGGTGCGTGCGAAGGGTTTCCTTCGATTTGAGGATGGAAGTGGCATAATAGGAATTGTCGAATAACACCCGCGCACCATGCAGCTCCATCTCCCCTACTTCTGTATCGGAGAACACCGGCGCATTTGATTTGGCCGCGTTGTCTCCGTGCAACACGGTGGCAGAGGGGATGGAAAGCTCGTCGCGTTCACGCGGAGGCACCGAGAGGATATTCTGCATCGCCAGTTTCAGGAGAAAATCCTCCTGGCTGAGCTGTCGGACATCGGAGATGTCCAGAATCGTCATTTCCGGGACAGTCAGTTTCCTCTTGTCAAACTCGACTGTCGCGGTCGAACCCGGGCCCGTTCTCATGCTGTCCTCGGGCTTCAGAAGATCACCCACTTTCACTTTCTTCCACTCCTCCGTGACCCCTTTCCGCACTTCGACGCTTCCCTTCACAGCTTTCACAACAAAATCCCCTGCGCGCAGAGGAACTGCGAGAAGACCCGCTATCACAATCCACAGTAACCGAGTACGCATTGTCGTATCCTTTCGTATCAGGTATTCAACGGGGCATAACATCAACGAGACGGACCCAACCCCTCACAATTCCGAGTCCAACTTCCACACTGTCAAAATACTCTTTCGCTCCGACTTCCCACGCCTTCTGGAATCCCTCAGTGATGGCAGTCGTCTCAACAGGGATCCAGACGGTTTCTTCGCCGCGCTCATTCTTCCGGATGACGTACCGCTTTGGGTTCTCGCCGATAAGGCTGGCCTGCGATGCGGGAACCTCTGTGTCAAAAAGAACGAAGATGTGTGCATCATCCAGGCGCTGGGGGGGCACAATATCAACAAAGGCTGTGTTTATCCCAACGCTCGAGAGCAGTGACGAGTAGCAGACGGTCATGTCGTCACAATCGCCGCCGCGCAATGCCACGGTCTCCGATGGAAACTGAACCCGGTCCTTGCTGGCCTTCGGGTCGTTCACATACGTCAGGCGCGACGCAAACTCGTTGAAGAGCAGCCTGGCCGTCCGGAACTTCTCAAGCTGCTTTGCGACAACTGCTATCGTGTCTTTGTTTTGACTCATCACCGTGCGGGTGAACCGCATGATGTCCGGATCTTCCGGCGTCACAAAGTAGCGGAGCGTGAGCGCATCACCATCCCAATCATTGCGCCCCCGGATGATCAAACGAGTCTGACTCTTGTCATCATAATCCTCAGCCGGAGAGGCCTTCACAAAAACCTCCGCTGCTCTGAGGACCATTGAAGGAACAAACTTTAGCGCATCGTTGAAGATCGCGTAAAGAGGAATCTCCTTCTCGGCATTCGGCTCGATGTACTCCGCTTGTGGTGTTTCCGTCGGACTGTCCATATACTGGTCGACGAAAAACGACACTTTTGCGAAAATCGGCTTCGAGGAAATATTCTTGACCTTCGCCTTTCCCAGTGGTCTGTTCGCCAGCGCCTGGTAGGAGGATGGATACACCTCACTCAGAATCTGCACATACTCAATCTTGGCCCAGACTTCGCGTGTGCGGCCAAGCGAAATATTGGCCGACAGTGTAATCTGGCTCGGAGTGAAGGCATTGTATCCCAGGTCGAGCACTCCTCTGTCAAGGAACTCTTGAACTGTCGTCTGCGTCCGCGGCTTCAGGAAATGTACGTAACTCAAATTGAGTCTTGCCGGTCCGTATGTAAAACCGACACCGCCAGAAAGCCCTGCGACGAACTGCGACGACTTGTCGCCGAACAACACTCCCTGCCTCAATGCCCATCGTTCCCCCAGCATCCATTCGGAACCGAATCCCCCCTTCGCCTGCGTGTCGAAATCGAGCGCTACGGTTGTTGTCGGTGAAGCCTGGTATGCAGCTCCCACTCGCAAGGTCTTCACGTTTCTCAGCCCGTATGAGAGCACCCCTTCCGGCAATTCACTTTCCGTTAAACGAAAGAGATTCTTCGCCACAACGCCGAACGTCCACTCGGAATTCGGTTTCCACTTGAGGCCTATGTCGATGTTCCACGCGCTTCCCGCATAGTTGACGGCCCGCTCAAATCCAAGGGAATCATCAAGGAACTGGGTGGCGGTGATGAGTTGTTCCCGGTACCGCGTGCTGACACCAAGCGTCACAGTCGGCGTCACCTGGTAGCCGTACCCAAGCGAGTAGAGTTCCCTGTATGTAATCTTTTTTTCATATCCGATCTGTGGACCACCCCCGATCAGCTCGTACGTCCTGGGGGTCACAAATTCCAACTCCATTCCCGGCGTGTAGCTTCCCGCGATGACGTGAACATCCAGGAAACGCTTTGCACTGCCGACCGAGTACAGAGAAATACCCTTCAAAGGAACATCGCGTCGAAATGCTGCATAGGAAGACGCAGTCAGGTCCCAATCTCGTATAGACACCAAGCCGGCCGGATTCCAATCGATGCTCGCAATGTCGTTAGACAGAGCCGTGAACGCGCCGAGCGCTGAACCGCGCGCGGACGTCAGGTGCTGCCCAAAGGCAGTGAGCGTAGCGATGTGGAGAAGAACGACTGCCCGGCGTAGCAAGAAAGATCTTTGCTTTGTGGGGAACACGCAAGAATCTAAGCGCCGTTATGAAACAACATCAAAGCTTTGACTATCTCTCCTTTATGGGCTACACATGACCGTTTTCGTCGAGCCGGAGCGAAACACTACTGCTCACTTCAGCCACAGCAGGACGTTGTGAATAGAAGCTGCCTGCACAAGAACATTCTCCGAATATCCCGGGACAGTTGCCTTGTTTCTGTTCGAAGAAATGAACGAGAAGAGATACCGACCGTCTCGATTCGCCCGCACACCCTGCAGTACTTTTGCCGGAATGGTGATGGAATTCGCCCCTTCCTGAATACTGACTTCAAGGAGGGGTTTCACAGAGACATTGGACTTTGCGTCAAACGAGCTGATCAGCAAGCGTACATTACCACCACGTTTGCCATCCCAGCGCACATGAAGGTCTTCATCGCGAAACACAATCGAACCGGCCCGTGGCTCGAGAACGGTAATTTCCTCGGGACTCTGGATGGCAATCTCGAACGACGAGACTGCACCGCGACCATCGGCGACAAATCGATAACGCTGGCCTGCCGTGTAGCTGAAGTCCGCTACCGGCTGATTATCCTGGTCGACCAACGTATAGGCGCGCCCGGCATTCTGCTTGGGCGAGAAACTGGACCAAGTCCTGTACGGCCTGTCCGTCTTCGGAAGATCAATGGCGTTGACCTTGGCATTCCCCACATCGAGCCCCAGGTAACCGATCACCTTTCCGAGATTCTGGATCGGTCGCTTTTTGTCGTTGAGGAGAATTCTGCAGTAGGAGAATGTGCTACGATAAGTTCCGAAGTCCGTCTTAACGCTATTCACAAGGAAGGTCGCAGGATATGCCTGTTCTTCCGTCTGTAAGACACCCGAAGTATCAACGGAGGCATCAACGATCAAGGTTGAATCGATGGCCGGAAGTACTCTCACTTCCAGCGCGGCCGTACTCTGTTCGCCGGCCAACTCCACGGGGAGTTTCTCCTGGCATCCAACCATCCAGAGCACAGCAACAATTGCGAGAACGAAATTTGACCTACGCATAAGCCGTTACCATCCGGTTACAATATACTGAAATCCTCCTCATTCCGAAATATCCCACATCACAGTTGATTCTTCTCAAAAACGATAAGAAAACCAGTCAAAAACAAAAACTGGCTCCCGCTGTTCCCCGGAGCAGGAGCCAGGTGGGGATCCACTACGCCACATCTACTGCACCGTATACGGGATACCCCAGAACCTTGTCGAGACAGGCGCCTCCATATCACATAATGATTCTCGGGAGATCGCCTCAACCACTGCATGATACACCCCCGGACGAGGTTGCGCACGGACAGTGTTTTCATACGTGTGAATATATTTGTCGCCCAGCCGATTCTCGATCTTCAGCGGTAAGAGCGTACGCTGCCCCCATTTTCCCCGGAATCCAGAACGAAGGACTACCATGTTCGCCTCGACTTCACTCGTCTGGACCTTCACGCTCACGTCGAGATCGGTCTCTGCACCCACCGTCGTAAAGTGACCGTGCCCGTTGATCCTGAACGGCCACGTTGGCTCGTCCGGAGATTTCAATGAAATGGTTTCGCCTGATTGAGTCCGCAACATAAATTCGCTGATCGAAACGTTCGCTGTTTCTGTCCCGCCATGAACGATCGAGACCCCATTGAGCTTCCAATTCCTTGACGGATCGCCCGTCTCACCAATCCGCATGAATCGAGCCTTGCGAATGCTGTTTTCGCTGAAGGGCTTTGAGATGAGCGAATGGCGCATCCGGGTGCTGAGCTGATACGGCGCTGAGATCTTCATGATGCCGTCGATCGTTCGGGTAACCGTTGCAACCACACAATCGGCGCTCACTTCCTCAAGCCCCACCGACTTCTTCACCCGATGAATGATTCTCCCCCATCGCAACGGATACCCACGATCGTTAATCTTCGTTGATCCCCCGCAGTAGTCGGACGAGTAAGCATCCCCGTCGTCGAGCGGAATGATGTCGCTGTCAATCAGCGCATCGTTCGCAATCAACATCTCGAGGTATTTTCTGTCCTTGGAGGTCAACATTGCCGTATCTGGCGTTTTCAATTGAATTTGTTTGAAATAAACCTGTGATACCCTATCTCCAACTCTTGTGCCAGAATCGCCTCAACTGGCTTCATTTGCGCATCATCGCAACAAATTGATTTGCAAGGGGTTAGGAACTGCGGGGTCTGGGGGTGCGATTGCCGGAAGCCGGAGAAGTGCGGGATTCTGAGGGAGAAGTGCCGGAACGACGGGATAACCAGCAGTCTCTCTTGTAATTGCTACAAGACTATGAGGTTTGCTAAGGCCGGATGAGAGGCACTTCTTACGTCTCACGTCTAACTTCTTTGAGTCCACTTCCCCTCAAGGTACGACCTCACCACTTCATCGAGGAGGGTATGGTAGCGTTGCGGAAGGTTCTTGTATTTTGGACGGAGGGATTTCTTGAGAGCGTCAAAACTCTGACCGGGGGCTACTCCTTCAATCACGTTGGAGAGATACTCACGCAGTTTCTTCTGGACTTTCTCGCGGGACTCGGGATCCGCTTCCCCGGCAATCGCATCCACCGCTTTTTCTTCATCCCAACTATTCTCGAAAAAGTGCTTGAAACAAATCCCGCGGAAATACTCTGCAACCGTTCCTCTGTTCAGTCCCCCGAGCTCCTCGGCAGTCTCGGAAATCGAGCTGCGGGAGAATTTCTTCGAGCGCAGTGTCTCGATGATCTGGTCTTCAATATCGACATGCCCCTTCGTCGATGCCGCGACCTCTTCCGACACGTCCCTCAGCTGGATAAGCGTTCGGCCTTCGGAACGGGCGAGAATCCCAGCCCTCGTGACGGCACTTTCGAGCTCACGAACGTTTCCCGGCCACCGGTACTGGATAAACGCATCCATCACTGTGGACGAGAGTGAAAGCGATCCGTCTTCCCTTTTCACGAAATGCCCGGCAAGAAGCGGTATGTCACTCTTGCGTTCTCTCAGCGGCGGAAGCTCGATCGAAAAGACATTAAGACGGTAGAAAAGATCTTCACGAAAACGCTTCTCGGCGACGAGGTCGCGAAGACTTTTGTTCGTTGCCGCTATGATGCGCGCATCGATTTTCTTTGTGACGGTGGAACCTACTCGTTCAAATTCACCGGATTGGACAACGCGGAGAAGCTTCACCTGGAATGCCTCGCTCGTTTCAGCGATCTCATCGAGGAAAATCGTTCCCCCATCCGCATACTCAAACCGGCCGATTTTGTCCTTCACCGCCCCGGTAAATGATCCCTTTTCATGTCCGAAGAGCTCGCTCTCGAGCAGCGTTTCCGTCAGCGCCCCGCAATTGACCGCCACAAAGACTTTCCCTCTGCGGCCGCTCAGATCATGCACCGCACGCGCGACAAGCTCCTTGCCGGTCCCGCTCTCTCCCAGAACAAGGACATTGGCATCGCTGGACGAGATTTTATGGATGAGGTCTATCACTTCCCTCATCTTTCCGGCTTTGTCAAACACGATCCCGCCGAAGACTGCGGCTCCACTGGCCGCCCCAGGCTCCACGGCTTCGAACTGCACCATGTCGCTGACCTGGGCCGAAAGGGTCTTGATCTCCTCTTTGTAGCGTTTGATTTCTTCAAGCAGCTCGGATCCGCGTGGCGAGCGCTCGGGCGTCTTCTGGTCGAGCAGCTCCCTTTCAAGCATCTGCAACTTACATTCGCTCTCACGCAGGCGGCTCTCCACTTTTTCCTTTTCGGACTCCAATTGCGCAACCTGTTTCCCAACGACAAAATAATCATAGAGTACCGGCGCCAGCCAGGCCGCCGTGATAAGGACGAGAGGCGCCACGATAGGCAGTACAACATGAAGAGCAACGAACAGAAGCTGCGTGACAGAGAGATAGAGCACAGCCACCAGGAGTGCAAACACGCCGCCGCGGAAGTAGCCAAACCGATGAATCAGAAAAATCAGAAGGACACTGAGTGCGACAGGAATCAGACCGATTCCTGCGAGCGGATGCACCTTCGAGATGAAGCTGCTCCCGAGGGCGTTATCAAGGAATGTCGCATGAAAGCCGACCGATGGGAACTGTGCGTCAAACGGAGTCTGGAAGAAACGGCTTCGTCCCTCTCCGATGATGCTGACCAGCACGATTTTGTTTTCGAGAGCCGAGAGATCGACGGTCGCAGGAAGTCCGAGCTGCTGGCGCTGGTAGGAGCGCAAGATCTCCACACAGCGATAGTGCTTGAACGACGAGAGCGAGCCGGGGAAATTCAGGGAAGTGGTGCCATCGCCGTCAAATGCGATCTGGATGCTCTTGCCTTTCGCCGGGATCGAAACCGACCTTGTTTCGATCCGAACCTCCGAGCGGTCTGCACGAGAAGCGGAGCGAAGAACTTCGAGCGCAAAAGCCGGAACGGATCCCCCTCCCGTACTGATCAACAACGGCAACTTGGACGGTGATCCCTCTGTGATATTCGTGTGACCCACGCCTGCGGCAGACTGGAGCAATGAGGCAATTGGCAACTGGAGCTGCGATCCGAAAAGGACCGGCTCTTTCATTTTCCCGTAGGCGGGAACTTCTGGCGAAGACGCACCCGCCGAACCAGTCTCTTTGGGCTCAACGAGTCGAAAGTAGGTCGAGAACACAACCCTGCCCGACGCCGCGGCCGTTGACGCGAGCACATCGTCCTGCTCCGGATATTCAAGGCTCTGCTCACCAAAGAAGGGTTCAAGGCCGATCGCAGCGACACGGTTTTTCGTCAACACGTCGATGAGCAAAGCATAGTAGTTGCGCTTGAGTGTTCCTCCCCCGAGCGAAGCGATGTCGTCGTTGTCGAAGTACAGGATGACGATGTTGGTGTCGGCAGGGACCTGACCCCGCACACGATAGCGCACGTCAAGCAAACCCTGCTCAAGCTTGCTCATAGGTCCGGAAACCAGTTGCAAGAGTAGCAGCAACAGAACAACCGTTCCCGAGACTATGATGTACTTTCTTGACATTGAAGTGAGCTATGATGAAGATTTTGGGTGACGAGCGAGCCTGGACGATGAACTCCTTCGACAGCCCGCCTGCAAGGCCCAAGCTGGAGTTACACTCCAGGAGGTCTCATGAGCTTGTCGAGCGACTCTTCGCGCCGCAATCACGCGCACATGTGTTTCGCTCGAAAAGACTGACGCCTTGGCCAAGATCCGAGAGTGAAACTCTCGGATGAGTTGAGTCCGACAGTCCCGCCATGAAGATCGGCGGGCAAGTCAACTGTCGGACAACAGGGATTATAGGCCGCCCAACGCACCTTCCGATGATTTTGGCAGCTTGGTGCTGGAAATATTCAAGGTGTAATGAACAAATCCATCACTAGAAAGCCAGATCTCAGATGCCTGAGATTACCTCCCGAGCCTTTGCATTTGGGCTGCAGCATACCGCTCGCCGGAGGCGACCCCTCTCGGTAACGCATCGCTGATTCTTTGTATGTCATCAGGTGTCAGCTGGACGCTGACTGCCTGAACGTTCTCGCGAAGGTACTGAACTTTCTTTGTCCCTGGAATCGGTATGACATCAGTACCCTGAGCGAGAACCCACGCAAGCGCAAGTTGCGCCGGAGAGCAGCCCCACTCGACCGCCAGTTTTTCAACTGTTTCAACAATCTGAAGGTTCTTCGCAAGATTTTCGGGCTGAAAACGGGGATGCATCTTGCGGCGGAAGTCCGATTCAGCCAGGTCCGTAGTTGACTTGATCTTTCCGGTCAGGAATCCCCGGCCAAGAGGTGAATACGGCACGAATGCTATTCCCAGCTCACGGCACGTGGGAAGAATGTCTGTCTCGACGTCGCGTGTCCAGAGAGAGTATTCAGTCTGCAACGCCGCAATCGGATGGACTGCAGACGCACGCCGGATCGTGGCAGGACCCGCTTCAGATAGACCAAGATACCTGATCTTCCCTTCGCGCCAGAGTTCTGCCATGGCGCCAACGGTCTCTTCGATAGGCGTGTCCAGATCTACCCGATGTTGGTAATAAAGGTCTATGGTCTCTATGCCAAGTCGTTTGAGGCTGGCTTCGCAGGCGGACCGGACGTACTCCGGCTTCCCATTGACACCCAGGAAGCTGCCATCCGAGCCCCGGACATTGCCGAACTTCGTCGCAATGAAGAGACTCTCTCGTCTGCCTCGGATGGCTTCCCCGAGCAGCTTTTCGTTGTGCCCCACGCCATACATGTCGGCCGTGTCGAAGAACGTTATGCCAAGGCGTATCGCTTCGTGGATCGTAGCGATGGACTCCTGGTCATTTCTGGGTCCGTAGAACTCCGACATCCCCATGCAACCGAGGCCGATGGCCGAGATGAGCGCACCGTTCTTCCCTAGTTTTCTCTGCTCCATGGCACTCCCTCACATTTCCGCGCTCAAGAATTGTGTAACCGTGAACGCGGGCATCGCTATCGATTCACCAAGTTACTGATGAGTCGCCCGAGTTTCAATAGAAAAATCCCCTCGCTAACTGAGCGCAGGGAGGGACTTATGGGGATAAAAAAAGCCGGTCTCACTACGACCGGCTTTTCCATCTCACAGAATTCTTG
>JACVXU010000337.1 GCA_015661185.1 Bacteroidota bacterium
GTGACTTCGGCAGGTTGAGCACAATGTCCTGTGCATCGACAACGGAGTTGGCAAAGTCGCTCGCTGAACTGCTTCCTCCCCAGAGAAGATGCATCCAGCTGATTCCGCTCACGGAGAACTTGCCCGTATTGCTCGAGAATCTGCCATCGACCGAGCTCAGCGCAACGGAGTCAAATCCAAAGCGGTTCTTTAAAACGCTGTAATTCATGTTTGCGATGCGTATTGAGTACGCGGGATACGCCTCAGCAAAAGCCTTTGTAATCCTGGGTTTGATGAACCTGTTCACAAGGGGATCAGGGAAGAACAGGAGAGCCAGCACGCAGACGAGCACTATTGCTCCTACAGCAAAGCCCGCATACGACGCTATCTTCAGCGGCGACAGCTTTCGTCGGTCAGTTGGTGGATGCCCATTCTGCATGTGCTCTATCACTTCGCTTTCTTTGTCACGATCCCAATGCGCGTGCTTTTCTGAAGAGCGTGCAGAAAGAAAGATTGGTGGCCGCAAAGATCAGATCAAGCTCACAAGGGCAGCAACGCCAGACAAAATGATCAAGACGCCGGAAATCCTATTAACCCATGTGAGTCCACCTGAGTCCAGCTTTTTTCTGAATAACGTAGCAATATAACCAAGGCCCAGAAACCAAAGACCCGAACCTGCAAACACTCCGAGGACAAGAATGCACGCTGAAAAGATACTAAGCTTATGTCCCAGCCCAAAGGCGGCGAACACAGCAACAAAAGCGAAGATGGTCACTGGATTGGTAAGTGCGAGGAGAAAGGAGGAGACGAACGATCCCATCAATCCCTTGTTGACGGAGGGAACTGTGGGGTCCTTGCTCTTCGCACGAAGAGTCCTTATGCCTAGGAACAAGAGCAAACCTCCTCCAACCACACGCAACCAAAACTGCTGGCCGGCGATCGCATCCGAGACAAAGGTGAGCCCGAACGCAGCGAGACTGCCGTACAGCGAATCTGCGGTCGCAGCCCCTAGGCCGATGATCATGCCGCGTGAGTGCCCCTCAGCCAGTGTCTTTCGGATGCACATAATTCCGATCGGTCCAATAGGCACCGCCATTGCAAATCCAATAATCAGCCCTTTTAGGAAAAAGATTGGCTCCATGCTCTCATGTTCCGATCAGCTTGTTGCTGTTGCACAGTTAGGATTGGTGTTGCGATCTCTTTGAATATTTTCAATATTAATCAAGCCAGTTCAAACTTTCTTCGCGTGAGCAGAGTGGATTCCCTTTTTCGACTCTGGTGGCATACTCTCAACGGGTTTTTCCGAGCCGAGCAGGATCGCGATCCAACTGGTGCTCGCATTGCTCTCGAAGGCAAATTTCATGGTCATCGTCAGCGGCACGCACAGAATTACGCCGATGGGACCCAGCAATCCTCCCCAAAACATAAGCGAGAGGAAAACAACCAGGGTAGACAGTCCGAGTTTGCGGCCCATAAGCCGCGGCTCAACCACGTTTCCGAGTGTGAAGCCAACGAGAAGATAACCGGCAGCGGTTAGCGCGGCAGATCCCATACCGAATTGAATGAGCGCCAGCAACACCGCAGGAATGGCGGCAATAATTTGACCCACATTGGGTACGAAGTGGAGCAGGAAGGCCACGAACCCCCAGAGAACGGGAAAATCCACACCGAGGATAGTCAACCACAATCCTACTAAGACCCCCGCAATAAGACTGATGATCGTCTTGATGATCATGTATCGCTTGAGATCATTGAGAAACTTTGTGAACTGGGGAAAGGCCTGGTGAGGATCTCCGAGCACAGAACGGAGTTTGATGGGGAAGCTTGAAGCCTCAAGAAGAATGAATATTACCGTGAGCAAGATGAGGACGATGTTGGAAAGAAATGCGCCCATCCCTGCGAACAAGCCGGCGACCAGGCTCATCACCGACCCCGGATTGAGGTATTCGAGCAAGGCCTTCTCAGTAACGAAGATATGCTTGGTTGCAAGGAGAGCCTTGAGCGCCAAGACCTGCTCGTGCAGGCGTTTCTGATAGAAAGGCAACCCGTCGGAAAACGTGCTGAGAGACGTTCCTACCACTACGCCGATAATCAGCAGAAGAGCAATCATGCCTGCCATGACGATCATCACCGCGAGAAAAGAAGGAACGCGTTTCCGCTCTAACCAGAGTACCGGCGGCGTTCCGAGGAGAGCGAGGAAAACAGAAACAAGGAACAATGCGACAATCGACTGTGCCTGATTGATGCCATAGATGATGATCACGAGCGCTGCCGTGATAACGAGGAAGCGCGTTTCGCGGAGAGGATGAATTTGTTCGGCCATAGGCATTCGACTATTTTCTATTCATTTTCAAATCAGCAATCATCGAAACGGCAGAAGCAGCAACAAAAATCATGAGCCAACCGATGGTCGGCCTGACAAGTTTTCTTGTCTCAATGATCTCTTCGACTCTCGCCGTGGAGAGCGGCCGATACCGTCTTTGAAACCGCACACCCTCCTGCGGGATGTCACTGCGGAGCCCCGTCCTGCTCCTGGGCGCGTACAGCAACGCTACGGCAGCTCCCAGCAGACCTCCGACGAACAATCGTTTTGCAAAACTGGGGAAACCACTTCCGTCCCGTCTCATGATCTTTTCACTTATTGGTGTTGGGGAACCATTTCAGGCCGTTATTGATTTCTTCAGTTGTTCGACGATATTTTTGAAGTCATCAACTTGCCGTTGGGCTTCCTCTTTGGCAATCCCATAGTTTGCCTGAAGCCTTTCTACAAGTTTATCATACTTACCGCCAATGGCTGCAAGCTCTATGTTCATCATCTTTCTCCGGTGGTGCAAGGCTTTTCCTCTCTCTTGCTTCTGTTCTCCATCGATCAGATCCCAATTCGCAGCCACGCTTCTCCGTCTAAGTATACAACTGATTGCTTGCGATTGTAATCGACCGAAAGGATGAAAGTGTAGTTAATCCCTCTTCGAGACGCCCGACGACCATCTCTGGCCACATGCGTCAAAACAATAGCACAAATCGCTCTACTTCTTTCAACAACAAAGCCGATGCCTCCCACCAGAAGCATCGGCCATCTTGATCACCTGAATTGCGAATTCAGTTCCGCCGTGTTCTCACAGTGTCGACATCATTTCTGCCATTAACCCGATCGGCTGTGCGGGTCTCGCATATCGAACGCCGGGAATGATCGCTCGGGGGGAGACTATTTTACCAAGAGCACAATCAGAATGATGATCAAAAGCAGAGTGACAACACTGATGGTTATCATCTCGGCCGCCTGCTCCGAATCCTGCACGACGTAATCAGAGAAGGCGTTGAGTTGCTCATCCGACACGCGCACGTAGCCATTGCTGCCTGCAAGCTCATCTTGTTTCTCTCGCAGTGTAGCTTTGAAACGATCAATGCCGACGCGATCGTCTTTCGAAATCAACGCCGAGCTCTGAACCTTGTCCAAGGCCTTGGCCATGGTCTGAAATGATTCGGTGAGGATCTTACGCTTCTCGGATGGGTTCTCCGTCGCTCTAACTTTGTGTGCCGCATCGCTCAAGTATTGTTGAAGTTGACCCTTGTCACCCGCAT
>JACVXU010000338.1 GCA_015661185.1 Bacteroidota bacterium
TCGGTGTACGGCCAATCACGGACTTCGACCATTTTGAAAACGATCATTATTGGCGGTCTCCATGTTTTCTCGGTCGCTGTCCTGTTTCTTCTGACGGTGGTTGCGAGCTTGCTGGCGTATTGAGGGGAGGGTGAATTCGCGATGAACTCCGCAGACTTCACTGCAAGGAGGAGAAACACCCGGTGGAATGATCGGACAACAGGCACACGGTATTATGACGCTCTACAGCGAGAGATATCGAATTGAATCGAGGAGGCTTAAGGGGCATCACTACGCGGCACCCGGTGAGTACTTTGTCACGATCTGCACAAAATCAATGGTCGAGCTGTTTGGCCAGGTAATGAACGCTGTCATGTCTCGGAATGAGATGGGAGAGATTGCACATCAGATGTGGGTTGAAATCCCAAAGCACCATACAAATGTGAAACTGGATGAGTTCATTGTAATGCCGAATCATGTCCATGGCATTATTGTTCTGAGAGCCGGGAGTGACGTTGCATGCAACGTCACTGACATCTCGACAAGAAATCCATCAAGCTTCATGTCTCAAATCTCCCCGAAGCGGGGATCCTTGGGGACAATCATTCGCTCATACAAATCCGCGGTGACAAATTGGTGTCATATGCATGATCACGACGATGTTCTTTGGCAACCTCGATTTCATGATCATATCATCCGGAACAAGAAAGAACTGAATGCTATTCGCGCTTACATTCGCAATAACCCCGCGAACTGGCAGAAAGACAACAACCATTTGACAGAAGTGCGCTTCTAATCCAATCTAACCACATGAACCGACGACTCGCAACAATTCGATACCTCCTTGGCTTCCTTCTGGTCTTCTCCGCTCACTCGGCGGCACAATCGCCTCCAGAAGGCCGCTTGCACAAGCTCCTCGATTCCGGCGGGGCATTGATGAGGGAGCAATCAGCGTACGATGTTTTGTTCTACAGGCTCAACATCATGATCGACACAGTGAACCGCTCGATCACCGGGACCACGCTCACTCGAGCTCTGGCAACGGACACATTGAGCACATTTGTGCTCGACCTGAACACGAATTTCACCGTAAGCTCGGCCGTCTGGAAAGGACGTACTCAGTTCAATACTTCGCTGCAGGTCAGCCGCAACGGAGGGAGGATCTGGATCTCACTCCCATTCGTCGTCCAAAAGTCAGACACGATTTCCGTCGAACTGACATACAGCGGGAAACCGAAAGTAGCCGCCAATCCTCCATGGGATGATGGCTTCGTCTGGAAACGGGCAAGAACGGGTGAACTCTGGGCAGGAGTTGCCTGCGAGGAGGAAGGGGGCGACGTGTGGTGGCCGTGCAAAGACCATCCATCGGATGAGCCTGACTCGGTTGCGCTCAACTTCACGGTCCCATCCAGCCTGGTCTGTGTGTCCAACGGAAAGCTTCTCGGAACAGTCGACAATGGCAACGGAACGAAAACGTACCAGTGGTATGTCGGTCAGACCATCAATAACTACAATGTGACGTTCTACCTCGGGCCCTATGTGCGGATCCCCGTCGATTACACCAGCGTGACGGGAGCAAAAATCCCAGCCGAGTATTGGTTTCTTCCTTACAATGTCGATTCTGTGAAGAATATCATGCCGACGTGGTTAAAGGACATCCGCTTCCTGGAAGAGACCTGTGGTCCTTATCCTTTTCGGGCCGAGAAGTACTGTATCGTGGATGCCCCCTATGCCGGGATGGAGCATCAGACGAGTGTCGCCTACGGTGTGTACGGCGGATCTCACTTCAATGCGAACTGGGCGGGTTATGGTTTTGATTACATTCATCTCCATGAAATGGCACATGAGTGGTGGGGGAATCTCGTTACGGCGAAGGATTGGAGTGACCTTTGGATTCACGAGGGCTTTGCCACCTACATGGAGGCACTTTTTGTTGAACGCCAGAGTGGCTTTGCGCGATATAAATCGTACATGGCAAGAATGAGGCCGCAGAGTATCACACGACCCATCGCACCAAATCAGAGTGTGACAGCGGGAACGGCCTACTTGTCAAATGTCTATAATGGCGGAGCCTGGGTGTTGCATACGCTTCGTTCCTATGTGGGCGACTCGACGTTCTTCAGGCTTCTGCGACGCTGGGCGTATCCTGATCCGGCGATGGAGAGTGTAACAAACGGCAGGCAATGCCGTCTGGCGACGGTTGAAGAATTCCGTCAGATCGCCGAACAGGTTTCTGGAAAGACCCTCGATTGGTTCTTCACGGTTTATTTACGACAGGCAGGGCTTCCCCAGCTCACGGTAGAAAGAAGAAGCACATTTGCGATCCTGCGATGGTTCGCTCCGAACAACGTGGCCTTTCCGATGCCGGTCGAGGTTCAAGTCGGGAAGAGCAGATACACGGTTGATATGAGTTCGGGGACAGGAACTTTTTCTGCGCACATCAGCGATACGGTAAGCATCGATCCGGATGCAAGAATATTCATGACGACGCCGAAGATTGTTTCCGTTGAAGCAGCGGACGATCTCATCCCCGGCGATTTCGCCCTCAGCGTTTATCCCAATCCCTTCAATCCAACAACAACCCTGCGTATCGATGTGCCGAAGCGCATGCAGGTCCGGGGTGAGATCTTCTCCGTGTCAGGCGAGACAATTGGCGAGATCGTTAACTCGTGGCTCGAGGCCGGCACGCACTCGGTAACGATCGATCTCGGAAACCAGAGTTCGGGTGTATACTTTGTTGTGGTTCGGGGAGACGAGAGGGTACTAACCAAGAAGCTGGTCTTGTTGAGGTGAGGAAGAAATGGCAAGGCCGCAAAACTGCAGGTGCGGATTCGAATCCGCACCTGCATTGTGGATAGGCTACTCAAAAACCTTTTCCAGAACCTGATACCGGGCGTGGAGCGTGGTCTCCAGCTTTGCGATCTCGTCCTTTCCCTTCTTTGCTTTCACCGCTGCGGCGAACGCCTTCACGGATTCCTCGAGATTCTTTCGTGCCTTGTTGAATTGCTCGGCTTTCGCTTCGAGCCGCTTCGGCAGCGCAGCACCGTTCAGCGCAATCATCTTCTGAGTCAGGGAATCAGCAGAGGCTTTGATCTGCTCGGTCTTGTTCTCCGGCACGAAGTAGTGATGGAGCGTGTAGAGTGATTGATGAAACGCATCGAGCTCCTTCAGGATCGGACGGACGAGGCGGACCATCTGCTCATAGTTCATGTGGACAGCTTCCGCTGCCTTCAGGATGGCTTCGCTATCGTTTTTGTCGGCGGCATTCCTATACTCCTTCACGGATTGTGCGAGAACCGGCAGTTTCTCATCCCACTTCGCCTGCTTTTCCCGAAGAATACCAGGCAGCTTCGCTGCAGCCAGCGTTGCATACGCTGTTTCCACATCCGGCAGGAGGGATTTCAATTTCGCGATATCCTTTGCCGGCCAGGCTGTGTGCCAAATCTCGTAGATAGGTTTATGGAATGCATCGAGCTCAGGTACGCGTCCACTTGTTTCATCCGGTAGCTGCGCTATTGCGAATGACACGCATAGCGTGATAATCAGAAATGCGGCAAGAAGATACTTTGACATGTCAA
>JACVXU010000339.1 GCA_015661185.1 Bacteroidota bacterium
CCGGGCGTAGGTAAGACATCTCTGGCAAAGTCGATCGCGCGGGCACTGGGAAGGAAATTCGTGCGAATTTCTCTGGGTGGCGTACGCGATGAAGCTGAAATCCGGGGCCATCGGCGAACGTATATCGGATCGATGCCGGGAAAAATCATACAGTCCATGAAGCGGGCGGGTGTCACCAACCCCGTTCTATTGATGGACGAAGTGGACAAAATGAGCATGGATTTTCGTGGCGATCCTTCCGCTGCGCTGCTCGAAGTTCTAGATCCCGAGCAGAACAACACCTTTAGCGATCACTATCTTGACGTCGACTACGATCTCTCAAAGGTCATGTTCATCACAACCGCGAATGTGCGCTATGCAATCCCGTTGCCGCTTCAGGATCGCATGGAAATCACAGAGTTGCCAGGTTATCTTGACTACGATAAGAGGGAAATTGCCAAGCGCCACATTATCCCGAAACAACTCGCTGCACATGGTCTGACGGAGAAGATGCTGAAGTTCACAGACGAAGCAATTGACAAGATCATCAACGAGTACACTCGCGAAGCGGGCGTACGCAACGTTGAACGAGAGCTTGCCTCGGTTTGCAGGAAAGCAGCCAAGGAAATTGTGTTGAGCAGGAGGAAGAATGGAGCTGCGAAGAGGAAAAAGAAATCCGACGGCGGCATTACGGTAACCGGCGAGATGATTGAGCGCTACCTTGGCGTTCCAAAATTCCGTAAGAAAGAGGCAGAGCGTGAACGCCGCGTTGGGTCGGTGACGGGACTCGCCTGGACAAGCGTTGGAGGGGATATTCTGAATGTCGATGTGACAATCATGAGCGGGACGCAGAAATTAACCCTCACGGGTCAATTGGGTGACGTCATGAAGGAGTCGGCGCAGGCGGCATTGAGCTACATCAGGTCAAACGCAAAAAGGTTTGGTGTAAATCCGGAATTCACCAAGGGAAGGGAAATCCATATTCATCTCCCGGAGGGTGCGATCCCGAAAGACGGTCCGTCTGCCGGAATTACGATGGCGATGGCGATTATTTCGGCTGCGAGCAACCGCCCTGCTCGAAATGATATAGCAATGACCGGCGAAATCACGCTGCGCGGAAACGTACTCCCCATCGGCGGTCTTAACGAGAAGCTTCTGGCCGCACAGCGAAGCGGGATCAAAACAGTTATCATTCCGAAAGAAAACGTGCAAGATCTCGCCGAAATTCCTGACAAAGTGAAAGAGGGATTAAAAATCATTCCGGTTGAGACCATTGAAGAGGCGGCAAGGCTCGTATTCACTACAAAACCAAAGCGCGCTTGACGCCAGACCAAGAATTCTGGGCGTGGAACATTTCCTTTTTTCATGTTTACTTCTTAACTTCGGCTCAGCATGTCCTACCAGGTTACAGCCCGTAAATGGCGACCGTTAGTTTTCGAAGACGTTGTCGGCCAATCGCATGTCACCAGCACTCTGCGCAACGCGATAGCATCGAAACGCCTCGCGCACGCGTACATCTTCAGCGGTGTGCGCGGCACCGGAAAGACGACGACGGCCCGCATCCTGGCAAAGGCTATCAACTGCCTCTCGTCGAAAGACTCGAATCCAGATAACGAATGTGAGATCTGCAAAGAAATCACAGCGGGGCGGAGTCTGGATGTCATCGAAATCGATGGTGCCTCAAACAGGGGTGTCGAGGAAATTCGGAATCTTCGGGAATCGGTCCGTTATACGCCAACCCGCGGTAAGTACAAAGTCTACATCATAGACGAAGTGCACATGCTGACGAAGGAGGCGTTTAACGCACTCCTGAAGACCCTCGAAGAGCCCCCGGAACACGTCATTTTCATCTTTGCCACAACCGAAGTTCACAAGATCCCAATGACAATCCTCTCCCGGTGTCAGCGGTTCGATTTCCGGAGGATATCGATAGAAGAGATTGTCGGAAACCTTCTTGGTGTAGCACGCGGTGAGGGGGTGACGATCGACGAGGAAGCGCTGATGGTCGTCGCGAAAAAGGCCGACGGATCGCTGCGTGACGCACAGAGTATCTTCGATCAGATTCGGGCCTTCTGCGGAAACCAGATCACGGTTGTCGATGTTCTGAAGGTTCTGAATGTCGTTGATCAGGAGTTGTTTTTCCGCGTGACCGATCTTATCAAGACACAAAACATGCGCGGCGGAATACAACTGGTCGACGAGATAGTGAAAGCGGGCTATGATTTGCGCGAATTCCTCGGCGGGCTGTCAGAACACCTCAGAAACCTCTTGGTGGTTCTGACGACGGAGGCGACAGAGCTTGTGGAAGCCTCGGAGCCGTACCGAAAACGGTACAGCGAAGAATCGAAGAATTTCCGTCAATCCGACATCCTGCGTTTGATCAAATTGGTGAACGAGCTGGAGCAAACGATCCGATGGTCGCCGCAACCGCGATTCAAGCTTGAAGCGAGCTTGCTACAGATGATTAAACTCGAGCGCTCAGTTCAGATTGACGTGCTGCTGAACCAGATTGACGAGCTGAAAAAAAAACTTAGTGCAGGTGGAACCAACGATCAGGGGTATAAAGAAAGCACTCGTACTACTCAGGCGGAAGAAACCAGCACAGAACTTAAAGTCGTTGGTCAGGTAAGCGCAGGGAGAATGCGCGGTGCATCGCCGGTGACGCATAGCGAAACACCCAAACCGGTTTCCGGAAACAATTCGAGCGTACCGACCTCTCCAATACACCCTCTTCAAGATGCGCCAAGGAAGGCGCAACCCGTAACGTTGGCTACGCTGGAAACGGGCCATTCGGTCGAATCCATGCGGAAGATCACAGTGGAAGAAGCCTTTGAGCAGTGGCATCAGTGGGTGGGCGAGGTCCGGAAAACAAAGATTGGCATTGGAACTATTCTGGGTGAGAGCTACATACTCGACGTCACAGACGGAGCATTGTGGATAGGATGTCCTGACGATTACCACCTCTCTTCACTGAAGCGCCACAAAGAGTTTCTTGTCGACTCCCTGCAAAAAATCACTGGGCTAAAGCTCCGTATTGAACCAGTCCTGAATACAAACCCGGGGAACGGACACGCGGTGCACCCCGGCGCCTCAAGTGCCAAAACACCAACAGGTTCACAAACACAGCAACACAAGTTGGGAAACAGTGGAACCGGCGAGCACCCCACCCTTCTTGCTCTTCGGCGCGAACTTGGCGCCGAGCCGATCGACTGAGCCGCACGCTCTCGTGAAACGCAAATCATGCCCCCGCTTTGATCCACTTTCTTGCCAACTCATTCTCCGTATAATTTCCGGTTTGTTCCGCTAAAACACTTGACACGGGTTTTCGAAATTCGTAGATTGCCCCCGACGCTCTGCACCAATCGCCTCAGAACTTCTTCACAACACCGCCAACGAGAAAGTTGTCCGCAGCCTTTATGCTTCCGAAAACAATTCCTACAGACCAACACTCCGTCCAAACCGCGCAAGGGCAACCGCGTGCAGCACTCGGGCTTGTTCTCCTTCTTTGTCTTCCCGTGCTTTTAGTGGTTGCCATTCATCGAGGCACCGACCAACACCTTCTCAGCCCCGGCGA
>JACVXU010000102.1 GCA_015661185.1 Bacteroidota bacterium
AATGGCAGTTTGCCGGCCCGACGAATGTCGGCGGTCGATGCGTCGATGTTGCCGTCGTGACGCCGAGGGGGAAGAGCTACGCGATGTACGTCGCCACCGCCTCGGGTGGATTATGGAAAACGGAGAATGAGGGAACGACCTGGAATCCGGTCTTCGAACAGGCTGCATCGACTTCATTCGGAGACGTGGCCGTAGCTCCGTCTGATCCGAACATCATATGGGTTGGCACCGGCGAAGCGAATATTTTCCGCAGCTCGCAGGCCGGCTGCGGCGTGTTCAAATCGACGGATGCCGGAAAGACCTGGCAGCATATGGGCCTGACCGACACGTACACCATTGCACGCATCGTCATTCATCCGAACAATCCGGACGTCGTCTATGTCGCCGCTTCGGGTCACGAATGGACCTTCAACAACGAACGGGGGGTCTACAAGACGACAGACGGAGGGAAGACTTGGCAGAAAGTACTCTTTGTCAATGAACAGACGGGGGCGATCGATCTCGTCATGGATCCGGCTAATGCCGAGACGCTCTATGCCGCGACATGGCAGCGCATAAGACTGAAATGGAACGATCCGCGCAACCGGGCGGACTACACCGGCAGTGGAATTCACAAATCTACCGATGGCGGGAAGACCTGGAAGCAGGTCAACAGCGGATTGCCGGATCCGAAATTCCGCGGGCGCATCGGCATCGACATCGCGCGTTCGAACCCGAAAGTGCTCTACGCATTTGTCGACAATTACCAACCCACGGCAGCGGACAGCGGTGCGACGGATTCCTACGGCCGGCCTTCCTCGGGAGCGATCAGGGGGGCCATGATTTTTCGAACCGATGATGGCGGCGCCGCATGGAAACAGGCGAGCGGCCTCGTCGATTCGACACAAAAGTACATGGAAAGACACTCGGCAACGTATGGCTGGGTCTTCGGGCAGATGCGCGTCGATCCGAATGATGAAAATACAATTTATACCATGGGCCTCGGGCTGAACGTCTCGACCGACGGCGGAAGAACGTTCAAGCAATTGCGCGGGATGCATGGTGATCATCACGGACTCTGGATCGATCCCCAGAATTCGAGCTATCTCGTGAACGTGAATGACGGCGGTGCGTATGTTTCGTATGACAAAGGGAAGAACTGGAGAAGTTTCACCGATAAGATACCGGCGACACAATTCTTCAACATTGCATTTGATATGGATTCTCCGTTCAAAGTTTATGGATCTGTCCAGGATTTTGGCAGCTTCCGTGGTGTGATCGACCTGAGCAGAGGTCGCGATAAAGTCCAGGCCGTGAAGTTCGATGGGGCTCCCGGTGGAGAGGGATCAAGCCATGCCATCGATCCGTCGAATCCGGCCATTGTCTATTCGGCGGGATTCTATGGGACTATCGCCCGCACGGACGTCGTGAAGGGCGTATCGAAGCGACTCCTTCCGCGCACGTACGAAGACGAACCGAAGATGCGCGGGGAATGGGTCGCACCATTTATCATCTCGACGCACAATCCGAATATTATCTATCACGGCATGCAGTACATCCTTCGGTCCATCGATCAGGGCAATACGTGGGAACAGATCAGCCCCGATTTGACGTACAATACACCAGCTGAGATGGGCGACATCTCCCACCACACACTGACGACCATTTCCGAGTCGCCGTTGAAATACGGATTGCTCTATGCCGGAACAGACGACGGCAAGGTCCATCTGACGAGAGACGGCGGGAAGCGCTGGCAGGAGATTATGGAGGGCTTGCCGTATCAGAAGTGGGTCTCTCGAATTGTGGCCTCTGCGTATGATTTGGGGACGGTGTATATGACGCAGAATGGAAAGCGTGATGACGACTTCACTCCCTATGTCTGGAAGTCGGCGAATTACGGTAAAACGTGGGTCGACATATCAAAGGGAATTCCGGTCGGACCGGTGAACGTGATTCGAGAGGATCCGAAGAGCAAGGAAATTCTGTACGCCGGCACGGACGGCGGTGTGTATGTGACGACTGATGGCGGCAAGACGTGGATTGCCCTCGGCACAGGTCTCCCGTGGACTTACGTTCTTGATCTGGTAATTCACCCGCGGGATAACATGATCGCGGTGGGAACACACGGGCGTGGTGTTTGGGTTCTCGACGCAGCCACGATCAATAAGCCAAAGAGCAGACCATCCCGATTTGCCGAGGAAGATTAGCAGGTCGCTAAAAATTGTTCCTGGCCAAGGGTGCTGGCTTGGCTGGAAACAACATCATTGATGGTGTTTGGAATTTCAAGAGCTTTCTCTGTTACGGTTGGTTGTTAGTGTGAAATACTTCGGTGCCTCGGCCTTCCGCGAAAAGCAATGAGCTTCTGCGAGAGAAGGCGAGGAGTAGATGGCCCAATGCGCACAGGGAGAATTCCACACTGATTACCTTGGTGCATGATTTGTATTCATCCTCAATCGTCGTGGGCCCGGATTGTTCGTCGTTTGATGACCCGATTTGAGACGCAAGAGTTTTCGACTCCCGAGAGGAGTGAATAGACCTTGACAGAGTGCAAAAAGGTGCATAGCTTTTCCCATCTGTGAATCTCTCCGAGCTTTTCTCAAACTAAATTTGATCGAATTCGTTCTCG
Organism: Bacteroidota bacterium; assembly: GCA_015661185.1. Classification (GTDB taxonomy): domain Bacteria; phylum Bacteroidota; class Ignavibacteria; order UBA10030; family UBA10030; genus UBA9647. The sequence continues at coordinate 2,606 of JACVXU010000102.1, forward strand.
CCATCGGTGCAGGTCATGACTTCGTGCCCTTGTCGTTCGCCGCAATGGGCTATTAGTAACATTTCTAGAGGAGGTTGGTATGGTTAACTCGCTCCGTCGCTTGTTCCCCCTCACTCTACTTTGCATACTTCTCATAAGTCAACATTCTCTCTCGCAGACTATCACCTCGACAGGCGCGGGAGGGAATTGGGATGCCTCAGGCACGTGGACAGGGGGTGTTGTTCCCACCGCCAGTAATGACGTTGTTATCGCCGGGCCAGTTGCTTTTGCCACGGGAACAGGCTATTCATGCCGAAGCTTGACTGTCAATTCCGGAGGCTCTTTGTTCAATCGCACTGGATATGGTTGGCCTGATCAAATCCTGACGGTGAACGGCAGCGTTACGAACAACGGAACGATTAGGAATGAAGGGCCGAACGGTCTTGTTTTGAGAGTGCAAGGTAACATTGCCAATAATGGATCCTGGACGTTTCGAAGAACTGAACTCACCGGTACCACGACACAGACGTTGGCTCATGCGTCCGGAAAAATGTTTGAATCGCCTGTCAAAGTTATCGGCTCAGCGGGCCTGATCGCTGGCTCCGACCTTAAATTCTCCGGCAGCGTGGACCTGAACATGGTCACGCTCAATATGGCCAATTTTGGTATTACCTTGGTTAGCAGCTCTGCTGGTGTTGGTAACGGCACTGTCAACAATGCGAAGGACATTGTGGGTGTTCCCGTGTCCGGCACCTACTATCCGATCTTTGATAATGTTACCTACGACGGAAGCCCCAACATCAAGGGGAGAATTCAGATCAATTCCTTGGTAACGCTGAAAGGATCAGTGACCATCACTGACACGCTCGAGAACTCATCCGGATATGGCCACCCAGAGAAGACCCTCAAAATCACCGGCAATATCACGAACAACGGAATCATTCGGAACAACGGCAGCTATGGACTTGCTTTGAATGTGACGGGGAACGTCACGAACAACGGAAGCTGGGTACACAACAGGACGGAACTCAGCGGCACGAGCAACCAAATCCTTGCACTTGCCACGAACAAACTCTTCGAGGCGGCTTTCAAGGTCACCGATTCCTTGGGGATGATAGTCGCAGGTTCGAATCTGGCAATGACAAGCTGGTTTGATTTGCGCAAGTGCGTCCTCGATATGAAGAACTACATGCTGACGCTCCAGAGTTCGGGGGCAACCGTCACAAATGGTGTAGTTATCAACACGAAAGATCTGGTTGGAAAGATGGTGGGCGACGCGTCCGGGACCCCTATACTTGACAACATAACCTACAATGGGACCATCAACCTCAGGGGATTTCTGAGGGTAAACGCAGCGACTCTCCAGGGGAATGTCACAATCACTGACACAGTGCAAAATTCTTCCGCGTATGGACATCCAGAGAAATTCCTGAAAATCGTCGGCAATCTCACGAACAATGGCTTAGTGAGAAATGGCGGAAGCTACGGCCTGGCCGTGGATGTTACCGGAAATGTCACGGCGAACAAAGCTTTCACCCACAATCGGGTTTTACTGGCAGGCATCGGCAACAGAACGGTTGTCGATAAGGTCAGTCAAATTAACTATCTCTCCACAGGTGAGAAGGTCACCCTCTATGGCGAGAACTATCTCCCCGCTCTCTCGATCGATTCAAAATCAAAATGTTCTTTGGCGAACGGTTCAAACATCTACACTGCAAACGGCACGATTGACGAGACACTGGATAACTGGAGCTGCATCACGACGACCAGAAAGTTCACGGGTGTCGCAGATTACTCGTTCTTCAAGTCCAGAATCAAAGTATTACCAAACGCTGCCATCGACTCGGTACGGATCCAGTCATATGGTCACCAGGTTCCGGCGACATTTGCAGGCGCGGTGAAGTGTTATTGGCGCTTGAGGACGTTTGCCGCGAATCCGAAGCAATCATTCTCGTCAATGACATTCCTCTACAATGATGATTTGCTTGGAACGAACACCGAGTCCGCTTTGCAGATTTATCAATCGCAGGACAGCGGCATGACGTGGAAGCAAGTGTCAACCACAACCAATACCACGCGTGATCTGAATGCCAATTCACTAACGTTGACGGACGCGTTTGGATATGGTGATTATGTACTTTCTTCGAGCGCAGATCCATCCTCAGTCAGACCGTCGATCATCGTGTCGATCCTTGGGAGGAATCAGATCAGAATCGGCGGAGCACCGAACCGATACACCATCAACTACGTTAATAACTCCGATTCTCCCACACTTGATTTCCTCCTTCCTGTAATGACGGAGAAGTTCGTGCATATCAAGAGCGTGGAGCTTCCTCGTTTTGATGGCTCAAAGGACATCGTTCCCATCGACAGTATCATGTATGATGGCGACGATTCGTCCGCTGTCCTCTGGGTCGCAGGCATGAACCCGCGAGAGGCGCGATCGTTCGATATTATTGTCACGTCAGATGCTCCTCCCATGAACAAAATCATAGGTCTAGGTGCTCCAGTCTTACGGAAGGACTCGGAGATCTTGATTGAACCGCTCACTACTGCTGCTGCCGCTGCGCTGACATATATTGTTTACAAGGCCGGAACCAAGATCATCTGTAGTGGAATCGAATATCTTGGAAAGAAGGTAGAAGACGCTAGCGAGCAGTCCCCGGCAGACAAAGAAAAATTCAAGTTGATTTTTCCCAATACGCACCAAGAGCTCTTGCAGCAGAACAAAAAAGAAAACATCGCCATAGAGCCACTGAAGAAAACCGGCGAAAAACTTTCCAAGATCCTGATAACAAAGGCGATGAATATCACCGGCGGTGCCTATGACATTGCGGTATCAACAGTGAAAGCGGTAAAAGGGATCGTGCCGAATCTCAGAGCGAGGCTCTGGGTATGGATCATGGATGATGTGGGATATTTTGGCGTCAAAGAAACAACGGACGTGGAGATTTCTTCGAAAAGTCTGAAAAAAGCGAATCCTGTGAGGTCTATGGATCCGAACGAAAAGGTCGGACCGACCGGGTTCGGACTGAAGAACTACATCACCTCGGCAGGGAAGATGTCGTATCGCATTCTCTTTGAAAATAAGAAGGAAGCGACGGCGCCGGCATGGAAGGTTACGATCGTCGATACGCTGAGACCGGAATTCGATCAGGAAACGTTCGATTTTGGTGCGACGAGTCATGATTCCGCCCAGTACACCTGGAAGAAAACTCGCACCGGTAACATCGTCCGATGGGAGATCGAAGGTATCGAGCTACCCCCCAATGTCACCCCGCCGCAAGGTGAAGGCTGGGTCTCGTTCAGCGTGAACGCGAAGCCGAACCTTGCCTCTGGCACCGGCATCATGAACCGCGCGACAATCGTCTTCGATATGAACAACCCCATCGCGACGAATGAATTTGTTAACACGCTCGATTACTCTGCTCCAAGAACCACTATGAAACCGATACCAACAAGAATGACTGCCTCAAAGCTGATAGTGCGGTGGCAGGGTGTGGACGAACAGAATGGCTCAGGGGTGGAGTCCTATACCGTGTACGCTGCGAAGGACAGCGGCGCGTTTCAGCCGATCGGTTCAACGATCGCAGACTCCATGGTGGTGAATCTCGATATGTACACTCACAAGTACTCTTTCTATGCGCTTGCCAAGGACAATGTCGGCAATGTTGAGACGACAAGACCCTCTCCTGTTACCTCAGATATCACGAATGGAGTGGGTGAATCAGAGAATGTCATCCCGACCGAATTCGCCCTCTCTCAGAATTTCCCCAACCCGTTCAACCCAGCAACGGAGATCACCTTCAGCCTGAGTGCAAAAGTGCGCGCGACGCTCAGGATCTACGATATGCTCGGGAGGGAAATAGCGACGTTGCTCGACGACGAGAAAAGCCCCGGGAAGTACACGGTGAAATGGGATGCGGGAAAGAACTCATCAGGCGTCTACTTCTATCGCCTGATCGCGGGTGATGCTTCGACAGGCTCAGCACGGAGCTTTGTCCAAACACGCAAGCTCATGCTGTTGAAGTAATTCACGACACCCCGTTGCGAAGGTGCCTGGACACCATAGGCGCCTTGCTGAGTTGATGTTGCCAAAAAGTCCCGATTGGCCCTCGGATCGATCGGGACTTCCTTCTTCTGCAAGGCCGTTGCTTGTCTTTCGAGTCATTCTGCCGTAGATTAGCCCTGTCCTTATCATGACCTCCATCCGAAACACGTTGCTCCTCGTTTCTGTCTTTTCTCTCCTACCATGCTTTCTTTGCATTTTACCAAAGTCTTGTCAACATTCCGCTCCAGGCCGTCAAGGCTGACCGTCATTTAGTACGCCACCCGCTCGCAAGTTGACGGTCGTCTGAATAGGCAGCAATTGCGACAAGAAGCAAAACTCATGATTGATTATTCAGGCCTGGTTTGGTAGATTGAATGCGGAGATTTGTTCACTATAGGTCCAGTCGAGAAGTGGTGCCACGCCTGCGTGCCGAAACGCCGCACTTCGGCGTGCAGGCACGAAGACACAAAGTCACGAAGGTTCTTAAAAGTGAAGAAAATTCAAAAGATGTTCTTCGTGTCTTGGTGACTTTGTGGCAAAGTTGAGGTTTTCGACCGCGCTTCTAGTCACTGGCATGATACCCATGGGATTATTGTTCGTCCTTCTCACCATCATTGTCGTATCATTCCTCATTCTGCGGAACATCTGCCTCAACACTGTAGAGAAACAAACGACGCGGCTTGAACTCTATCTCGTTGGCATGATCACATGGGTGTTTCTTCTGGGTGTTGCCGCTTGGTTTGTCATGCCGCTTTATTTGATTTACGTCTTGTTGGCTACAGGAAGCTTCGCGGCTTTCCGCCCACTGATATTCATCGCCATAGCGACGGGTCTTGCCTATCGGTTCAACGAGGCGCTCGATAGCGCAACAGTCCTGCATTTTCTCCGGCAGTCGGCTCTTTTCCACCCAATGAGACCGCACACGATGCACGTCCACGAAGAACTTGACAAGAAGAGGATACGCGACATCCACCGCGAAACATCTGACAAACCCTTCCCCACAGCCGGGAAGCAGAAACGGCTCCTGACCGAGAAAGAAATCCAGCAATACAGGCAAGAAATGACCGCTGCCAAAGAGCGACCGACCCGCTCCCGTCGTCTTGACGAGGAGATTGCATTGCTGAAATCCGGATCGAGCGTGAACATCTCCGACCCATGGAAGGTCTATACCTTCGAACACAAGTCCCACGATCTGTATGCAGAAATGTCCGAACTCCACATCGATCCAGGTACTCGTGTTCTTCAATGGAGACTCAACATCCCCGGCGCAAGCGAAAACGCCCTCCAAGACCCCATCTACGTATACAAATTCAAGCAAGACCTGTATCATCTGCTCCAGGTGCTCAACACTGATTCATGGCTTGGTTGGTATTCTGAGTTCTTCGATCGTTTTGTCGCTGTTTGCTACGGCATCGAATCCGACAGCTTCGGAGATGTGCAGATGTACGCTTTTCTGAAGATCGATATCGCGCGTGTACAACTCACTCAGCGCGAGGGCAGATTTATCAACGCCGCGGATCTGCACAAGATCTCGGAACTGACATTTAACAACGGAAAACCACTGCCAGGCGAATTCCTGTGAATCGACTATTTGAAGGCGAGTGGCCTCCCGGACATGTGAACCGTGGAAACGCGCACACGTTAAGATGCATTTCATAGCACGAGCATCGTTTCAGTAGGAATGTTCGTGAAGAGGAGGTAGAATTTATGGCTTATGATATCTCCGATTTCGAAAAAGAAGTTATCGAACGAAGTTATACCACTCCTGTTCTCGTCGATTTTTGGGCTGACTGGTGCGGTCCCTGCAAGGTCCTGGGCCCCGTGCTTGAACGGCTTGCCGGACAGAGCGACGGCAGATGGACCCTCGCTAAGGTGAACACAGAAGAGCATGTCGAAGTTGCTCGGAAGTACAACATTCAAAGCATCCCAAACGTCAAATTGTTTGTTGATGGTGTGGTTGCAAACGAATTTGTTGGCGCCCTCCCGGAATATCAGGTCCAACGCTGGCTTGAGACAGCTATTCCCAGCAAACACCGGAGACAAATCGAGCAAGCCGAAGTATTCCTCGTTGCAGGAAACCTTGAGGCCGCACGGGTTCTGCTCGAAGAAGTGCTCTCCCTCGAACCGGGAAATGTCGATGCACGCATTCTTCTGGCCCGGAGTCTTGTTTTCACAGATCCCGCACAGGCAGCCGCGACGATCGGGAATCTGGACGAGCCAAAGCATGTAGACCTGCTGAATGCGATCCGAGTGGTTGCCCGACTCGACTCCTTCGCACATGATCCCGGGAAGCTCCCTGACGGCGACGTTCGAGAGTTGTACCACTCTGCAATTCAACACCTTGCCGCCGGAGATTTTGACACGGCAGTCGGACAGTTCATCGAAGTTATTCGAGAGAATCGTTCCTATGATGATGACGGCTCCCGCAAGGCCTGCATCGCCATTTTCAAATTGCTCGGTGAGGAACATCGCGTAACTCAAAAGCATCGACGGGATTTCAGCAGCGCGCTGTATTGATTGCGGCTTTTTCGACAAGTTGACATTGAGTATTCCGTGTTGTACGTTTCTGCGCGGGGATTTCAAAACCTGGTCGAATTTCCCCCCGCAGAGAGGTGGATGTCATGGTGTTCATCGTACTCGCGGCTTTGCTCCTGTGCGGCTGCGCCACTTTTGAACCGCCCGATCCAAGCCAGTCGCTTCCCGAAGTGGTATACCAGTCTTCTCTTCCCCCCTGGCCCTTCCATACTAACAAGGTCTCTCTGAACATGACATTCAGGATTCACATTGCCGCAGACGGGACCGTCAACAAGGCGATCATTGAGACTCCAAGCGGGAGCAAGGAATGGGATGCTCTCGCCATAGCCCAAGTGCGCAAATGGCGATACTCGCCTGCGCTTATGAACGGACAGCCTGCAGCTCTCTGGCTCCGACAGACGATCACGTTGCATTTCGACGAGCCTCTGTACATGAAGATCGCCGAGCTTACCTGTCCCCAAGAGACGTTGGCTGATTCGTTGTACGCCTTGCTGCTTGCCGGTGCGTCGTTTGACTCCCTGGCGCGTCAGTTTTCGGTTTCCGATTCGCGCACCCGCGGTGGTGTTGTCGGCGAGATGGATGTTCACACACTGCCAGCGCGCATTTCGCGGGAAGTGGCAACGCTTCATGGGGGCGAATTTACGAAACCGCTGAAGCTTGGGCGGCAATATGTGATCTATAAGCGGCTCGCAAACGGCGTATAGCACCGGAGTCGGTTCTCATCGTTGGACAATAATCGCCGCGCGGACCACACCGATATGGCGAAACGGCACTTTGCCATATGAATTGTGCCTAGTGGACAGTTACGATAGATATCTTACTCTCCGTCAATACAAAGAACTGTCCGTTCGGCGTAGTAGTGACGCGACTTGCTTGAGCGCAGAGGCGTCAGTTACTTTTCCGGCTTTTGGATCCCGCTTCGCGGGACTCTTTAGCTTTTCATTTTCGACTATTCTCTTTCGTCAGCCCGCCTTCTGTTCTTCGACAGTTATACTGTCGAAGAAGGCCCATGCTGGAGTTAAACTCCAGGAGTCCTGATGAGTTGGTCGAGGAGCTCTACCTGCCGCGATCTCGTGCGCATGTATTTTACGGCAGAAGATCGATGCTTTGGGAATGATCCGAGAGTGTAACTCTCGCATGAGTTGCGTCCGACAGTGCAACTGTCGGACAACCAGGTTTAAGGCCACCCAACGCATCTTCCGATGATTTCGGCAGCTCGGTGCGGGGAGCATACAAGGTGTGATGAATGAAACCGTCACAAGAATGTCCTGTCAATGGTCCAGAGCCATATGTCATTGGAATGTCCGTCCGATGTCCGGACTTGCTTAAGATCATACAAGAATCATCGTAACAATCCACTAGTATGCTTGCTTGCCCCGATTGTTTTCAGATCGGGGCAGGTTTTCCTTTTTTAGAACACCCTGCTGACGTCCTGCAACTTTTCTTCCTCTCCTGCTGTTGAAAAAGACATGCGCGGCAATTACTGTATGAGACTCTTTTTACCATTTCTTCTATGTTTC
>JACVXU010000340.1 GCA_015661185.1 Bacteroidota bacterium
CCAGGTGCCCATAAACGTAAAAAGTGCCAGTGTGAACAAGATCGGTCTGCAGAGAGGGATCACGATCGAACGAAAGATTCTGAAGTCACTTGCGCCATCAATTCGAGCTGCATCTATGAGGCTGTCCGGGATCGAACTCGCAAATTGACGGATGAGAAAAATGCCGAAGATACTTGCGAGGCCTGGAATAATTGCACCGACATATGTATTGACGAGACCGAATGTTTTCAGCATCAGGAACAGCGGTAACATCGTCACCTGTGCCGGGATTACCATCGCCGTGAGCAGAAGGCGAAAGAGTCTGTCACGGCCAGCGAATCGATACTTGGCAAACGCAAAACCGGCCATTGAGTTGATCAACAGAGAGGTAAGGGTGACGGCGCCCGCAATAGCCAGGCTGTTGAGGAAGTAACGTGCAATATGTAGGCGATCCACAAGTGCTTTGTAGTGCTCTAGCGACGGTTCCTTGGGCAGCAATGAGGGTGGGAATGAGCTGGCCTCTCCCGGGCTCATGAGTGAAGCAGAAACCATCCAGAATACCGGCGTCACAGTAGTGACTGCGATAAGGATGAGAGCGGCGTTCAGTGCCATCGCCGGGATCCGATTTCTCACCCCTGTATCCTCCGTTGAACGGCGAGTTGGAAGAGAGTAAAGACCAGAATGATTGCAAAGAGAACGAAGGCGATGGCCGCAGCATACCCCATGCTCCACCAGCGGAATCCCTGCTCATACATCATGAGCACAATGCTCATTGTGGAATTGAGCGGTCCACCCTGCGTCATGACATATGGCTCGGCGAACAACTGAAAATATCCGATAATGGTGATCATGACGACAAAGATCGTCGTGGGTGCCAGCATGGGAATCGTAATATTGATGAATTGCTTCCATGCCCCTGCGCCGTCGAGCTGCGACGCTTCATACAACTCATCCGGAATATTCTGAAGGCCGGCAATAAAGATCAGCATGTTATATCCAAAGTTCTTCCACACAGCAAGCAGGATGATTGCAGGCATCGCAGCGGCGGGATTCCCAAGCCAGTCGATCGGAGAGACTCCCAACCACGATAGGAAGTAATTGAGAAGGCCGTGGGCAGGGTGGAAAAGATAGCGCCATACAATGGCGACTGCGACGAGACTTGTCACCACAGGAAGGAAGTAAACCGTCCGGAACAAAGGCTTGAAACGAGCAAGACGAGAATTGAGCATCAACGCAGTCCCAAGCGATACAGCCACGGACAATGGTCCGCCCACCAGGACAAAATAGAAAGTGTTGCGAAGTGCCGTCCAAAACAGCGGAGTTTCAAGAATTCGCGCGTAGTTGGCTAACCCCACGAATTGAATGAAATGCCAGTCACCCAGAGCATAGATATCAAAATCTGTGAAACTCATCGCAAGGGCGCTTGCCACCGGAAGCGCGAAAAACAGTGCCAGAGCCGTCAAAGCAGGTGCGAGGAAAAACCATGCGGCACTATATTGATTCATATGGTTCGTTTTGGATCGCCGCGTCAAGGCTGTTTCCTCCTTTCGACCAGCCACCGTCTCTTCGCGAGCATCTGGTCAACTTCCTTATCGAATCTGCTCAGCGCTTCATCCACTGTGAGCGTTTTCGTCGCAATATATTCAACATAGAGCTGAAGTTTGATGGCAATTTGTTCCCATTCAGGTACGGGGGGCAACGGTTCCAATCTCTGCATTTGGCGATAGAACGCCCGGATGTATGGATTGTGTGCGAGGGAGGAATCTTCCCATGCGGACTTCCGCGGAGGAAGGTTTCCTGTGATCCGATAGAACGCAATGGACTGTTCGCGGGAAGCGAGGAATTCGACAAGTTTCCATGCTGCCTCCTTATGCCGGCTTTGACGGAAAATTGCGAGACTTGTCCCAAGGGGCAATGATACTCCGGGATACGTCGTATCCATGGAAGGCAACGGCGCTGTCATCCATTCATTTTGCAGTCTGGGCGCGATTCTCCGGCCAAACTCACCTATGTTCCACGGACCGGTAATGTACATCGCAATGAGTCCGTCGGAGAAAGAATTGTACAAGTTCGTAATCAATTGCTGTCCGGACGGTGAGTATTCCTTTTCATAGAACGAAGCCAGCAACCCAAAGGCCTTTCGGAACTTCGGCCCGCTGAAATTTCCGCGCGTATTGTCATCGCGCAAGAAGTCGCCCCCGTATTGGGCACCGAGGGCTATGGCGGGGACCCATTCATTGGTGGGCAAGAAGAATGGGTACTGTTTCCTCCCCTCTTCCCGGGCTTTTCGTTGCATGATTTCACACAACCTTAGAATTTCATGCCACGTGGTGGGAGGCTCGGTGTAACCGGCTTGTCGCAAAAGATCCCGACGATAATAGATGACGCGGGTATCGACATACCACGGTATTCCGAAGAGGGACGAATCAATCCTGTTCATCTTCAGAACTCCATCAAAATAGTCGTCAACCTGAACAATCCGGGATTGACGGACAAACGGATCAAGTGGCTCGAGCGCATTCAGAACTGAGAATTCCGGCAGCCACGTATTTCCGAGTTGCGAAACATCAGGCGTCGATTCACCGGCAAAGGCGGTCAGAAGCTTTTCATGCGCAGCAGTCCAGGGCATCTGTTGAACGATCACACGAATGCCCGGATTCGCTCGCTCGAATTCCGGAATCAGCTGGCGGACCATCTCTCCTTCATTCCCCAATCCCCAAAAGCGAATGACCGTAGGTTCATCCTTTGACGAGCTACAGGAAAGCTGCAGAAGCGCCGCGGCAAGAATAAGTGTTGTCCATCGAATGCAGAGCATCATACTTCGGAATTGTGGAGATCGAGCCACAGACGTAACGCCATATCGAAGACGAACGGCAGCGATGAGCTTGAACAAGGTCGAGCGTCCAGAACAGTCGACAGGAACATTCGCAGCGTGACTACTTGCGTCTGATAACCTTGCACGAAAAAGGACCCAGCGAGTACTTCCTGGAACCAACAGTGAAAGTCTTCCTGGCGTTGTGGTAATTCAAGAGAAACAGGTAGGAGTACTTTTTCCCTTTTCGGATCACGAACTGAATGTCTGGGTCAGAGACTTTTGCTTCTCTTTTGATATGGTCGAACGCAATAATTTTCTGGTACACGAGTAGATGGTCGTCTGTGGTGTACCCAAAGGCAAATCCGAGCGCCGTAACGAATCCCTTGCCCACTCTTTTCCGCAATCCGCACACTTCTCCTGTCATCGTCCTGGCAACTGCATCACGTTCAGCCGAAGAAAAGACCTGTTTTTCCTGAAGGAATGTATACACCTCTTCGATGCCGAAGGCATCAATCTTGTTAGGGCTGGTCGATTTTTCGAATTGCAGTTTCAATCCGTCCTTCAGGATCGTGCACGGATGAAGATATTCATCCAGCGTTGGTATCGCGGGAGAGATCACCAGATGTCCCCCCTGTTTCACGTAAGAGACGAGAAGCTCCTGAGTAGTTCCGTCCATGAATTCCGTTGTCGCGACCCACAGCTGTTTGTAGCTCAACAGAGAATCAAGGACCGGGTCTTCCAGATCGCTGATAT
>JACVXU010000103.1 GCA_015661185.1 Bacteroidota bacterium
GGCCGCTCGGACCTTCCGCGAACGCTTCCGAGCTCATTGGGCACATGTTGATTTCCCACTTGTGCAGGAACTGCAACGGGTACAGGAGCGAGTGCGATTTGCCGACGAGCAAGCTGGCGTGCCGCCAACCCGATTCCCAGCACTACAACGGCAAATACTAATGCCTTGGTTTTTTCAATTGCAATCGTCGCCTCAACAACAAACAAGGCAGCGGCAGATGCTAACATGAAGACGCGGGAAAGCAGTGGAATCTTAATTCCGCGATCCGTGCCCGTCGAGCCGAGATTGATCGTCATTGCTCCAACGAGTCCAATCGCATAAAGGTGTGAAAGCATCTCCACATTGCCGACGAACAAAAGGACAACAATTGGCACCAGCGTCGCGACGGCGAGCGGTACGATGGGAACTCCGTGGCGGTTCAGGATGCGCAAGGATGAAGGGAGTTCCTTGTCGACGGACATAAGAAACTGAACCGAGATCAGGCCGTTGAGCGCCGTGTTGCCCGCCGAAATGAGCAGAATGCCGAGAGAGAGCGCAACAAACCATCCGAACCATGGTCCGACATAGTGCTCCCCGAGGAACCGGACCATACTCTCGATGTGATCGCCGGGATTCAACCCCGGTACCGCAAGCATCGCAAGGCCGAGGAATGCGTTCACAACCAGAACTTTTGTGAGGACCGCGAGAATGGCTTTTCGCGAGTCACGTGTCGGATCCTTCATCAGTCCCGTCATGTTCGAGATTGCCTCGATTCCCGAAAGACTGAGTATGAACCCCGTGAAGATTCCCCAATTATGCAGAATGCCGCCTTGGAGCGGGGCGATCGTGGGGGAAGTGAGGGCTGTTGGTGCCGAGACAACAATGATAATGAAAAGCACTACGAGGGTCAGAGCGGTGATGATGAGCGCCAACCCTCCCGAATGTTTCGGTCCAAACCAGTTAAGAGCGCCGAGAGCGAGAATAATGAGAATCGCATACAAGACCGGATTCCCGAGCCCCAGATAGTGACAACCATCGAGCACCGAGAGCGCCATCGTGACGATATAGTCAGCGGAGAGGAGAAGCGCACCGACAACCGCGAGTAGGGGTGACCGATGATAGACGGATCCGTATACGCCACCTCCATTGGGATAGAGACGGCATATGGTGATGTAGTTGACGGCGACGAGGGACGTTAGCGCCATCATGGCAGAGAGATGCCAGAAGCTGCCGTACCCTGCCAGGGCAAACCCGATGCCCATGACGTAGGCGACGCTGGTACCCCAATCTCCATCAAGAAGTGCGGCGCTGCGCATCCAGCCTATGACACGAGGTCGGCTGGTTGCTAGTCGGGTAACACCCTGATGAGAATGTGAGATGTCTGAGGAGTCTTGAGACAACGTTTGTGCCTGGTACTAAAAAAAGGGAAGCCGAGGCAATGAGTACCCCGGCTTTCCCAATCAAATCCGGCATATGATACTACTTTATGCGGAGCGACGCAACAGATTTTTCGAAGGCTGGAAGGAAATCCTTCTCGGAGGGCTTGTAGTAATTGATAATGACCCGGTAGATCTTATCGTTTTTAACAATAAAATAGGCCCTGCTTGCAACGTCTTTTGTCAATGAGTAGTTCAGGTATGAAGCCTTGTTGCCATCAATCGTGGCCTGGCCGGTTGATGTCGGCTTGTAGAACTTGGTATTCTGCTCGACCACTTTCTCGAGAGCAAGCTTCTTCGCCGGACGCACATCGACAAGGACGTTCGAATCGTTGCGATATCCCTGAAGCATCAGCGTGAATGTCACTTCACCCTTTGGCGCGGGCTGCAGAGGATTGAAGTTGGTCGGATACGAGATTTCGAGGATATCGTTCTTGAGGGTTTCATAGGTTGAGGAGGGGATGGATTCGTCCACCTTGACCCCTTTTGCCTTCGGAAGCTGTGCGGTTGAGGCAAACGTATCGATCACAGCCTTGTACGGCTCGAAGTAATCGTTGAAGGCCCAGAAGGTTGCCTTGAAGAGAACGGAATCCTTCAGGATATACACCCGGGTAGCTTCGATCACCGTCTTATTGTTGTATCGCCCGCTATAGGTGAACTTGAGAGCGGGGGTACCATCGACTGTTGCGGGTTCCACAGGCTTCAGATCGAATCCGGAAGCACTCATATCCGTTCGCTCGTCCTGAACAAAACCGTCAAGCGTCTTCAACGTATCTTGCTTTTCATAGCTCACAAGAATCTGCGCACCATCTGGTGCGTCCTTGGAGGTAGGATCGAAGAACTTCTCAACAGCGGCGCTGGAGGATGTAAATGTAATCTTTCCAGACTCACCCCCCTTGAACCACCCTTTCGGATAGTTGAACTGAACCTTGAAGTACGGATCCTGGTTCCTGTCCCATTCGCTGATCGGTGGCAGCGGTTCTTTCTTGGAACATCCTGTCAGTCCAAGAATCACGATCAACACGATGCCGAGCATTCTGTGCTTCATCGTTTGCACCCTTTCTTTGTGAGATGAGCGGTTCGTTTGTTCTGTCAACGAGTAAAATACAATTGAACAGCGTATCCTGCGATAATGAGCAGTGTCACGACAACCAATCCCATAAAGACGTAATACCCCGTCATCGGACGGTCTTCCTTCTTCTGTCCACCTTGATCTGCCATACACGAATCCCCTTCTTTAGAAATCCTTTTGGATTAATCGACAGGAATACCGAGCATCTCGAGTCCCTTTTTGGCATCCTTGTTCTTCGGGTCGAGCTTCAACGCCTTCTGGTATTCTTTTATTGCGTCTTCTTTGTTTCTCGACAGAGCGTATGCCAGACCCAACCGATAGTGTGTATCGCCATCGGCATCAGCAAACTGAAGCGATTTCTTCAGAGCGGGAATCGCCAGTTCATATTTTTTGTCAACTAGGTGGGCGACACCGATATTCTTGTACGCTTCTGCGAGTTCCTTCTTGTACTTCGCTTCATCGGCCGCAGGTATGAGCTTCAGCCATTCCTCGTACGCTTTCCGTGCCGCCTGAAGAGAATCTGTTGACAGAAGGAGCAGAGACCGCGCAAATCCGAGCCAGGCCGATGGGTAGTCCGCCTTTTTGCTGATAAATGTGCGGTAAGCGATGCGCGCCGAGTCGTATTCCTTCAATTGGATCTTGCAGCCGGCATAATTCAGATAGGAGGAGAGCGCCGCCGATGAGGAATCCAGGGTGAACCTTCTCTGAAACAACGCCGCTGCTTGAGCATACTTGGATTCCGTCATAAAGGCCTGTGCGGCCTTGTTGAACACATCTTTCCTGTTCGGATCGAGCTTTAGGCCCTCTTCGTAGGCTGTAACCGCCGGCTGTGTTTGCTTGAGCTCCATGTTTGCGTCGCCAAGCTGGATCCATTCATCTACCTTCAGGGTGTCCACCGCCTGCAGCTTTTTGAAGGCTACCACGCTTTCTTTGAATTTTTTCAATTTGAAGAGTCCATTGG
Source organism: Bacteroidota bacterium (assembly GCA_015661185.1). GTDB lineage: Bacteria > Bacteroidota > Ignavibacteria > UBA10030 > UBA10030 > UBA9647. Next base: position 3,449 of record JACVXU010000103.1, read on the forward strand.
CTTGATACCGAAGCGCTTTGCTGTTCTTCGGGTCGCTCTTGAGAACATGCTCTGCTGCATCAAAGGCTTCAGGATACTGACGCAAATTGAAGAGCGCCTCAGCAAATATTCCCCACGGTTCAACTTCCTTTGGAAAGCGCTGGGTATACAACTTGAGATACTTTGAAGCGTTATCATATTGCCTCGGTCTGGATGCCATATACATCCGACACAACTCCAACAGGATATCTTTGTTGTTCGGGTCGAGCACCACAACACGCGCATAGATCCGGGCAGCATCATTGTACCGTCGCTCTTTATAATATAATTTTCCGAGCTTGATGTAAACGTCGGTGTTCATCGAGTCCAATTCGACGGATTTCTCGTACTGCGTGATGGCGAATGTCGGAACCCCCTGCTTGTTATAGGCATCCCCCAGGCCGTCATAGATCACTGGCGACGTCGGATTTGCCTCCTTTGCCTGCGAGAAAACGACGATTGCCCGATCGGTCGAATCTGCTCGAAGCAACAGACCCCCGAGAGCAATCAACAACTGCCCATCCCCTTTCTTTTCGACGAGGCCGGTCGTCAACGTACCGTGCGCTGCTTTGATATCCTTCTGGGCCTCTTCGATTGTCGAGACGAGGAGGTACCCATCGACGTTCTTCTCATCGAGCGAGATCACCCGCTGACCGGCAATTTTTGCGGAATCGAGGTTGGAGAGCTTCCAATATGCCTGACCGAGGTTCTGCCACGCGTCAACGTTCTTGGGCGCAGTTTCAAGCACCTGGCGAATGAGCGAAACGGCTTCTTTCGCCTTGCCTTGTTTCAGCAGCTCTTTTGCATTTTCGATCTGTGGCTGCGCCCAGAGCCCAGACATAAACACGACACATGATATAATGACCATCGTTACAAGCTTTTTCATTCTACACCTACTCCTGTGTGAGTTGGATAGTCCGATACGGCATGGTTTTGGGAACGAGTCCAGCGTGCAAGAAAACTCTTTGTCCAACATCTCCCTCAACAAACGCGCTGAATCCCTGCGCCGTGCCCGGTGTTTTCTCCGATGTGTAGACATAAAGAGAATACGTCAACGGGTAGACCCGGTCGTAAATACTTCTTTGAGTCGCTCGTATTGCCGTGAGCACTCCTTCTGCGTCCTTCGCCAGAAGATCCACCACACGAACATTCTTTTTCCAGGATTGAGATGCGGATTGCGTCGTATCCTTCCAGGCGACAAACGAGACAATCCCGAGCGCTTCGGGGTGGTTAGCAACGTAAACAATCACACTCTCTTGTGACGCCGCAACTGCCGCGAGCGGTACGTCTTTCTGGAGCTTGAAGAAACTACGCGTCACCAACTCGTACAACCCCGAATTCCTGCCCGTCAGGCAGAGTTCGATTGCGCCGTTCAGCTTCGAACCGGGCAGCTTGCTCCACAGTGGCGTCTCCCCTGACAGGATCGAGCCGAACTCAGTCATCGTGACCATTGCCAGCTTGTTCTTCGGATGGATGAGAAGAACCAATGCGTCGCGGGCGATTTCCGATTCTACAACATTGAGTTTGGCGTTCTGAGCTGCCGCTCGTTCTTCATCATTGAGCCGGCGATCCACAATGACACAGTGCACGCTGTCATTGACCATCTCCACGATCGCACCCCGAGTTGTGGTTCCAGCGAGTGACAGCACCACTTCCGGGTACATGCTGCGATAATCAGCAGCCAATTGCTGTACGAGCGGCAGGTGTGATTCCGTCGCCAGGACGCTTAATGTCCCGTGGCGAAGATCTGACCCCTGCCGCTTCGTACATCCTGTAACGCTCAGAACAACGACGATCGAGAACAGGACCGCGGATTTCATTCGTCTGAGCTTTCAGCTTGTTTTGCTCGGGTCCGTGTCATCATAAAACGATAGACACTGTACAGGACGAGCACAACCCCAAAGAGCATCCGTAGCTCCACCGGCATACCTTCCTTAACCAGGACGCCGCTCAGCACAAGAATCCCGACGATACACATCATCGCGGATATGCCATACCCAACGAACGTCGAAACAGATGACAATTTCAACGATTACTTCCCTTGCAGCTTGAACCGGAATGGAATGGAAACCCACACCGAGACCGGGCCGTTCTTCATCATTGCAGGTGTGAATATCCACTGCATTGCAGCATCCGTGGACGGCTGGTTGAAGATTTCGGCATCACTCTTCTGAACCACGGCCTTCTTCGGCCTTCCTTCCTTGTCGACCCAGATTTTTACCCACACGGTGCCTTCCAGTCCGGCACGGGTAGCAAGATCAGGATACTTTGGCTGGATCTGCTTCACCGCTTCTGGCGCTTTTTCGTACGGCACGTAGTCAGCAGGCGGAGCTTCGTCTTCCTCGATCTTGATTTCCTTTTCTCCACCAAGACCCTGGTCAATCGGGGCCGTCTGTGCGCTCATTTCCGCTTGGGTCGCGATCGTCTGATCGGGACTCACTTCAGCATCCGGCACAGGAACCGGGATCCCCACGCTCGGCTTTACACCGGCGTTTGCCGCAGTGACCGAGGCAGCCATCGCATCCGTCATTGACGGAGGTGGACCCAGATCGCTGTACTTGAGGATAAGCCTAACAGTCCCTTTCGGATCGGTTTCCGTAGAAAGATAGACCGCACCCCAGTAAGCACCTACTCCCAGAAAATGAAACGCCAGCCCAATCACAAGAGCGATCGTCAGGTACTTCTGGTAGATATTTTTGAGCTCGTACGCACCGTAGTCGGTTCTATATTTTATGTTGAGTTGTTCCATAGGCATGCTCCTTCCCTTACGATGCCCTAGCTTTTTGGATCTGGCGCTTGTCATACTCATTCATCGGTGCCAGACTAAATCGTGTGACCTTCGCGATGGCGATTTCGTCCATCAGCTTGATCATCATTCTATACTTCCCATCCCGGTCGATCTTCAGGAGCGTGATCAGCTTTGGATTCTCTTTATTCTTGTCCTCCATAAACTTTCTCAGCTCCTTCATTTCGATGTAATGCGCAGGCTCAGTTCCGACATTCCAAAACACAAGACCATCGGAAGCAACGCGCAACGTCAGAAGGTTCGATTCCGCAACCTCAACCTGCGACTTATCATCCGGTGGAAGGTTCAGTTCCATCGTCTGAGGCTTGCTGAAGTATGTCGTGAGCATGAAGAACGTCAGCAACAGAAAAGCAACGTCCACCATAGGCGTCATATCGATGCGTATACTCAGGCGGCGTTTTTTCTTGTGCTTCTTCCCACCACGACCATGACTTTTAGATTCACCACCACTTTCAACTGCTGACATAGATGGGCTCCATTAGTTAGGTTTTTTCGAGTTCGGTGACGAGATTGAATCGTGTGATTTTCACCTGCCGCAGGATGTCAAGGATGTCCTCCAAAGGACCATAGGGCGCTTCCTTGTCTCCCTTGACGAGCGTTCGCAGTTTGGGGTTCGAAATTCTCGCCTGGATGAGCAAATCGCGGAGCGATATTCGATCAACCTCCATCGACGGGCGCAGCTTGTTTGCTTCGCCAAAAAGCTGTGCGCGAAGCGTTTGAGAATCGACTCCCATGAACACGCGTCCTTCTTTGTTCACAGTCACAACCATGATGTCCGTCTCGGGCATCTTGAACGGGGCGTTAGAAGCCGGGAGATCGATCGCTGTCGCCTCTTCGGGTCGGAACACGGTTGTCATCATAAAGAACGTGAGCAGCAACATTGCCACGTCCACCATCGGTGTCATATCAATCCTGAACCCGACGCGTTTTTTCTTAATTTTCGGCATGGCTGACCCTCACGTTATTTGGATTTTCCAGCAGGAGCTTTCTCTGCCAGCGATTGAACGATCGAATAGCTGGCTTCGTCAATCATATAGGTGAAATTGTCGACCTTGGTCGTGAAGAAGTTGTACGCAAGAATACCAAGGATCGCCGCAATAAGACCACCGGCGGTGTTGACGAGCGCTTCGGAGATACCCAATGCGAGCTGAATGGCATCCGGAGTGCCTTTGGACATAGCGCGGAATGACTTGATCATACCCAACACCGTGCCAAGCAGACCCCACATCGTGGCGACGGACGCAATCGTCGACAGGGCGACAAGATTCTTCTCTAGCAGAGGTACTTCAAGCAGCATTGCCTCTTCGATTGCGCGTTGAACTTCTGCCATGACCTCCTTCTGACCTTTCGCATCACCTTCGTGCATGATTTGTTTGTACTTGTCCAGCCCGGTGCGGATGATGTTGGCGCAGGATCCACGCTGCTTGTCACACGCGGCGATTCCACCCTCGATGTTGCCCTTGTTGATTTCCTGTGTGACGTTTTTCAAGAACACCGCGAGCGAACCGCGCCCCTGAGCTTTGCGGAGGGAGAAAATACGCTCAAAAATGAATGTGACAACCATGATTGTCATGGCAATCAATCCGATCACGAGGTAACCGCCCTCCTTGATGTAATCCGGCATCATGTATTCGTAGATGAAGTACGATGCGATTGTCGCAAGAACCAGAACGACTGTGATGAAGACACCTTGTTTCATATGTACTCCTTTGATTATGTGGTGAGTGAACTACTACCAACAAGAAAGAACACTAAAACTTCTTGACCGCCGCATCACGAGTCTCTTCCAGGTCGAAGACACTGGCAAGACGCGTGATGACAAAAACATTTTGTACTCCCTTCCCCATCTCACACAGCTTGATCTTCCCGCCTGCTTTTGTGTACATCGTGTGAATCCCAACCAAGGCACCAATGCCAGAGCTGTTGATGTACGACACACCGCCCAAATCCAATACCAACTTCCGATTCCCCTGATCAAGCAGATCACGAGCTTTTGCCTTGAGCTCGTCCGTTTCCTCACCGCCAATCAATGAACCGCGCGGCTCAATGACGGCAATTTCCAAATTATTCATGGTAGTGACTTTTATTGTCATGCCTCCTCCAACTATTTGCGTTAGGGGTGACCACCCAGCTCGCTGCCGGGCTCTCGTTGATTGTTCACCCGGGCACGTGCAATCGTTATGCCACATAGATCGCCAGAAACGCAGGGAAAATGGCTCTAATCGGCCATAAATATCGTTCTTGGTGCGCAGCTATTTGAATTCTGCACTACCATTCCAGGAAATGAAGGCTGTTTTGCTGCAAGTTGTTGAATCAGAAGGGATTGTGTAGTGTTGCAGATTGCACGATTACATTTGTGGGTCAAAGCCCGAATTTCTTCCGTTTTCGCCATAGCGTCGCTGGGTCGATGCCTAGAATTCTCGCAGCCTCGTCATAGTCCTTGGCTTGCTGCAAAACCCGCTTGATGTGGAGTTTTTCCATCTCTTCCAGCGATCGGGTATCACCAGGCTGCTCCAAGGCTATCCGAACTTCCTCAGGCAAGTGCGTAAGCTCAATCATGCCGTTTTGAGCAAGCAGGACCGACCGTTCAATGACGTGTTCAAGTTCCCGGACATTGCCGCTCCACCGGTAGGAACGAAGAGCCTTCATTGCTTCCGGTGTCAGGTCGACCACAGAGGCTTTCGCAAACATTTGGAGGAAGTGGGGAATAAGAATGGGCAGGTCTTCCGGGCGTTCACGCAATGGCACAAGTTTCAGACGAACAGCGTTGAGTCTATAGAACAGGTCTTCGCGGAAAGCGCCCTCTTTCATTGCTTCTTCGAGGTTTCTGTTCGTCGCAGCAATGACGCGCACATCGACTTTCTGTGACACACTCTCGCCGAGGCGCTCGAACTCTTTGCTTTGAAGCACCCGAAGAAGTTTTCCCTGGATCCCCAGTGAAAGGTCCGCAATCTCATCGAGGAAGATCGTCCCGGCATTTGCGAGCTCGAACCTTCCTTGCCTGTCCTTCACAGCGCCTGTATAGGCGCCCCGGACATGACCGAAGAGTTCGCTTTCCAGAAGTTGCTCCGGGATCGCAGCACAGTTCACCTTCACGAATGCCTGTTGAGAGCGAGGACTTTTCTCGTGAATGAAGTGCGCGAACAACTCTTTTCCGGTACCGCTTTCTCCCTCGATGAGGACAGAAATCGTGCTGTCAGCAACACGCGCCGCAAGGTCAATCTGCGCGAGCATCTCACGGTTTCGTGTGATCAACTCCCCTGTTCCCTGGGCCAGACTGAGTTGATTTCGAAGATCTCGCACTTCCCGCGCGAGTCGATGGTATTCCCAGGCCTTCTGAGCAAAGAGCTGGAGTTCTTTGAAATCGAATGGTTTCTGCAGATAATGGTAAGCGCCCCGTTTCACTGCCTCGATGGCAGTGTCGATGGAGCCGTGGGCGGTAATGATGATGACTGTTGTGTCGGGAGAGAATTTCTTGATCTCACCCAGCAATTCCATCCCGTCAATCGGCGCCATCTTCAGATCCACAAACGCGAGATCGAATTTCTCTTTGTGGAGAATCTCCAGCGCATCCTGCGGTTTCGCGAACAGTTGTGTTTCGTAGCCGATGGCGTTGAAGCAGACGCCCATCGTCTTCAGGATGTTTGGCTCGTCGTCAACGACAAGGACTTTTGGTACCGGCTGTGTCATCAGGAACTTCTCTCCAATCGCGGAATTGTGAAGAAGAACGTACTCCCCCGTCCTACACTGCTTTCAACCCAGATCTTTCCACCATGGGCCTCCACCACCTCCTTGGCAATTGCCAATCCCAGCCCCACGCTTCCGGGCGTTGCATCGGTCGACTGCTTGATCTGGACAAATTTGTCAAAAATCACCTCGACAGCATCCGGTGGTATGCCCCGCCCTGAATCCTTCACGGATACGCGCACGCAGTCACTCATGAGATCGGAATGAACCGTCACTGTACCATATGCCGGCGTGTAGCGCAGCGCGTTGCTGACAAGATTCGCCACAACCCATGAGAGTTGGCGATGGTCGCCGGGAACTTCGGGCGTATCCGCCGGGATCTCCGTTTCCAGGCGGATGCCTTTCTCCCGGAACTGAAGCCGCAAAGGCTTCAACGCTTCCTCGACCAGCGAGCGGAGGTTGATCCGTTCCCTCTTCAGCTCGTACTTTCCAGACTCAAGCCGGGACATATCGAGCAATTCTTTTACCAGCTTGGTGAGCCGCTCACAGTCGTCCTTTGCCGTGGAGAGCATGTCCCGCTGGTGTTCATTGATCTTCCCAAGGACTTCCTGCGACATGATATCCACAGCCATGTTGATGGAAGTGAGCGGAGTCCGAAGCTCGTGCGAAACCGTCGCTATGAATTCAGACTTCATGCGATCGAGGTTCTTGAAGCGCGTGAC
>JACVXU010000104.1 GCA_015661185.1 Bacteroidota bacterium
CCTTCGAAGCCCGGTTGATGGCACGCCGCGCTTCCGCCACTCCGTGCCACCCGAAGCTCTTCACGTGCTTTCCTTCGAGTTCTTTGTAACTCGTGAAAAAATGCTCGATTTCAATAAGCGTATGCCGCGGGAGCTCTTTTACTTCCCGAACCGTTGAGTACGTGGGGTCTCCCTTGGCCACAGAAATGATTTTGTCGTCCGTCCCCTTCTCATCCTGCATCTTCAGAATTCCGATGGGCCGCACTTCGATCATGATCCCTGTCTGCAACGGTTGGTCAATAACGATGAGCACATCCACCGGATCTCCGTCGTCATACAGTGTGTTCGGAATAAATCCGTACGCCTCAGGATAGTGCATGGAAGAATACAACACCCGGTCGAGCTGAAACACGCCGAGGTCCATGTTGTACTCGTACTTGTTCCGACTCCCCTTCGGGATTTCAACGATAGCATTCACCACACGGGGAGCGTCATCTCCAATAGGAAGATACTTGAGGTTCAACGTGTTTGCCCCCGCTTTCGATCCGAAAACATCTTCCAGACATAGAACACCGGAATTCCCAGAAGAACGATCGCCAGGCCAGACCCTGAATATGTTGTCTTGAAGATCAGAAGGTCAATCGCAATCGCCGAGGCACACAGCACATAGAGACCGGGCAGAATTGGATATCCGAACGCTTTGTATGGCCTTTCAACATCAGGTCGTTTCTTCCTGAGAATGAAGATACCGATCACCGTAAGGACATAGAAAATCAGCACCGCAAAGATCACGTAGTCAAGGAGATCACCGTATGTGCCGGACAGGCACAGGAGGCTCGCCCACACTCCCTGGACAACCAGCGCCGTTGCAGGGACGGACCGCTCACTGAGTGTCCCGACTTTCTTGAAAAACAACCCGTCTTTTGCCATCGCATAGTAGACACGTGCGCCGGCCAGAATCAGGCCGTTGTTGCATCCAAACGTGGAAACCATGATAAGAACGGCCATGATCACTGCTGCGGGCTCACCAAAGATCATCGTCACCGCAGCTGTGGCAACCCGGTCTGAGCTGGCAAACTGAATACCCCGACCCAGGAGGTCCGTCGCATCGGGAGAACCAAGCACGGGCAGCACGAGAATATACGCGACGTTTGCCAGGAGGTAAAGTAGCGTTACGACGCCGGTTCCAATTGCCAGGCTGAGGGGAATGTTCCGCTTCGGATTGATTACCTCTCCCGCTGTGAACGTGATATTGTTCCAGGCGTCACTCGAGAAGAGCGACCCGACCATCGAAGCTCCGATGGCAGCGAGCAGCATAAACCCGGAGAGAGATTCTACCGAAACGATTTTGCCGTCTGCAATGTGTGTCCACGTTGCACTCCAGAAGTTCGCGAGGTTGGCATCGATAGCGTGAGCGTTTCGCCCGACAATGATTCCAAGAAGGATCAACCCGATGAGCGCCACCGTTTTCGCAATCGTGAAGACATTCTGTACAATCTTTCCTTCACGAAGACCCCGTGAATTCACAAACGTCAGGAAGGCAATGCAAGCGATCGCAAGCACCTGGGCAGCCGAGATACGAAGCCCAAAGGCCTCGAGAAGAATGTTCTGTTCACCGAGACCGGGTATGAGGACAGCTGTGAATCTGGCGAAGGCAACTGCAACAGCGGCAATGGTACCTGTTTGAATGACAAGAAACGAAGTCCACCCGTAGAGAAACCCAACGAGTGGATTGTATGCCTCACGCAGATAGACGTACTGCCCACCGGCGTGAGGCATCATTCCGGCCAGTTCACCGTAACTGAGCGCACCGGTAACAGTGATGAGTCCGGTGATCAGCCAAACGACCAGGAGCAGTCCCGGGGAGCCCACGGTCCGCGCAATATCCGCACTGACAATAAAGATGCCCGATCCGATCATCGAACCAATGACGATCATGGTCGAATCGAGCAATCCGAGCCCGTGCTTGAACTCGCGTGGCTTATCCTGGCTTGGCATAGGTCAGTGGGTTGCTGTTATGTACATTTTGTGCTACGCTGGCTTGTAGACGCTGTGATTGCGGCCGTATGCGAAGTAGATGATGAGGCCAACCGCCAGCCAAATGATCAAGCGCAGCCAGGTATCAAACGGCAAACTCAACATCAACAGTCCCGAGATTACAATTCCCATTATTGGCACAAAGGGTACCCAGGGAGTTTTGAATGGTCGGTGCAGATCTGGTCGGCGTTTCCTCAAAATCAAAACTCCCGCACAGACGATAACGAACGCCAGGAGCGTACCGATACTCACCAGCTCTCCAAGGATGTTGATCGGTAGCAACGCACCAAAGAATGCTACAAAAACTCCAACGACGATTGTGGAAACATATGGAGTACGAAATTTCGGATGCACTTTTCCGGCCCACTGTGGGAGCAAGCCATCACGCGACATCGAGTAGAACACCCTCGATTGACCAAGAAGCATGACAAGCATAACCGTGCCCAGTCCAAAGATCGCACCGACCTTTACGAGATAGCTTCCCCACTTCACGCCTGTTGCGTCGATTCCGACTGCGACCGGCTCTGCGACGTTCAAGCTTGAGTATGGAACAATCGCTGTGAGCAGTCCGGCGACCACGATGTAAAGAATCGTGCAGATAAGCAGCGATCCCATAATACCGATCGGCATGTCTTTCTGAGGATTTTTCGCTTCCTGAGCTGCCGTCGATACGGCGTCGAAGCCAATGTAGGCAAAGAAGATAACGCTCGCCGCACGTGCAATTCCTGACCAGCCGAAACTTCCCCAATCACCGGTGTTGGGTGGAATAAAATTCTTCCAGTTCACCTCTATTGTCGTCTCCGGATTCTGGATTACATAAGCACCAGCGATGGCGATGAAAACCAGGACGATACCGACTTTCACGATGACGATCGCCGAATTGAAGTTGGCCGATTCCTTGATGCCGATGACGAGGATCGCCGTGACGGCAAGTACTGCGAGGAATGCAACGAGATTGAAGGATGCTGTCATTTGCGGGAGCGTTGCAGGGTCGATACCAAGCGTTAGAAAGGTGTTCTGCATACGCGCGAGGTGCTCCCAGTTTCCATTATATTGAACCAACGCGGTTCCAGGTGAAGCCGTCAATGCAGCCGGAATATGGACGCCGATGTCGTTCATGAAACTGAGGAAATAACCACTCCAACCAGAGGATACTGTCGCCGCTCCGAATGCATATTCGAGGATCAGGTCCCAGCCGATAATCCATGCAAACAACTCGCCCAGGGTTGCGTAGCCGTACGTGTACGCTGAGCCTGCTATGGGAATCAGTGAAGCGAATTCCGCGTAGCACAATCCTGCAAACAAGCACGCTGTCCCTGCCAGTACAAATGACAGAACAATAGCGGGACCGGCGTAATTGGCAGCAGCTGATCCGGTGAGAACGAAGATGCCGGCACCTATGATTGCTCCGATACCGAGCGTGATGAGATTGAGAGGGCCAAGGACTCGCTTCAGTGAGTGCGCACCACTCTCCTGCGACTCCTTGAGCAAAACGTCGAGCGGCTTCGTGACCAATAGGCGTGATAACCAAGGACTCTGATTACTCATGCGACGAACCTCCTTCGTTGGTGAAAAAGCAGAACCCCCAATGGACAGATAATGGCGTTTTCAATTCTACTTGTTTTTGCATTCGGAAACAAGCGATCAAATGAAGAGCGGCGCAAGAACCAGAGTGAGCGTACTGAGCAACTTGATAAGGACGTGCAGGGACGGACCTGCGGTATCCTTGAAGGGATCACCAACCGTATCTCCCACAACGGCTGCCTTATGGGCTTCCGATCGTTTTCCACCGAACATTCCGGTTTCAATGAGCTTCTTTGCGTTGTCCCATGCGCCGCCACCATTATTCATGAACAACGCCATCAGTATCCCCGTGATTGTGGCGACCATCAGGTAGCCTCCGATAACCTCCGCACCGGTGGCACCATCAGCTGGACTGCCGGTGAGAATATACAGCCAGCGGAATCCAATTCCGACAGCGAGCGTCATGAAGACGACAAGGAGACCCGGAAGCACCATTTCCCTGAGAGCAGACTTCGTCACGATATCAACACACTGGCCGTAATCCGGTTTCGAGGTCCCCAGCATTATTCCCGGATTGTTCTTGAACTGCTCACGGACGTTGTTGATCACCGCGTAGGCTGCCCGACCCACCGCTCGAATTGCGAGAGACGAGAACACCATGACGAGCATTGCACCTAACATTGCCCCGACGAACACCGCCGGTTTTGACAAGTCGATAGCGCGCAGGTCGAAACCGTAGTTGCGCACCTCATCGAAAAAGGCGCTAAACAGCAGGAAGGCCGCGAGTCCGGCCGAGCCGACTGCATAACCTTTCGTGAGCGCTTTTGTCGTGTTGCCCACAGCATCGAGCCGATCTGTCTTCTTGCGGACTTCTTCCGATTGCTGGCTCATTTCCACGATGCCGCCTGCGTTGTCCGTAATAGGTCCGAACGTGTCCATCGCAAGAATGTAGGCGGCGGTTCCGAGCATGCCCATCGTGCCCACGGCCGTCCCGAACAAGCCCGCGTGCGTCAATCCGGAAAACTGGCCGAGAAAATACGTCGAAACGATTGCGGCTCCGATAACCAGTACCGGTAATCCGGTCGACTCCATTCCAACGGCAAGACCTGATATGATCGTGGTGGCCGGACCTGTTTGAGAAGCTTCCGCGATGGAGATCGCGGGACGGTGTGTATAATCCGTGTAGTATTGAGTGATATAGACGAATGCAATGGACGTCAGCACACCGATGACCCCGCACAGAAAAAAGTTGAAATAGTATTCGCTCCCGAGCAGCCAGCGCGATGCAAAGTAGAAGCCGATCATGGCAAGCCCCGCGGCAACATAGTAGCCGCGATTCAAGGCTTTCATCGGATCCTCTTCTTCGGTCGTCTTGACGACCATGATACCGACGGCAGAGGCAATAATTCCGAACGCGCGTGCGACGAGCGGGAACAACAGGACACTGATCAATGACATGTTGTGACTCTCGAAGTAGCTGGCGTTGGAGACATACAGCCCCGCGGCTAGAATCATCGCACCGATGTTTTCGGCTGCTGTTGACTCAAAGAGGTCCGCACCCCGGCCCGCACAATCGCCTACGTTATCACCAACGAGGTCAGCAATGACAGCAGGATTGCGAGGATCATCTTCCGGAATACCCGCTTCAACTTTGCCGACAAGATCCGCCCCCACATCAGCGGCCTTGGTATAGATCCCGCCGCCGAGCTGGGCAAACAACGCGACGAAGCTGGCACCAAATCCATATCCCACGATGAGAAGAGGAATTTTGGCGAGGTCCTTCGTTACCCCAAAGTAATCAACGATCGCAAAGAGCCCGGCGACACCGAGCAGACTCATGGCAACGACAAAAAATCCAGACACCGCTCCGCCACGCAGAGCTGTCTGGAGCGCCCCATTCATTCCCTTCACCGCCTCAGATGCCGTTCGGATGTTGGCGCGAATCGATATCCACATCCCCATATATCCGGCAGCGACGGAACAGCTTGCTCCAAGAAGAAACGAAAGGGTCGTCCAGAATGCGAGAGCAGCCGGACCGGCCGGATCGTGTACAGTCGGAGTTCGCACAAACGCGTAGAGGATGTATATGAGGGCCGCGAGCGCAATCGCGAGTACTGCAATCGTGCGGTTCTGTCGCCTCAGAAAAGCCTCCGCACCCATCTTGATTGCATCGGAGATCTCTCTCATTTGCTCAGTTCCGACGTCACGTCGCAAAACGTCGCGCATGAGATAGAGCGCGAACAGAAGCCCGAGAACACTAATGCCAAGGATGAGATACAATTCCATAGATCCCTCTGTGGTTCTTTCTATCTACTGGTGTACTGCGGGAGGTTAAGCTGGAAGCAGATTGCTACAACTTACAAAATACTTTGCCAACACGACATCTCAAAATTGAGAATGTTTTGAGGGACCTATCCCCTCTTCTCCTACGTGGCCGGTTTGAATTCCCCTTCCCATCGGGCTATGACAACCGTCGCCAGACAGTTGCCCACGACGTTCACCATCGTGCGTCCCATATCCATCAGCTGATCGACGCCCAGGAGGACCGCTACACCCTCAAGGGGCAATCCGAAGCTGGACAGTGTTCCGGCAAGCACGACGAGCGCCGCACGGGAAACGCCAGCGACACCCTTGCTTGTCAGCATCAGCGTCAACACGATGACACATTGTTGGCCAATGGAGAGATCAATGCCTGCTGCCTGAGCAACGAAAATCGCCGCGAGCGAGAGATACAGCGACGATCCGTCAAGGTTGAAACTGTACCCGGTAGGTATAACGAAGGAAACGATGCGCCGCGGAACACCAAACGCTTCCATCGCCAGCATCGCTTTCGGAAGAGCTGCTTCGGAACTCGTTGTTGAGAACGCGATGAGGGCCGGTTCCTTCACGGCGTTGAGGAACTGCCGTATGGGAATCCTGGCCATCAGGGCCACACCGCCAAATACAAAGACAACAAAGATGATCAATGCGACGTACAGCGACACGACCAGGAGGCCGAGGTTGATGAGAACCGAAAGTCCCTTGTTCCCCACCGTCACAGCGATCGCAGCGGCGACTCCGACCGGCGCATACTTCATCACGATGTTCGTGAACTTGAACATCGTTTCAGCCAGTGAATCACAGAACTGCAGGATGATCTCCCGTTTCTCTTTCGCCACCATGGCGAGAGCAATGCTGAAGATCAGCGTGAACACCACGACCTGCAATACCTCCCCATTCGCCGCGGCCTCGAAAAAGCTCTGCGGGAACACATGCGTGAGAACATCTCCAAACGTCTGTTTCTTCGCAACGAGATCACCCATGCCTTCCGCCGCATGGAGTGTCGCCCCCACCCCCGGCTTGATGACATTGACTACGACAAGGCCGATGATAAGGGCAATCGTTGTCACAACTTCGAAATAGACGATTGCCTTCACTCCCATCCTCCCCACCTGCTTCAAGTCGCCATGCCCGGCTATACCGACTACCAGTGTAGCGAAAATGAGGGGAGCGACTATCGATTTGATGAGCCGTAGAAAGACAGTGCTGAAGGGGCGCAGAGTGACAGCAAACTCGGGAGCGAGCCAACCAATGAGCAAGCCGACCCCCATTCCGACAAAAATCCATTGTGTCAAACTCGGTTTTGGTATGTTCACTGCAGTTATCCTAACCAGTTCAGGAAGAGCGTGATAATTAGTGCATTGGTAAAATCGATGAAGAACGCCCCTACTATTGGGACGACGAGGAATGCGCGTGGGGCGGGGCCAAATTTCCCAACCAACGTTTTCATGTTTGCCACGGCGTTTGCTGTGGTGCCAAGGACAAACCCGATGAAACCACTTGCCATCACTGCGGACTCGTAGTCCTTCCCCATGAATCGGTACGACAATGTCGCAGCGAACAGGGCCACGACGAAGACCTGTGCGACGAGAATGGCGAACAACGGAATCGCCAGGTGAAGCAATTCCCACAGCCTGAGGTTCATCAGCGCAACCACTAAGAAGATATTGAGGGAGATCGTGCCGATGAGCGTCATCGCGCTGTGATCGATCTTGAACCATCCATGCGCGTCATCGAGATTCCGCAAGACCGAGGCAACAAGCATCGCCCCTATGTACGCGGGGAGCGTCCACCCAAGCGACTGGAAGTACTTGCTGACGATGGAACCAAGTCCCATCGCGATTGCTGCGACAATGATGCTTACCATCAGGCTCGAGTCTTCACGATCCACCTGAATCGTTATTTTGTCCGGTTGGCAGATTTCCGCAGCGCTTTTTCCACTCGACGGACCGCTTCGCTCCTGATGATGGCGCTTGATCAGCCACGTACCAACGGGCCCACCAACGATGCCACCGCAGACGATACCGAATGTCGCCGCCGTCAGGCCGAGCGTATCCGCGCCAACGACACCCGCATCCTTGAAGAGCGGCGCAAAAGCGAGCGCCGTCGCCGGACCGCCAACGAGTGTCACGGAACCGGCAAGCACACCAAGCAATGCGTTGACGCCAAAGAGCTTCGCTATTCCCATCCCCAGAAAGTTCTGGAGAAAGCAGAAGAGAGTCGAAATGATGAGGAAGATGAGAACCTGCGCGCCTCCCCTCTTCAACAACGGTAAACTTGCCCCCATACCAATGGTTGTGAAGAACACGACCATGAAGAGCGGCTGCGTCGCCGCATCGAATTCCACATTCAGGTACCGATCGCGCGTAAGCAACATCAGGCCGGCGAATATCAATCCTCCGACGACTGCCGACGGGATATTCAACCTTTCAAGGATTGGGATCTTTGTTTTGAGGAGTACTCCGCAGTAGAAGACAACTGCCGCAATCGCGAGAGTTTGTATGAGATCAAGTTTTAGGCTGAGCACAGGATCGAGGTTTCTGTCGATGAAAAGGAATGTCCGTTCAGACGCCGTCTCCACGCTGCGGTTTCTTCCTCACCCAGTAGTAATAAAATGGAAGAGAGACGAGAAGCAGGACGATACCAATCACTGCGTTCCTGGTATCTTCGACCAGGGTGTTGTAGATGAACCACGAAGCGATTGCGACAAACAGCAATGTCGCGTACGGATATCCCCAGGCTTTGTAAGGCCGCTTCGCGTTCGGCATCTTCCGTCGCAGGACGATGACGCTGACCGCCGTCATCGCGTAGAACGCCCATGATCCAAAGACAACGTATGCTATGATCTGGTTGTATGTTCCGCTGAACGTCAGGAGCGAACCCCAGACACCAAGCGAGATAATGGCAATATATGGACTCCGATACTGAGGGTGTACCTTGCCGAACGATTTCGAAAACGTTCCATCCACTCCGGCTGCATAGATCGACCGTGGCCCACTCAGCAGCATGCCGTTCGTCGTTCCAAATGTCGAGCACAGTATTCCAATGACGATCAGCGATGCTCCGATTGGCCCGAGGACGGTTTGTGCAACTTCAGCTGCAATACGCGGAGAGCCCGCCATTGCCTGCACCGGTATGGCATAGGCAAACGCCAGGTTCGCGGCGATGTACAAGACTATCACGGCGAGTGACCCAAACACCAATGACAATGGTACATTCCGCTCGGGATTCTTGAATTCCCCGGCTGTGAGTGTCACGTCGATCCATCCGTCATACGCCCAGAGGGCTGAAATCATCGCCAGGCCGAACGCCGCGGGCAACTCGCTTGTCCAGTGTTCAGGCCACCACGGAAGGAAATTTGATGCACTCCCTTTTCCAGAAAAAATGACAGCCAGGATCAGTCCGACGAGTGCAACAACTTTCGCCGTCGTAAAAATGTTCATCACCCATCCGCCAAACTTCACGCCCCGGACATTGATGAATGTCACAAGAGCGATCGTGGCTATCGCGACAATCTGAACCCAGCCGAACGAGAACTCCATCGGATGCCCGAAGAACGACCATTCGCCACTGATCATCGGATGTGCAGGATTCAATGCGGGAATGAAGTAGCCGAGATAGGTGGCGAACGCAACCGCGATCGCCGCAGCCGAGCCGGCTTTGTTTATGAAATAGTCGTTCCAGCTGAAGAGGAAGCCCCAGACACGGCCGAAGCTGTGCTTGAGGTAGACATACGGACCACCGGCTTGTGGGAGCACGGAGCTAAGCTCCGCGAGTGTCAACGCGCCAAAAAGAGTCAGGAGGCCCGCCACCACCCAGACCAGGATAATTGGACCCATAGCATGGAGAGAGCCTGCAATCGTCGCCGGCACGATGAAGATGCCAGATCCGATGATGACCCCCATATGAATCGCAATACCTTCGCGAAGCCCCAGAACACGCAACAATTGAGGCTGGTCGTGTTGACCTGAGGATTGTGGTTCAACCGTCGGAGGCGCACTCATGTTGAAGTTCCCTTCTCACGAGTCCGCATATGACTCTTCCAGAATCCGTACGTAAAGTAGAGCACCATTCCTGCTGCGAGCCACACACCAAACCGGATCCATGTGACAAGCGGAAGACCCAGCATCAGATAGAGGCACATGGCGATGCCCATCAACGGCACCCATGGCACAAAAGGCGTTTTGAACACTCTCGGGCGGTCCGGGTCGATGCGACGCAAGATGATGATGCCGGCACACACGAGGATAAATGCGAACAGCGTTCCGATGTTTGTGAGCTCGACGATTTCATTGATATTCGCGACAGACGCGACCACGGCAACCCCGACCCCCGTCCAGATCGTTGTCACATGCGGTGTCTGATACTTCGGATGCACTCTGGAAAAGTATTTGGGCAGTAAGCCATCGCGCGACATCGAGAAGAATATTCTCGGTTGTCCAAGCTGAAAGACGAGCAACACGGCTGTCATGGATATCACGGCACCGAGGGAGACAATGCCTGCTGCCCAATTCAGGCCGAGACGCGCAAAGACCGCGGCGAGCGGATCCGCAACCCCGAGTTGGCTCCACGGCTCGATACCGGTTAGCACCGCGGCGGTCGCAATGTAGATGATCGTGCAGACAACCAGCGAGCCGATAATTCCAATCGGCATATCGCGTCCGGGATTCTTGCACTCCTCCGCAGCGGTGGATATTGCATCGAAGCCGATAAAGGCGAAGAAAATGAGCAAGGCAGAACTGGAGAGAAAGAAGGCAGAGCTCTGCCAGAACATTGTTTCAGCCTACAGGATAGCTTGCGTTTCAAGAGGATGGGTGAGGAGCCGACACCGATGAAGAACAGGAGGATGACGAGTTTCAGGGCAACCATGATGTTGTTTGCCCGGGAAGATTCTTTGATACCCCTCACCAGGATCCAGGTTACTGCGGCGACGATTCCAATCGCAAGGAAATTGAAAATCACTGGTATGCCCATGATCGTCGGGTGAGTCTGCCATGCCTCGAACGGAAGTGTGAGGTTGAGCGAGACTGAACCACCTGCAGCAGCCACCGCCTCCGCTGCCTGATGTGCGGAACGGTAATCGACTGCGAGCCAGGCGGGGATGTGAACCCCCAGTCCATCAAAGAGCTGATGGAAGTATGCTGCCCATGCGATCGCCACCGCAACATTGCCGACGGCATATTCGATGATAAGGTCCCACCCAATGATCCAGGCGACAATTTCGCCGAGTGTCGCATAGGAGTATGTATACGCACTTCCCGAGATAGGCACGAGGGCGGCAAACTCGGCATAACAAAGGGCGCAGAACCCGCACGCAATGGCGGTGATGATGAACGAGAGCATCACTCCGGGACCTGCCCCAAGGTGACTTGGACCTCCGGCCGCGGCAGTACCGATGACTGCAAAGATTCCGGTGCCGATTATCGCACCGATACCGAGCGAGACAAGATCAACGGCGCCGAGGGAGCGCTTCAGGTGAGTATCCGTCGAACGCTCTGCATCTTCAGCAATGAGGTCGAGGGTCTTTCTGCGAAAGATATGGATCGCCATTCCTTGCTTCGATATGATGGTGGGAGTATGCGAAATTCGACTACAGTGGAACGAAAGCGAATTCTTCTGCCCAAGGACTGAGCAGCATCAGGGTCAGCTTAAAGGCAACGTGTTGGATGCAGAACCAAAACTCTGCGAACGATAGCAATTATTGTGCGAATGTCCAAGAGGAAATTGGCGGGGCGAGTGCGGATGGTCAGCGAAGGTGCAGGAATCAACCCCCGAAAATGACAAGCTGAACGTCCTCAGGAAGAAGACTACTCAAAGCCTTCATCA